>JAUIEF010000025.1 GCA_030428785.1 bacterium
ACCTCGCCGACGACCCCGACCCGCCCCGCGGCCCCGACCGATCGCCCCACCGACCGCAGCAGCCAGAGCGAGGCCTACGCCAAGGGCCTCGCCTGGGCTCGCCAGGCGCAGGCCGCCGGTCGGCACACCTTGATCATCAACTTCGAAGGCTGGATCAGCTTCAGCCAGTCGTTCGCCGACAAGGTCTACGACTACCACCGCGACCTGCGCGCGCCCGTCGTCGAACAACGGGATCTGCTGGCCGTCGACGTTCACCGTGATGCCGCGCAGGAACGCCGCCATGAGCAGCGCCTTCTGCCGGGCCGCGTCGGGGTGGTTCGGGTTGGCCTTGAAGTGCTTCTCCGTGAACGGCACGTGCACCGGCGCGCCGTTGTCGTCGACGAGCTCGAGCAGGAGCTGCGCGCCCACGTCCTTGGGCTGCGTCCCGTTGCAGATGCCGATCCACCCGCCGCAGAACGGCCGGAGCGGCAGCGGCAGCACCTGCGGCGGCGGGTCGAGCGCGGGCGGCGGCGGACCCGGGGGCTGGATCACGTCGCCGGCGATGTCGAGCGCGTCGACCACGTCGGCGCCGACCAACCGCGTCCACTTGATCGCGTCGTAGAACAGCTTGTTGTCGTGGGCGCCGGCGGTGAAGTAGACGTCCCCGTGGACCCCGTTGCCGACGGACTCGGCGCGCACGTCGCTGTTGAAGCGACCGATGGCCCCGGTGTCGACCGAGAACCACAGCTGGAAGAAGTCCACCTGGTCGGTCAGGTCGCCGTCGCCGTCCTCGTCGTAGACCGCGTTCATGACGAGGCCGTCGAGGTCGTCGTTGGGAGAGAGGCCGATCTCGTCCGCGTCGATCGCGACCGTGATGATGCCGCTCCCGATGACGGTCGTGAGGATGTCGGCCCCGGACCACCCGTTGGCGGCGAGCGTCGGGCTGCCCTTCGCGAGCGAGAAGTGCACGCGAGACCCGGGCGCGAAGTCGTCCGGGTCGTCGAAGACGTGGATGCCGTCGATGCTCTCCGCGACGTTGGCGTTGTGCAGGTCCATCTGGTCGTCGAAGTTCATGCTCCCGTGGCCCAGCGGCGGGCCGAGGAAGTTGAAGACGTCGGCGGCGTTGAACGGAGCCTGCAGGTTGATCGGCGTGCCGCCCTCGGCGACGGCGCCGGGCTTCACCGAGAAGACGAAGTCCGGACTGAAGACCCCGTCCTGCAGGACGAAGAACCCCGCGCCGTCGTCGCAGAGCGCGTCGACGTCGTCGTTCGCGTCCAGCACGGCGAGCAGCGGGTTGTCCACCTTGAGGATGTTCGTGTCCGTCGCGAGGAGGTCGCCCGAGGGCAGGTCCGTCTCGAACACGTCCCGCACGTCGGGGGCCGCCTGGACGGCGCCGGGCGCCACGCCGACCGTGCCGTCGTCGTGGCTGAAGTGGTACTGCGCGCCCGCCGTCGACGAGACGACGAGGATCGTCAGCGCGAGGCGCTGGAGAAGGCCGGACGACGCTCCGGGATGCCGGAGCGGGTTTTTGACCGACATGCTGTGGTCCCCCCACGTGCTGCGGTGTGTGCCTCGGGCGACCGCGGAGTCCTCCCGACGGGACTCGACACGATCGGCGGACCGAGCATAGTCGATTCCGCGGGATCGGTGTTGGAGACCTCTCGTTCCGGCGCGGCGTGCGATTCGCTCGCCGCGCTCGGCCCCGCTACCCCTCGCGCTCGAGCCACGCGAGGAAGCGCTCGGCCTCCGCGAGCACGCCCTTGCGGTTCGCCGGCACGACGAGCGCCTTGCGGACGAGGCTGCTCGCCATGAGCGTCTGGTCCGACTCGCGGTGCAGGTCGATGCGCGCCTCGAGCTCGAAGGGCACGCGCAGTCGCGGCGAGGCGACGCCCTCGGGCGGCGCGCCGGCGCGCACGCGCGGCGTCACGCGCACGGCGACCTGGTCCCAGGGCTGCGCGTTCGCGAAGTAGAAGGTGCGGCGCTGCGTCGTCGCGAGGCCCTGCACGAGGTGCGCGGAGAGCGGCGTGTCGAGCGCGTCGCCCAGGAAGACGCGCTCGCCGTGGTCCATCATCGCGACGTAGCGCGCGAAGTAGAGCAGCCCGGCGCCGTTGAGGTCCGCCTCGGGGCTCACGTCGTAGATCACCGGCTCGTCGTCGCGCACGGGGACGTCGCGGAACCCGTCCGTGTCCCAGGACGGCTCGACGACGCCCGTCGCCTGGACGCGCGCGTGCTCGCCGATCCCCGGCGGCCGGTCGTCCGTCCGCGCCGCGTCCCGCTCGTCGATGCCCGCCGGCGCGTGAGCCTTCAGCCGGTCGTTGCCGCCGGCCACGCGGCCCACGAAGCAGTTGTCCATGCTCACCCACGGCAGCCCGAGCGCCGCGACGTCCGCGCGGGTGGCCACGCCGTCCGTCGCGCCCTCCGGCAGCGGCCGGTCGTCGATCAGGTAGAGCCCCTCGACGAACGTCCGGGCGAAGAGGCGCGTGCCGTTCCGCAGGTGGACCCGGCTGCCCTCGACGAAGCTCGAGAGCCCGCCGCGCGCGCGCAGGTCGAGCTCGATGTCGATGAAGGACGCGTAGAGCCGCTCGCCGTCGTCGTTCTCGATCGCCGCGGGCTCCGCGCCGACCATCTCCGCGATGGCGTCCCACTGCCAGTTGCCGAGCCACTTGAGGAGCTCGACCTCGGACAGCCGCCCCGGGACCATGTGCGGCATCCCGACGGTGAACGCGGAGTCCTTCCAGGCGAACATGGCGGCGTCTCGGGGGCGGGCGTGTGGAGTGCGGAAGCGAGGCGACGGGCCGGTCGGGGCGACGTCCGGACACCTCTTTGTCGGCCGTCGGGCCGCGCCTATAGTGCGAAAACCCGCCGCCGGGAACGACCGCGGACGCCGCGCGCGGCACGCGTCGCGCGGCCGCGCCGCCCGCCGGCCCCACCGCCTCCGTCTCCCGCCGCCCCGCTCCGGACCCCCGCATGGCGCCCCCCGAACCCGCCGAGATCGAGCAGACCCTCGTGCAGCTCCTCGTGGACGCGAGCGACGGACGGCTCGACCCCGCGACCGTGGACCTCGGCGAGCACCTCTACGACTGCGGCTACGTCGACTCCCTGAGCGCGGCGCCCTTCCTCAAGGCCGTCCGCGAGCGCTTCGGCGTGGCCGTCAAGGAGAGCGAGCTGATCGGTCGGTACGAGTCCGTGCGGCTCCTCGCGCGCCACCTGGGCGAGCGCGCCTGACCGACGCGCGGCCGGTCGACCGCGGCCTGCGCCCGGTCCCGCCGCTCAGAACTGGAAGTAGATGAACGGCGCCGCCTGCGGGTGGACCATCGTGAGCACGAGCGAGGCCGCGCTCCCGTAGGCGACCGCGAACCCCCAGCGCGGCAGGCGGTCCCAGGCGCCCGCGAGCACCCGCCGCCAGGCGAGCGCGTGGAGGACCGCGAGCCCCAGGAGCACCCACGGCATGCGGTCGCCGAGCGTGACGTTCCCGGGCGCCTCGAAGAGCAGGTAGTGCTTGGCGACGTAGAGCGCGGTCGCGATGTCCGGCGCGCGGAAGAAGACCCAGGTGAGGCCGAGCCACCAGAGCGTGAGCACGGTGCCCCCCACCGCGAGCCACCGAGCGCGTCGCCACCCGGACGGCGTCGCCCGCACCCACCCGCGGTGCACGAGCAGCGCGAACCCGTGCAGCCCGCCCCAGATCACGAAGCGCCAGTCCGCGCCGTGCCACAGTCCGCCGAGCAGCATCGTGATCACGAGCGCGAGGATCGGCGCGCGGGAGAGCCAGCGCGTCTCGCTGAGCGGGATGAAGAGGTAGTCGCGCAGCCAGGTCGACAGGCTCATGTGCCAGCGCCGCCAGAAGCTCCCGATGTCGCTCGCGAAGTACGGGAAGTCGAAGTTGAGGCAGAGGCTGTAGCCGAGCAGCCCGGCGGTGGCGATCGCCATGTCGCTGTAGCCGGAGAAGTCGCAGTAGATCTGCACCGCGTAGAGGCCGACCGCGAGGAACGTGCTGCCCGTGTCGAACACGTCCGGCATCGCGAAGTAGACGTCGACGGACCGCGCGATGCCGTCCGACACGACGGCCTTCTTCACGAAGCCGACGAGGAACAGGACGAGGCAGCCGCGCACGTCGACGTCGGCGAAGCGCCGCGCCGACGCGAGCTGCGGCAGGAACGCCCGCGCGCGCACGATCGGCCCCGCGACGAGCTGCGGGAAGAAGCCCACGAAGAGCGCCAGGTCGAGCAGGCTCCGCGCCGGCTCGAGGCGCCGCGCGTGGATGTCGATCGAGTAGCTCATCGTCTGGAAGGTGTAGAAGCTGATCCCCACCGGCAGGACGATGTCGAGCGCCGGGCGTCCGACGTCGAGCCCCAGCCAGCCGAGCAGCTCGACGCCCGAGTCCACGAAGAACCCGAGGTACTTGAAGACGCCCAGCAGCCCGAGGTTCGCGACGAGGCTCAGCGTGAGCCAGCGGTTGCGGACGCGCGCATCGTCGGACGCGTGGATGCGCAGCCCGACGAGGTGGTCGACGAGCGTGCTGCCGACGATGAGCGACAGGAAGCGCCAGTCCCACGCCGCGTAGAACGCGTAGCTGCAGAGCAGCAGCCACAGCTTGCGCGCGCCGTTGGCGCGCAGCGCCCACGTGACGCCCGCGACGAGGACGAAGAACGCGGCGAACCGCAGCTCCGTGAAGATCACGGCCGGCCCCCCGCCGTCCGCTCGTGCACGAGGAAGCGCTGCGCGAGAACGCGCGTGTAGAGCGCGGCGCCCGCCTCGTTGAGGTGGTCGCGGTCGAATCGGTTCCGGCGGTGGAAGAGCGCCGGGTAGAGCTCCGGGTCGTCCGTGTCGAGCAGCCCGGGGACGACGCCGTCACGCAGCCCGGCGCGCACGAAGAACTCCTTCTGACGCACGTCCGGCGCGTTGAGGAAGACGACGGACACGCCGCGCTGCTCCGCCGTTGCGACGAGCGTCCGCAGCAGGTCGCGCTCCGCTTCCGTGAGCTCCTGCACCGCGCGCGGCTCGCCCTGGTAGTCGAGCAGCGGCCAGCCCCCCGCGCGCGCCGCCTCGACGCCCGCGAGCATCTCGTCGGCCTCCGCCTCCCAGCCCATCCGCCGCTCGTAGAGGAAGCGCTGCTGGAGCGCCGTCGCCTGGCCCATCGCCCAGTCGAGCGGCGCGAAGCCGTCCCCGGCGCGACCCCGCTCCATGACGCGGTTCGCCTCGGCCTCCGCGTCGTGCTCCGCGCGGCTCTGCGGGTTGCCCTCGAGCCGCGGCTCGAGCAGCTCGCGCAGCCGGCCGACGTTGCCCGTCCGGTACGCGAACGCCGTGAGGTGGCGCCGCAGCTGGTCGAGCTTCCAGGCCACGGTCTCCGGCGCGTCGGCCACGAGCCGTACGGCCCACCACGTCGTCGGCAGGTCGTGCCAGGACGCGACGCGGCTCGTGAGGTGGTTCTCGCCCGCGAGCATGTAGCCGGGGTGGCGCGCGTCGAGGACCACCCAGCGCAGCTCCGGCAGGTCGAGGTCCAGGACGCGCCGCAGGGCGTGGAGCGTCTCGAGCCCGGACATCGCCGGCACGCCGAGGTTGTAGGAGCGCGTCGGCCGGCCCGCCGCCGCGGTGAGCTCGTCGAAGAGCGCGGGGTCGACGTGCCGGTACACGCTGCTCGATCCGACGAAGAGGACGTCGTACCCGCGGTGCTCGCGGAGGTGGTCGAGCTTCGTCTCGAGCGGCGTCTCGGGCGGCGGCGGCAGGACGGCGCGCAGCAGTGCACCCGTGACGAGGAACGCGAGCGCCCCGAGCAGCACGCTCCCGACGGCGGCGGGCAGGGACGGCCGCCCCCGGGCCCGGTGCGTCGCCGAAACGAGATCCATGCCGTGTTCCCACCGCCCTCCGACGCGGGGGCGCATCGGACCGGGGCGAGCCTATGCGAGGCGTCGGGGCCGTTCAATGCGCGCGGCGCGGGCGCCGCCGCGCGGTGCCCCCACGCGCCGCCGCCACGGATGGGACATGAGGGCCCTCCGAGCGCGCGAGTACGTTAGGCTGTCGACGGTTGCCGCCGGTGCGCCGAGCGCGCCCCGGCACCGCACCCGAGGATGCTCCGCCACGCCCGCCTCCCCCGACCGGGGGCGCTCCGAAAGGCCTACCGACCATGATCACCGCGAAGGTTCTCCTCACCGCATTCAGCCTCCTCGCGCCCGTCGTCCAGGACGGCGGCGACGTGGCCGCCGCGTACGAGATGGCGGACGGCGGCGACCTCGCCGGCGCGCTCGAGCTGCTCCGCGGGCCGGCCGCCGCCGGCGACGTCGCGGCCGCCGTGGCGCTCTCCGGTCTCCAGGTCCGGGCGGGCGACCCCGAGGGTGCGCTCGAGACGCTCGCCGCGCTGGGCCAGGACGACGCGTACGACGTCGCCCTCGCCGAGGCCCGCGCGCACCAGGCGCTCGCGGACAAGCTCCACGCGTCGGGCGCGGGCGGCGACGCCGTGACCGCCGCCCTCCAGGACGCGCACGCCGCGGCCGAGCGCGCCGTCGACGCCGCGCCGGACGGGAACCACGAGGCGCTCTGCGAGCTCGGCTACATCAAGCTCTACCGCTTCGGCGACCACCTCGCCGCGCTCGAGCTCGCCGACGCCGCGCTCGCCGAGTCCGCCGACGACGGCACGCTCCACCTGCTCCGCGGCTGCGCGAACGTCTTCGTCTACTGGAACGCCAAGAACGAGGGCGACGACACGGTGACGCAGGCCGCGTTCGACGAGACGATCGCCGACCTCGAGAAGGCCGCCGAGCTGCTCCCGCGCGAGCGCGTCGAGCCGTACAGCCAGCTCGCGTGGATGTACGGCGACCGCGGCGACGCGGTGAAGGCCGTCGACGCCGCCATCGCGATCGTCGACCGCCAGCCCGAGCCGAACTTCGACATGCTCTACAACATGGCGAAGACGTACTCGCAGCGGCCGTACCGCTTCGACGCGAGCTCCAAGGCGCTCGAGAAGATGGTCAACATCAGCGCGCGCGAGATCACGAACCGGCTGCGCCAGGAGCAGGACCTCGGCACGGTGGCGACCGAGATGAGCTACTCGGTGGGTCCCTTCGTGCAGCGCCAGGACCAGGCGACCGCGCGGGCGATCCTCCAGGCGATCACCGCCGCGAACCCGCCCGCGCCGGTCGTCTGGCACAACTACGCCGTCATGTGCGAGGACACGCGGCGCTTCGAGGACGCGCTGAAAGCGTACGAGCGTTCCATCGAGCTCTCGCCCGACGAGGCCCGCTACTACAACGACCTCGGCTCGCTGCTCCACCGCCAGCTCAACCGCGACCTCGACCGGGCGAAGGAGCTCTACGAGACCTGCATCGAGAAGGCCGACCAGCAGCTCGTCGCCGTGAACCTCCCGCCCGAGCGGCGCGCCGAGCTCACGCAGGCGCGCAACTTCGCGCAGGGCGGCCTCGACGAGCTCACGCCGGCGAGCTCCGGCGGCGGCCTGCTCGACGGTCTCCTCGACGGCCTGAGCAGCCTCGAGCTGCCCGAGCTGCCGGAGGACGAGGAGGGCGGCGACGACGCCCCGGCCGACGACGGCGGCACCGACGACGGCGGCACCGAGGACGGCGGGACGGACGACGGCGGCACCGAGGGCTGATCGGCGCGGCGGCGGACTCCGGCGCCGACGCCGGCCTCCCCGCCGTCCCGACCCGCCGCGCGCCGCGGCGCGTTCGCCGGTCAGCGTCGCGCCAGGCAGAAGCGGCGGCTGCGCGACAGGAGCGGCACCGCCGTGAGCAGCAGCAGGCCCGCGTTCTCGCGGAGCTTGCCGCAGACCTCCTCGACGCCCGAGCCGCAGCCGCAGTCGAAGGCGATGTCGCAGAACGCCTGCCCCCCCGCCGCGTGGATGTCGAGCGCGCGAAGCAGGATGGCCGTCGTGAAGACGCCGAGCAGCAGGAGCATCGTCGCGCCCGCGCCGCGCACGAAGACGCCGAGCAGCAGGAGGGCGCCGGCCCACACCTCGAGCCACGGCAGCGCGACGGCCATCCCGTTGAGCAGCCACGGGAGGTCGTCGGGCACGAGCGCGTACTCGCGGATGAGCTTGAGGAACTGCACCGGGTCCCCGATCTTGCGCGCGCCGAGCACGACGAAGGTCACGCCGAGCACGGCGCGCGCCGCGAGCAGCGGGAGGCCCGTCGCGTCGAGGCGCGCGACGGCGCCCGGCGCGCGCGCGTCGGACGCGGCGCGAGCGCCGGTCGTCGAGGACTCCCCAGCCGTGCCGGCGGCATCCGTCGCGTCGCTCACGGCGTCGACTCCTCGAGGTCGCCCGAGTTGCGCGCGCCGCGCTCGACCGGCATGCCGCGCGCCCGCCACTCCGTGATGCCGCCCGCGTAGACGCGCAACCGCTGCGGGTCCGCGCCCATGCCCATGAGGAAGAGCGCCGCCGACTCGCTGTCCTCGCAGTCGCCGCCGTTGCAGTAGACGATGATCTCCATCGCCGTGGGCAGCACCTGGAGCAGCGCCTCCTGGTGGCGCTCCGGGTGGAAGTGGTCGAACTGCCGCGCGCCGGGGATGTGCCCGTCGGCGTAGTGGTCGTCGTCGCGCGCGTCGATGAAGACGTAGGCCTCGTAGGCGTACATGGGGTCCTCGTGGAGCGCGCGGACCTCGGAGAAGGTCGCGGCGCGGAGGCCCTTGGCGGCCAGGCGCTCCACGACGGCGGGGTCGACGGCGTCGTCCGGCGGGCTGCCGACGTCCGGGGGCGCGGCGCCGGTCAGGCCGTCGGTCGCGGGCGGCGGGGCCGGGGACGCGTCGGGCGGGGTCGGGTCGCCGGCGGCCGAGTCGGAGACCGGTTCGGCGGCTGACTCGGAGCCCGGTTCGGGCACTGGTTCGGGCACTGGTTCGGCGACCGGGTCGGAGACCGGCCGAGCGGTCGCCGCGCCCTTCGGGAAGTAGTCCCGTCCGAGCTCCAGGCCGTCCGACGAGAGCGCGTTCGACGCGAGGCCCAGCGCGAGGCCCGTGACGAGCACGAGCCCCGTCTCCACGAGGAGTCTCGGCATGGCGGCGGCTGCTCCGGCGGGGTGTCGGTCGGGGTCGGACGTGTCGTCGGCGTCGGGCGGCGGGGCACGGGCCGGCGGCCCGTCCTACGTCGCGCGCGCGGAGGCGTGGGACGGCGCCGCTCGCGGACGCGGCGCTCCGGGACCGGCGATCCGCGCCGCCCCGGGACGCGCGCACCCCATGCTATGTTCCGGCGATGCCCGCGCCACGTCTCTCTCCCGCCTGGTCCGTGGGCCTGCTGCTCGCGCTCCTCGTGGGCGTCGGCGTGCTCCTCGCGGGGCTCGGCAGCGCGGTGCTCATCCCGCAGGGCTCGATGGTGGGCGTGCTCGCCCTCGGCGTCCTGCTGTTCCTCGGCGCGCAGCTCGCGATCTTCAAGCTCTTCGGGCTCCGCTCGCGCGCCGACGAGGCCGCCGCGGAGGACGAGGAGCCCGAGGACGACGA
Organism: bacterium; assembly: GCA_030428785.1. Taxonomy (GTDB): domain Bacteria; phylum Planctomycetota; class B15-G4; order B15-G4; family B15-G4; genus JAUIEF01. Next base: position 9,415 of record JAUIEF010000025.1, read on the forward strand.
CTCCGACTGGCGCGCCTGGCGCGGCTGAGCCGGACCGCCGTCCCCCCGGCGGCGACGCGTGGTGCCAGAGGGGGGACTCGAACCCCCAAGCCCTTGCGGGCAGCGGATTTTGAATCCGCCGCGTCTACCGGTTCCGCCACTCTGGCCGAGGGTCGTCGTCGGGGCTCGTCGCCCCGGCGCCTCGCGGGCGGGGGATCATAGCAGTCCCCCGTCGGGACGGGCGAGGAGCGCGTCGAGCCCCACGTGCAGGCCGCGCAGCCCGGGCGCGGCGCGCAGCGCGAGGAGCAGACCCGGCAGGAAGGCGGCCCGGTCGCGCACCTCGTGCTCGAGCACGACGCGCTCGTCGCCGGTGTCGACCGTGACGACCTGGCGCGCGACGACGCCCTCCGTGCGGCGGCTCTCGATGGGCGGCGGCGCGGCCGCCGGGTCCCGCTCGCGCGCGGCGCGGTGCATGCGCTCCGCGGTGGCGCGCGCGGTGCCGGAGGGCGCGTCGCGCTTGGCCGGGTGGTGCACCTCGAGGATCGAGCCGTCGCCGAGCACGCGCGCGAGCGCCTCGGCCGCCTGCATCTGGAGCACGGCCCCCACCGAGAAGTTCGGGACGACGAGCACGCCGACGCCGCCGTCCGACGCCGCGCGCCGGAGCTCGTCGAGGTCGTCGGCGAGCAGCCCGCTCGTCCCGACGACGACCGCGAGCCCCCGCCGGGCGGCGAGCGGCGCGAGCGCGCGGCTCGCGTCCGCGACGGTCACGTCGAGGAGCACGTCGTGAGCGGCCGGGTCGAGCGCGCGCTCCGGGTCGTCGCCGCGGACGAGTGTCCCCGCGAGGCGCAGGTCGGGCGCCGCGTCCACGGCGGCCGCGGCGAGACGCCCGAGCCGGCCGCGCGCGCCCGCGATGACGACGCGCGTCATCGCCACACTCAGCCTGCCCGCCAGGCGTCGGCGAGCACCGCCTCGAGGACCTGGAGCGGCGTCCACCCCGCGGCCGCGGCCGACATGGGCACGAGGCTGTGCGTCGTGAAGCCCGGGAGCGTGTTGAGCTCGAGGAACACGGGGACGCCGGTCTCCTCGCGCAGGATGAAGTCCAGGCGCGCGACGCCGCGCAGCTCGAGGCGTTCGTAGAGCGTGCGCGCGAGGCGCTCGATCTCCGCGCGCGCGTCCTCCGGGACCGCGGCGGGGCACTCGTAGCGCGTCGCCTCCGAGTGGTACTTGGCCTCGTAGTCGTAGAACTCGGCGGCGGGCCGGATCGCGACGAGCGGGAAGGTCACGACCTCGCCCGCGTGGCGGAGCACCGCGCACGTGACCTCGGGCCCGGCGACGAGCGCCTCGACCATCGCCCGGCCCGTCGCGTCGTGCTGCTGCGCGAGCGGCACGGCCGCGCGGAGCGCCTCCTCGTCGGCGGCCTTCGTGATGCCGACGCTCGACCCCGCGCAGACCGGCTTCACGAAGCACGGGTAGCCGATGCCCTTCTGGATGCCCCAGGCGGGGAAGCGCGTGCCGACGAGCACCTCGTGGCTCGCGGTGTGCGCGCCGACCTTGGCCGCCGCGAGCTTGGAGAGCTCCTTGTCCATGCCGAGCGCGCTCGCCGCGGGGCCGCTCCCCGTGTACGGGACGCCGGCGTCCTCGAGCAGCCGCTGGACCGTGCCGTCCTCGCCGAACGGACCGTGCAGGCCGACGAGCGCCGTCTCGCCCTGCGCGCGCAGGTCCTCGAGCGCCGCGTCGCGCGGACCGCCGGGCGGGAGACCGTCGAAGCCGTCGTCCGGCCCCCCCACCGACCAGCGCTCCTCGCGGTCGACGAGCACGGGGCGCACGCGGTGGCCGCCCTCGCGGAGCACGGCGAGCATCGCGCGGCTCGTGTCGAGCGAGACGTCGTGCTCGGACGACGGTCCACCGGCGAGGATCGCGACGTTCATGGCCATGGCTGCGCTCCGGCGTCGGCCGGCGCGGGCCGACCGGAGGCGCCGAGGCGGCGACGGGCCGCGTCAGGCGGGGCGGTCGAACACCGGACCGAGGTCCGACCGCGTCAGGTTATCGCGGAAGGACGCCTGATCCAGCGCGAAGAGCGGACCCACCTCGGCGGGGCCCGACGGCGGCTGCAGGCCGGCCGCCTCCATCCAGCGCTTCGCCTGGTCGACGAGGGCGGCCTCGCTCGTCGCCGGGCTGTCCTGGCCCTCGGCGTTCTTGACCGGCGCGAACTCGTCCTCGCGCGGCACGACCTGCGTGACGCTGCGCTCGGCGAGCGGCAGCGCGTCGAACACGAACATCTCCATCTTGATCGCGTTCGGCTCGCCGGGCTGCACGAGCGTGCCCTGCTCGTCGAGGCACGGGACCTTCTTGTCGGCGCGGTGCACGGGGAGCTCGCCCTGCCGCGCGATGGTCCGGGCGAAGCCGACGTCGAGCACGTGGATGGCGATGTTGCCCGCGCGGAAGCGCAGCCGGCCGTCGTCGTCGCGCGCGGCCGCGAGCTCCGCGTCGAGGTCGCTGTACTCGAGCAGGCAGGTCCGGCCGTCGCGGCGCGCGAGCACGCCGACCTTCTCGCCGGGGTCGCTCTTCTCGACGACCTTCGTGGACATCTCCGCGCCGGCCTGCACGTGGTGCCCGATGAAGAGCGGGTCGAACACCTGTGCGAGCGGGTTGTCGACCTGGAAGTAGAAGAGCTGCTCGAGGCCGCGGGACGCCATGTCGTCGAGGGCGCCGCTCACGTCGAGCGCGCGGAAGCAGCCGCCGTGGCCGTCCGGGCTCATGGAGAGCGCGCCGCGGTCGGCGAGCAGCAGCTTGCCGTCGCGATCCACCGCCGGGAGCATCCCCTGCACGAGGAAGAACACCTGGTCGCGTTCGAGCCCGAACCAGCCCGCCTCCTCGAAGGCGGCGACCGTGCTCTCGTGGTTCGCGCGGCTCGTCATGACGTAGAACGGCAGCGCCGCGCCGTAGCGACGCGAGGTCGCGAGCACGCGGTGAGCGTGGTACGCGAAGAGGCTGCGTCGGGTGAGCGGGCCGATCGGGTAGCGCCCCTTGGGGCCGTCGTAGCCGAGGCGCGTGCCCTGACCGCCGGCGACGAGGAAGGCCCCCACCTTGCCGGCGGCGAGGAGCTCGGCGCCGGCCGCGCGGGCGGCGGCGTCGCGCGCGTCGTCGACGCCCCAGTCGATCATCTCCGGCGGCGCGAGGTCGCCGGCGTGCTCCTCGGGCGCGTGCCCGAGCACGGAGTCGATGAGCCGGCTGAGCCGCGGGAGGTCGAGCGCCTCGAGCTCGTCGGCGAAGGCGGCGGCCGAGGCGTCGTCGAGCGCGTCCGCGAAGCGCAGGACGTGGGCCTGGCCGTGGGCGTCGAGACGGTCGTGGAGCGCGCGGAGCCGGTCGTGCATCCGGCCGGGACTCAGTCGCCGGCCTGGCCGAACACCAGGCTCACGTTGTGGCCGCCGAAGCCCAGCGAGTTGCTCACCGCGTGCCGGACCTCCAGCGAGCGGGCCTCGCCCGGCACGTAGTCCAGGTCGCAGCCCTCGCCCGCCTCGTGGTGGTTGAGCGTGGCGTGGATGAGCCCCTCGGCGATGGATTTCGCCGTGACGGCCGCCTCGATGGCCGCGGACCCGCCGAGCAGGTGGCCGACCATCGACTTGGTGCTCGACACCGCGAGGTTCTTCGCGTGGTCGCCGAAGACCCGGTGGAGCGCCTTGGTCTCCACGAGGTCGTTGTAGTGCGTCGACGTGCCGTGCGCGTTGATGTAGTCGACGTCCTCGGGGCGCAGGCCCGCGTCCTGGAGCGTCAGGTTCATCGCGCGCGTCGGGCCGTCCGCGTCCTCCTTCGGCTGCGTGATGTGGAACGCGTCGGCGGTCGAGCCGTAGCCGCTGAACTCGGCGTAGATCGTCGCGCCCCGGTCGAGGGCGTGCTGACGCTCCTCGAGCATGAGCACCGCGGCGCCCTCGCCCATGACGAAGCCGTCGCGGTCCTTGTCGAACGGGCGCGACGCCTCCTGCGGCGCGTCGTTGCGGGTGGAGAGCGCCTTCATCGCGCCGAAGGCCGCGACGGCCTGCGTCGAGATGGGCGCCTCGGAGCCGCCGGACAGCACCATGTCCGCCTCGCCGTACTGGATCGTGCGCAGCGCCATGCCGAGCGCATGGCCGGCCGACGCGCACGCCGAGCTCGTCGCGAAGTTCGTGCCCCGCAGCCCGTGCTCGATGCTGATCTGCCCGCTCACGGCGTTGGGCATCATCTTCGGGATGAAGTGCGGGGACGCACGACGCGGCCCGCGCTCCATGATCGTGATGTGGTGCTCCTCGATCGAGGTGATGCCCCCGATGCCCGTCCCCATGACGCACCCGATCCGGTCGCGGTCGAGCGCGTCGAAGTCCACCTTCGAGTCGGCGATGCAGTCCTTCGCCGCCATGAGGGCGTACTGCGTGAACGGGTCCAGCTTCCGCGCCTCCTTGGCGCCGAAGACGGAGTCCGGGTCGTACTCGACGACCTGGGCCGCGAACTGGGTCCTGTAGTCCGTGACGTCGAAGTACGTGATCGGCCGGACGCCGGAGCGTCCCGCGATCAGGCCCTTCCAGATCTCGTCGAACGACAGGCCCAGTCCACAGACCGCACCGAGTCCGGTGACGACGACGCGCCGTCGCTGTCCGCTACCGCTCATGGGCTTGGCTGGCTCGGGCCGGGGGCGGGGAGCGCTCAGCTCGCGCTGGCGTGGTTCGCGATGTAGTTCACCGCGTCACCGACCGTCTGGATCTTCTCCGCTTCCTCATCAGGGATGCTGATGTTGAAGTGGTCCTCGAACTCCATGACGAGCTCGACGGTGTCGAGTGAGTCCGCACCGAGGTCCTGGATGAAGGACGTGCTGGTGCTGACCTTGTCCTTGCTCGCCCCCATCTGCTCGCAGACGATGGCGACGACCTTTTCCTCGATCTCCTGCGTCGAAGGCACCTGTTCTCTCCGTCTTGGGTGGGCGGGTCCGCCCGGTCTGGGACGGTCGACCCGACCCGTGGAAACGATAGTTTGCGTAGGCCCCGGCCCAAGTCAAGACGGGCCGAAAACAGCGGGAAATGCTTGCGTGCGCCGCGTTTTGCGGCGCTCAGAGGGACATGCCTCCGTCGATGACGAGGGTGGTCCCGGTGACGTACGAGGAGGCATCCGACGCGAGGAACAGCACCCCGTTCGCGATGTCCGCCGCCTCGCCGAACCGACCCATCGGGATGCCCGCGAGGCTCTTCTGCTTCACCTCGTCCGGCAGGTCGGCGGTCATGTCGGTCTTGATGTACCCCGGCGCGATGGCGTTCACGCGCACGCCGCGCGCGCCGAACTCGGCGGCGAGGGAGCGCGTGATGCCGAACAGCCCCGCCTTCGCGGCCGCGTAATTGCTCTGGCCCGGGCTCCCCATGAGCCCGACGATCGACGACACGTTGATGATCGACCCCGCGCGGCCCTTGATCATCGGCCGGGCCACGGCGCGCGACCAGAAGAGCGCCGCCTTGAGGTTGATGTCGATGACCGAGTCGATGTCCTCGTCGGACATCTTCATGAGCAGGCCGTCGCGCGTGATGCCCGCGTTGTTCACGAGCACGTCGATGCGGCCCCACTCGCCCATGACGGCCTTGGCGACCTCGTCGGCGCGCGCGCCGTCGCGGACGTCCGCGGCGAACGCGAGCGCCTCGCCGCCGGCGTCGCGCGCGGCGGCGGCGCCCTTCTCGGCGGACGACTCGGACGTCGCGACCGCGGCGACGCGGCAACCCGCGCGCGCGAGCGCCTCCGTGATGCCGAGTCCGATGCCGCGGGAGGCGCCGGTGACGATGGCCGTGCGGCCGGACAGGTCCGTCATGAGGAGGCTCCGGTCGTGGCGGGCCACGGGGTCAGGGCGTCGAGCTCCGCGACGTCGCCGCACGTGGCGACCTGCGTCTCCCGGTCGTAGCGCCGCAGCATGTTCGTGAGCTGCCGGCCGGGTGCCGGCTCGAGGAACCGCTCCACGCCGCGCGCGAGGAGCGTCTCCATGGACTGCTGCCAGCGCACGGGCGAGGTGATCTGGCGTCGCAGGAGGTCCTGGATCGCGTCGGGGTCCGTCGTCGCCTCGCCGGTGACGTTCATGACCACGGGGACGCGCGGCGCGGCGACGGGCGTCGACTCGAGCGCCTCGGCGAGCGCGGCCGCCGCCGACTCCATGCACGGCGAGTGGAACGCGCCCGCGACCGGCAGGCGCACGCCCTTGCGGATCTTGTGGTCGCGCAGCATGCCCTCGGCGCGGTCGACCGCGTCGTTCGTGCCGGCGATGGCCACCTGGCCGGGCGCGAGGAGGTTCGCGACGACGAGCACGCCGTCCTCCCGCGCCGCGTCGCACACGGCGGCCGCCGACTCCGGCGTCGCGCCGACGAGCGAGAGCATGCCGCTCGGGTGCTCGTCCGACGCCTTCTGCATGGCGCGGCCGCGCAGCGCGACGAGCTTGACCGCGTCCTCGACCGACAGGGCGCCGGCCCACGTGAGCGCGGTGTACTCGCCGAGGCTCAGGCCCGCGCAGGCGTCGACCGCGGCGCGGTCCACGAGGTCGCGGGACTCCGCGGCGGCCATCGCCGCGAGCGAGGTCACGAGGATCGCCGGCTGGCAGACGTCCGTGCGGTCGAGGGCGGCCTTGTCGTCGCCGCCGATGACCGTGCGGAGGTCCTCGCCGAGGACGTCCGCGGCCGTGTCGAACACGGCGCGGGCGGCCTCCTCGCGGTCGGCGAGGTCGAGCCCCATGCCGAGCGCCTGCGCGCCCTGGCCGGGGAAGAGGATGGCTCCGTGCGCGCTCATGGACCGATCACCACCGGAACCCGAGGGAGCCCCAGGTCAGGCCCGCGCCGAACGCGCACATGACCACGAGCTTGCCTTCCATGTCCTCGAAGAACCCCGTCTCGCGCGCCTCGTGCAGCGCGACGGGGATGGACGCGGCCGACGTGTTCCCGTAGCGGTCGATGTTGACGAAGATCCGCTCCTCGGGGAGGTCGAGCTTCTCGCGCGCGGACTCGATGATCCGCATGTTCACCTGGTGCGGGATGATGCCGCCCAGCTCGAGGTCGGGGTTGGCCTCCATCTCGCGCTTCACGAGCTCGACCATCTTGTTGACGGCGAACTTGTAGACCTCGCGGCCGCGGATGACGAGCTTGTTCTGCTTCGCGTCGAGCAGCTCGTGCGTGAGCGGCTGCTCCGCGCCGCCCGCGAGGGTGTGCATGACGTCGTAGCCCTCGCCGCTCGCGGAGATGTAGTTCGAGCGGAGCTCGCGGCGACCGCCGTGCCCCGTGCCGTACACCGCCGCGCCGGCGGCGTCGCCGAACAGGATGCAGGACGTGCGGTCCTCGTAGTTCACGATGCGCGAGAGCGCCTCGGCGCCGATGACGAGCACGTTGTCGTGGCCGCCGGTCCAGAGGAAGCGGCTGGCGATCGCGCTGCCGTACACGAAGCCGCTGCAGCCCGCCGCCATGTCGAAGGCCGGGATGTCGCGGCAACCGAGCGCGTGCTGGATCTTGCAGGCGGTGGCGGAGACCTGGCGGTCGGGCGTCACCGTGCCGAGCACGACCATGCCGATGTCGGACGGGTCGAGGCCGGCGTCCTCGATCGCCTTGCGCCCCGCCTCGATGCAGAGGTCGGAGGTCGTGCGCCCCTCCTCGAGGATGCGCCGCTCCTTGATGCCCGTCCGCTTGGTGATCCAGGCGTCCGACGTGTCGACCATCTTCGACAGGTCGTCGTTCGTGAGGACGCGGTCCGGAACGGCGGACCCGGTCCCGAGGATCCCGAAAGGCTTCTGGGTCATGAGACGGTCTTCTCCGCGCCGGAGGCCAGGCGGTCCGTGATGTGTCGGGTGACGTCGTAGTCGATCGCGTTCGAGGCCGCCTTGATCATGTTCATGATCGCGTGCGGGCTCGAGCGGCCGTGCCCGATGAGGACCGGCGCGCCGACGCCCAGCAGCGGGGCGCCGCCGTACTCCGCGTAGTCGAGCTGCTCGAACGCCTTGCCGACGGCGCGCTTCACCTCGTCGCGCGGCGGCGCCTGCTCGAAGGCCGCGTGGACCTGCCGGCTCACGAAGCTGCCGAGCCCCTCGGCGACCTTGAGGATGACGTTGCCGACGAAGCCCTCGCAGACGACGACGTCGACGGCGCCGCTCATGAGGTCCTGCCCCTCGACGAAGCCGGCGTAGCGCACGCCCGCCGTCTGCTGGAGCAGCTCGTGCACCTCGAGGATGAGCGGGTTGCCCTTGCCCTCCTCGGCGCCGATGTTCAGCAGGCCGACGCGCGGGTCGGTCGTGCCGAAGTTCGCCTTGCTGTACTCACCGGCCATCACGGCGTACTGCACCATGTGCACCGGCTTGCAGTAGATGTTCGCGCCGACGTCGATGACGATGCACGGGCTGCCGTCGGTCGTCGGGACGGGCACGGCGATGCCCGGTCGCGAGACGTTCGGCAGGCGCCCGAGCGTGAGCTGGGCGGCGGCGACCACGGCGCCCGTGTTGCCCGCCGACAGGAAGCCTCGCGCGCGTCCCTCGACGACCGCCTTCATGCCGCGCACGATCGAGCTCTCGGGCTTGGCGCGGATGGCCGAGGCCGGGCTCTCGTGCATCTCGATGACCTGCGGCGCGTCGAGGACCTCGGCGCCGGAGAGGTCCGCCTGCTCGAGCGCCGGTCGGAGCTCCTCCTCGCGCCCGACGAGCAGCATGCGCTCCGCCGGGACGACCCCGCGGCTCGCGGCCAGGGAGGCGCCCTCCACGACGACGCGGGGCGCGTGGTCGCCCCCCATGGCATCGATGGCGATCTTCACGAAGCGGCGCGCCTCGCCGGTCAGGCGTCGAGGGCCAGCACGTCCCGGCCGCGGTAGTGGCCGCAGCTCTCGCAGATCGCGTGGGGCACCTTGTCGGCTCCACAGCGGTCGCACACGGACGTGGCCGGCGTCGCGAGGGCGAGGTGCGCCCGACGCTTCCGCTTCCGCGCCTTGGAAGTCTTCCGCTTGGGAACAGCCATGGGCTCGTCGTCTCCTGGAACCGGACCGGGGCGGCACGCCGCGGCCGGGGTGTCGATGATGTCTTGACCGGGACCCGTCGGCCAAACGGGTCACTCTAACGGCTGCCGACCGGGGGGGAAAGGCCCGACCGGGGCGGAGGGCGCCCCCCGGACCCGCGGGTCAGGAAGCGGCGCCCCGGGCGGCCTCGAGGACCTCGTCGAGGAGCGCCTCGACGTCGTCGTGGGCCTTGCCGCGGCCCTGGGCGAAGGCGGCGTTGCCGCCCCCCTTGCCGTCGAGGGCCTCGCAGAGCCGCTGGACGAGGTCGCGCGCGCCGAGGCCCGCCGCCTGGGCGGCCTTGCCCGAGGCCACGAGGAAGCTCGTGCCGTCGGGCTCGGTCACGGCGAGCACGGCGAGATCGCAGCGGGACTTCACGGCGTCGCCGGCGATCTCGCGCAGCGCCTTGACCGGCACGCCCGAGACGGAGGTCGCCATGACCGAGAGGCCGTCGCGGTCGGTGACGGCGCCCGCGAGCTTCGCCTGCACCATCTCGGCGCGCAGCTCCTCGAGCTCCTTGCGCACGGTCTTGAGCTCGCCCTGGGTCGTCGCGATGCGCTCCTCGAGCGTGTCCGGGCTCGCCTTGAAGAGGGCGGCCGAACGGCGCAGGCGTTCGGCGTCCTCGCGCAGCAGCTCGAGCACGCCCGTCCCCGTGCGCGCCTCGATGCGGCGGATGCCCGCGGCGATGGACGTCTCGGTGGTGATGCGCAGCATGCCGATGTCGCCGGAGCGCAGGACGTGCGTGCCGCCGCACAGCTCGATGGACTCCTTGCCGCGCGGGTTGCCGACGCGCACGACGCGCACGACGTCGCCGTACTTCTCGCCGAAGAGCGCCATGGCGCCGAGCTCACGGGCCGCGTCGCGCGACATCTCCTCGCCGCTCACAGCCTGGTTGTCGAGGATCCAGCGGTTCACGAGGTCCTCGACCTCGGCGACCTCCTCCTCGGTGAGCGCGCGGGCGAAGCGGAAGTCGAAGCGCAGGCGGTCCGGCGCGACGAGCGAGCCGGCCTGCGTGACGTCGTCGCCGAGCACCGCGTGGAGCGCCGCGTGCAGCAGGTGCGTCGCGGTGTGGTTGCGGGCCGTGGCGGCGCGGGCGTCGGCGTCGACGCGGGCCGTGCACGGGCCCTGCTTCGGCTCGCCCTCGAGCACCGCGCCGCGGTGCAGCGAGATGCCGCGCAGGCTCACGACGTCGTCCACCTCGATGCGGTAGCCGTCGCCCTCGAGCACGCCGCGGTCGCCGACCTGGCCGCCGCCCTCGGCGTAGAACGGCGTCCGGTCGAGCACGACGACGACCTTGCGTTCGGCGGCCTCGCCGCCGCCCGCCTCGCCGCCCTGCTCGGGCGGCGCGGACTCCTCGTCGTCGACGACGGCGAGCACGTTCGCGCCCTCGAGCACGAGGCCGTCGCGCACGAACTCCGTGGGCGGCAGCTTGCCGGAGACCGCGGCGAGCGGACCCTCGTCGAAGATGGAGTCGCTGATGCGCGACGACTCGCGCGAGCGCCGGCGCTGCTCGGCCATGGCCTCGCGGTAGCCGTCCTCGTCGACGCCCAGCTCCTCCGACACGAGGAGCTGCTTCTGCATGTCGAGCGGCAGGCCGAAGGTGTCGTAGAGCAGGAAGGCGTCCTTGCCGGGCAGGCGGTCGCGGCCGGCCTGGCGGGTCTGCTTCGCGAGCACGGCGAGGCGCTGCGAGCCGGACAGGAACGCCCCGGCGAACCGCTCCTCCTCGGCGGTCACGACGGAGGCGATGAGGTTCCGCGCCTCGACGAGCTCGGGCCACGCCTCCCCCATCGCGTCGACGACGACGCCCGACAGCTCGGTGAGCCACGGCGTGCGCAGATCGCCGCCGAGCAGGTGCCGGTCGAGCATGGCGCGGCGCAGCACCTTGCGGACGACGTAGCCCTGCTTCTCGTTGCTCGGCTCGACGCCGTCCGCGATGCAGAAGGTCGCCGCGCGGACGTGGTCCGCGATGCGCCGCGTGCGCTCGCCCTCCGGCGTCCCGAACTCCGGCGCGCGTCCGACGTGCCCGTGGATCGCCTCCATGAGCGGCGCGAACAGGCGCGTCTCGAAGTTGCTCGGCAGGACCTCGCCGCGCTCCAGCGACTCGAGCACGCGTACCGCGCGCTCGAAGCCCATGCCCGTGTCGATGTTGCGGTTCGGGAGCGGGTCGAGGACGCCGCCGTCCTTGCGCTCGAACTGCGTGAACACGAGGTTCCAGATCTCGACGAAGCGCGCGCCGTCCTCACCCGGGCCGGCCGCGGGGATCGCGCCGCGGTCGGGGTGGAAGTCGAAGTAGATCTCCGAGCACGGCCCGCAGATGCCGTTGGGCCCCTTCGAGGGCGCGGACGCCGGCCAGAAGTTCTCGTCCTCGTCGCAGCGGAAGATCCGCTCGCCCGGCAGCTTCGCGATCTCGCGCCAGAGCGCCTCCGCCTCGTCGTCGTCCTTGTAGACCGTCACCGAGAGGCGGTCGGCCGGCACGCCGTAGCGCTCCGTGAGCAGCTCCCACGCCCAGCGGATCGCCTCCTCCTTGAAGTAGTCCCCGAAGGAGAAGTTCCCGAGCATCTCGAAGAACGTGTGGTGGGACGACGTGCGTCCCACGTTCTCGAGGTCGGGCATGCGCAGGCACTTCTGCGACGTCGTCGCCCGCGTGAACGGCAGCCGTCCCTTGCCGAGGAACTCGGCCTTGAACTGGTTCATGCCCGCGCCGGTGAAGAGCAGCGTGGGGTCGTTCTCGGGCACGAGCCCGTCGGAGGGGTGACGGGTGTGTCCGTGGGACTCGAAGAAGGCGAGGTAGGTCTCGCGGATCGCGTCGGGCGTCATGTCGCGTCGGGTTCCGGGGGCGTGCGCGCGTCGGGCGGACGCGGCCTCGACCTCCCCTCCGGTCCCCCGGGCCGCGCCCCCCGTCCGGCCGTCCGGCGCGCACGGTCCGTCGTGCACGGCCTCGGGACGGGACGGCGGACCGACCGGCGCCCGCCCCCCACGCGACGGCGTCACGCGGGGAGGGGGAGCGCGGTCGGGTCACCGACGCGGCGCGGATGCGCGGTCCGGCGCCCGGGCGTCAGTCCTCCTTGTCGCCGGCTTCGGCGGCTTCGGCGGACCTGGCGGGCGTCGGCGGCGAGGTCTCGACCGCGGGTGCCATCGCATCGCGCACCTTGGTCTCGATCTCCCGCAGAATATCCACGTTTTCGATGAGGAAGTCGCGCGCTTTTTCGCGGCCCTGCCCGATGCGCGTCGAGCCGTAGGACAGCCAGGCGCCGGACTTCTTGATGATGTTCCGGTCCACCGCGAGGTCCAGGACGTCGCCCTCGTAGGAGATGCCCTTGTTGAACACGATGTCGAACTCCGCCTTGCGGAACGGCGGCGCCATCTTGTTCTTCACGACCGTCACACGGGCCCGGTTGCCCGTGACCACGTCGGCTACCTTGATGGACCCGATGCGGCGGATGTCCAGGCGCACGGAGGCGTAGAACTTCAGCGCGCGGCCGCCCGTGGTCGTCTCGGGGCTGCCGAAGAACACGCCGACCTTCTCGCGGATCTGGTTGATGAAGATCACGCAGGTGCCGCCGCGGGAGATGGCGCCCGTGAGCTTGCGCATGGCCTGGGACATGAGGCGCGCCTGGAGACCCACGTGGGTGTCGCCCATCTCGCCCTCGAGCTCGGCCCGCGGCACGAGCGCCGCCACCGAGTCCACGACGACGCAGGAGAAGGCGTTGCTGCGCACGAGCATCTCGCAGATCTCGAGGGCCTGCTCGCCGCTGTCGGGCTGGGACACGATGAGGTTGTCCGTGTCGACGCCCAGCTTCCGGGCGTAGGACGGGTCGAGCGCGTGCTCGGCGTCGATGAAGGCGCAGGTCCCGCCCTTCTTCTGGGCGTTCGCGATGAGGTGCAGGGTGAGGGTCGTCTTGCCCGAGGACTCGGGGCCGAAGACCTCGACGATGCGGCCCTTGGGCAGGCCGTTGCCGCCCAGCGCGACGTCGAGCGACAGCGAGCCCGTGGAGATGCCCTCGATGGGCTCCGCCACCTGGTCGCCGAGGCGCATGATGGCGCCGTGGCCGAACTGCTTCTCGATCTGGGCCAGCGTCAGGTCGACGGCCGTCCCGTCACCGGCGCCCGCGCCCTTGCCGGCGCTCTTCGCGGGGGCGTCGCTCGACGAGGCGTCGGCGGACGTGCGGCTCGCGCCGCGCCGACCGAAGCCGTTGGACTTGCCGTTGCGCGACAGGGACTTCCCTCCACTCTTGCTGGCGGCGGCCATGCTCTGGGTCTCCGGGGATGCTCGTTTCTGGGGGTCTTGGGTGGTGGTCGGGGTCGGGATCGGAGGATGCTGCGGCGGGGCTCGCCGGTCCTGCCGGTCGCCGTCCGAGCGGGGCTCGGAGGCCGTCGGCCTCGTCTGGGTCATACCTAACACCTACTTAACATGGCGTCGGGCCCGGTCGAACCGGGAAATCCCGGGAAATCCGGGCGCCCCCGGCGGGCCCCCGCGGTCCGGGTCGACGGCCCCGCCGGACCGGCGTTACGCCGTCGGCGTGGGGTCCGCGGCGTCGGTCGACGCGACCTCGAGCACGCGCTTGCGGTCGAGCACGAGCATGAGCCCGCCGAGCAGCGAGATGAGCAGCGTCGTGATGCGGTAGGTGAACGAGAGCGCGAGCGCGTGGCTCTCGGCGACGGACACCGTGCGGAAGAAGCGCGCGAAGAGGTACTCGCCCACGCCCCACCCGGCCGGCGCGATGGGCACGGCCGACGCGATCATGATGATGGGCACGATCGAGCAGTAGGCGGTGAGGTCGACGTCCGCGAGACGCTCGAGGGCGGCCGTCTCCTCGACGAGCTCCTCGGCGGTCCCGGCGAAGGTCTCCGGGTGCTTCGACAGCGCGTCGAGGCTGCCCGTCGCGATCGCGTTCCCGAACACCGAGAGCGCCACGATGATGAGCAGGTGGACGGCGACGGACATGACGAGCGCGACGGCCACGACGCGCATGCGGTCCCGGTACATGGAGACCGCCTGGTCGATCTTGCGCAGCGCGCCCGTGAGGCGACCCTCGCCGCCCTCGCCGCCGCGGCCCAGGAGCGCGCGGAGCTTCGCCTTGAGGCGGCGCGAGAGCGCGACGGCCGCGCCGAGGCCCGCCGCGCCGAGGAAGGCGTAGGTCCCGAGGGCGATCTCGCTGTAGCGCTCGAGGTCGAGCGGGATGACGACGGCCGCGATGAGTGCGAGCGCGACGATGCCGATGATGCGGTCCACCGCCACCGAGATGACGGCCGACGCGCGCTGGCTCGGGTTCTCGCGCGTCACGTAGACGGCCTTCACGAGGTCGCCGCCCGTGAGCCCGGGCACGACGTTGTTGAAGAACACGCCGATGAAGCCGAGCCGCACCGCGATCCACGGCGTCGAGTTGAGCCCGACGGAGCGCATGAGCAGGTGCCAGCGCAGCATCGCCAGGCAGTTCGCCACGAGGATGAGCGCCAGGCCCTTCACCCAGCCGTTGCGGTCGATGTTCCGGAGCGCCTGCTCGATGCTCTCCCAGCCGCCCGCTTGGTGGATCACGAAGGCGATGAGGCCGACCGCGACGGCCAGCTTGGCGATCGTCAGGACGTGCGCGCGCTTCACGGGACGGGTCTCACCTTGGCGACGGCGTGGGCGGCCGAGTCGAGCTCGCGCTCGTAGGCGCGGGCCGTCCCCTTGAGGAACTCCTCGGGGGCGACCCGGAGATCGCGCAGCCCGGCCGCCCGGACCGGGGCCCCCTCCGTATCGACGTTCACGCCCAGGTGGATGAGCACTCCTCGCGGCGAGGTCGTCGCGATGGACACCGAGAGCTTGCCGTCGAGCACGAAGAGGTCGTCCCCGCGCACCTCCGGCGTCGTGCCCGAGCGGGCCGCGATCCACTCCGCGGCGAGGCGCACGAGCAGCCGCTGGGCGAGCACGCCCTCGGAGAGCGCCATGTCCCGGTGCTCGACGACGAGGTGCGCCATGAGCGGGCTGTAGATGGAGAGGCCCGCCTCGGCGTCCTCGAGGTCGACCATGTCGTGGGCCGGCACGTCGGCCTCCCCCACGAAGGCGACGACCGTGTCGCCGCCGTCGGCCGACTGCTCGTCGAGGAACGCGGTCGAGAGCGTGCGGCCGTCGTACGGGCGCGGCGCGTCGAGCAGGACGATGTTCACGCCTCGAACTCCTCGATGAGGGCCGTGGCGCGGCGGCGCACGGCGGCGTCGCTGGAGCGCTCGGCGTAGCGCAGGAGGTCGGTGACGGGCTCCACCCCGACGCGCCGCGCGAGGTCGGCGACGCTGTCGAGCAGCGCGAGGAGCACGGCGCCGTCCGTCTCGCGCGTGATCGTCGCGATCATGCGCTGGAGCGCGACGCCCGACGGCAGGTGGCGCACCGCGCGCAGCGCCTCCTCGCGCACGAAGGGCGCGTCGTCGTCGCCGGCCTGGAGCGTCACGAGCACGAGCGCGTGCCGACAGGCGCCGGGGGCCTGCGCCGCGAACGCGGTCTGGACGGGGCTCTGCCGACGCAGGTACCCGCGCACCGTCGTGACGGCGGCGAGCTCGATCGCGTAACGCATCTGCTCGGGCGCGAACCGGTACCCGCCGATGCGCGTCGCGAGCGCGACGATCTCCTCGCCCTGCCGCAGGTCGGGGGCGGCGTCCAGTGTCTCGAAGCGCTCCATCCACCCGTTGAACTCGACGGCGGGCTCTTCGTTGGGTGTCATGGGCGCCACGGGGATCGGCGCCGCGAGCCGCCAGGCCGAGCGCAGCGCCTCGCTGCGGATCCACGCCGACTCGCTCTCGAGCGCCTGGCGCGTGAGCAGCGGCAGGCTCACGAGCGCCTCGGGGCTCGCCGGCTCGAGCTCGCCGAGGGCGCGGACGTGCTCCGTCATCTCCTCGAGCGAGTCCTCGGGCAGGTCCGTGATCCACGCGCCGTCGATGGTCTCGATGGCCTGCCGGTGCTCCGCGGGGCTCGTGCAGGCCGTCGCGAGGCACGCCGCCGCGAGGCCCAGCGCGAGAGAGCGGCGACGCGGCGGACGGAGGGGCATGGCGACCCGGGCGGGCGAGGTGACGGACGGGCATCGGTGCGCACCGACGCGGGACCGACGCGTCCGGCACGACCCGGGGGGGATTATCGGGGCCTTCCCCGGCCCTTCAAGCGGGGTGGACCGGACGAGCCGATCGGCGACGCGCCGGCCGGGTCGGGGGCCCGGCGGCGCGGGTGCCGGCGTGGTGGAGGCGGCGGGAATCGAACCCGCGTCCCAGAGCGCCCTCCACCGAGCCTCTACGTGCGTAGTCGACCTACTGTGGTGTCGCCTCGCGGGGCTCCGATCGACGGGATCGTCCGCTCGGCCAGTCCGCTGGATCTCACCGGGGCCCCACGGACGGGAGGGCTTCCGGCCAGCCTGCAGGTGTCGTTCCCGGAGCGGGGCAGGCACCCACCCCGGGAACGGGTTGCCTATCTCTAGGCAGCCAGAGCGTAGCTGTTGTTGCCAGCTAAGGTTTTCCAGGGGTTTTACGAGGCCTCCTGGAACCTCGGCACGCCACCCGATGGAGTCGGCCACCCGGTCGAAACCAGATCGCCCCCACGTGGGACCGGCGGGCGCATGGTAGCAGGCGCCCGGGACGCGCGCACGACGCGCCGACCTCAGCGACGGCGTCGCAGCGCGCGGTCGATGTCGCGCTGGGCCTCGCGGCTCTTGAGCTTCTCGCGCTTGTCGGCCTTGCGGCGACCGCGGCAGACGCCGAGCTCGACCTTGGCCCACGGGCCCTGGAAGTAGATCTCGAGCGGCACGAGGGTGAGCCCCTTCTCGCGCAGCGTCGCGGTGAGCTTGCGGATCTCCGACGCGTGGAGGAGCAGCCCGCGGTTGCGGCGCGTGTCGCCGTCGGTGCGCGCGGTGTCGTGGCTGTAGGGCGAGATCTCGAGGCTGTGGAGGACCGGCCGCCCGTCCCGGAGGCTCACGTAGGCGTCCACGAGGTTGCCCTTGCCCTCGCGCAGCGCCTTGACCTCGCTCCCCCGGAGGACGAGGCCGGCCTCGAGCGTCTGGAGGACGTCGTAGTCGTGCCGGGCGCGGCGGTGCACGCACACGGTCCGCCGGGCTGGTGCGCCTCTGCGTGCCATGGCGTGCATTCTCCGGTCGCCGCGTCGGCGGGCAAGGGAGGGCGCGTGCGGGCGCTTGCACGGAGGCGCGCCGCGTGGACAATCCGCCGTCCCCTCTTCGTGCCGAAGTGGCGGAATTGGTAGACGCGCTAGATTCAGGGTCTAGTTGGGGTTGACCCAGTGGGGGTTCGAGTCCCCCCTTCGGCACCACCGCCGCGACGCTCAGCCGTCGCGAGGTGACGGCGCCCCGCCGCCCGGCGGCGCGGCGCCCCCCCGCGTCGGGTGCTCCCCGCGCGCCCGCTGCTCGAGGATCGCCTCGAGCCGCGCGAGACGCTCCGCCGTCTCCGGGTGCGCGTCGCCCACGTCGAGCTCCTGCTTGAAGAGCACGGCCGCCTCGAAGACGCGTCCCTCGCCCTCGTGCCAGGCGGCGACGTTGTGCAGCACGAGCGGCACGTCGGGCCAGCGCGCGAGGAGCCAGCGCGCGTCGCCCGCGGCCTCGTCCGAGAGCCCGAGCTGCGCCCGCGCGATGAAGCGGTTCACGCCCGCGCGCACGTGGCCCTCGTCGAGGGCGAGCGCGCGGTCGAAGGCCTCGACCGCCTCGCGCAGGTCGTCCGTCGGCGTCCGGTCGCCGTCCGTCGCGGGGGTGCGCGCGCTCTCGAGCAGCGCCGTGCCGAGGTGCGACCAGAGGTCGGCCGAGCCGGGCGCCACCGTGAGCGCCGCGCGGGCGAAGGCGACGTCCGACGACCACGCGTACGCACGCGCCGCGGTGACCGGGGAGAGCGCCGCGACGAGCACCGCGAGGAGCACGGGCGTCCGCGCGCCCGACGTGCCGACGACCCGCGCGAGCAGCGTCGCGAGCGCGAGCGCCGGCGCCGCGGCGGCGGCGTAGAGGTAGCGCTCGTAGAGCGGGCCGGCGACGTCGGGGAAGCCGATCGGGAACCGCGCCCAGGGCGCGACGAGGAGCAGCGCGCCGACGAGCAGCGCGGCGACGTAGGCCGTCGCCGGCCGGCCGTGCCGCAGCAGCCAGCCCGTGACGGCGAGCGCCCCCACGAGCACGACGAGCCCCGCGGCGACGCCCGGGCTCGCGAGGCCCGTCGCCTCGGCGACCGGGTGCAGCGGCGTCGGCGTCCCCGGCCACACGAGCAGCCGGAGGTGGTCGGGCAGGATCGAGAGCCAGGTCGCCCAGCGCGCGGATCCGTCGGCCGGGCCGGTGTACGCGCCCTCGGGGATCGCGTGCTCGAAGCCGAAGACGGCGCCGCGGAGGGCGACCGTCGCGAGCAGGGCGAGGCCGGGCACGGCGAGCGCGCGCGGCCACGAGAAGCCGAGCGCCCGCCCGGCGACCGGCGCGAGCGCGAGGAGCAGCACCGCGGCCTCCTTCGAGAGCGGCGCCGCGACGAGCAGGAGCGCCGCCCCCGCCGCGGCCGCGCCGCGACCCCGCGCGCGGAGCCAGAGCGTCGTGCCGCCCCACGCGAGCGCGCAGGCGACGCTGTCGACCCGGCCGGACGTCCACGCGACGCACTCCACGTGCACGGGGTGCAGGCCGAACACGCCCGCCGCGAGCACCGCCGTGCCCGGCGCGACGCCGAGCGCGAGGAGCAGCCGCCACAGCGCGAGCGTCGCCGCGAGGTGGCACAGCACCGTGACGACGTGCCCCAGCCAGAGGAACCCCTGCATCGAGCCCCCCGCCAGGCGCGCTTCGAGCCGGAAGCTCGCGAGGGCGAGCGGGCGCCAGAAGCCCGTGTGGTCGTGGAGTTGCGCGGGCGTGCCGAAGAAGTCGGCGCGGAGGAGGTCGCCCAGCTCGGTGTCGGGCGACGTCGCGAGGCTGCCCGGGCCGCGCACGACGTGGTCGTCGTGCACGTGGTCGTAGAGGCGCGTCCCCGCGTACGGGAGGAGCGCCGAGGCGAGGAGCAGCCAGACCGCCCACCGGCGCGCCGCGGACGTCATGGGGGCGTCGTTGCCCAACGCCTCCTCCGGTCCTACCGTGTCGGGAACGATGAACGACCTCCTCGCAGGACTCCTCGCTCTCGCGGCGCTCGGGCTGCCCTCGGCGACCCACTGTAGCGCCGCTCCCACGGCGGACCCAGCGGCGGACGACGTGCCGACGGTCGCGTCTCCGACGGACGCCGAGCCCGCTCCCGCGGATGACGTCGTCGACGAGCCGCCGGCCGTCGCCGAGCCCGCCGACGAGGTCGCGACGCCGGACGCGGGCGTCGCCGCCGACCCGGCGCCGGCCGCCGTCGCCGCCGAGCCCGCCCGGGACGAGGGCGCGTCCGACGACCCCTCTCCCGCGCCGGACCCGGACGACGCGCTCCCCGCGGACGTCGCGGCGGTCCTCGAGCGGGCCGCCCGCTTCCAGCGCGGCGAGACGCCGCTCGGCCCCCCCACCGGCCTGCACGGCCGCTTCTCCGTCCACGTCGTCGACCGGCGCGACAACTCGCAGATCGACGCGCGCGTCGAGCGCACCTACACGCGCGACCCGGAGCGCATGGTCACGACGCGGCAGGACAACCTCGTCGACAGCGACTCCACCGTCGGCTTCGACGGCGACCGCACGTGGTTCCGGGACAACGCGACCGGCCAGGTCATCGTCTACAGCGACGACCCGCTCACCTTCGAGGTCGACCTCGAGCAGCTCGAGGAGCAGCTGCGGCTCATGCCCGTGCTGCTCGACGCGTTCGTGCTCGACGCGCTCGTGCCGCGGCTGCGCGGCGCGCGGCTCGAGGGCGGCCCGGTCGCGCTGCCGCTCCCGCCCCACGGCGACGAGACGCGCACCGTGCAGTGGGTCGTCGGGCGCATGGACGACGAGCTCTTCCCGCCCGAGCCCGGGCCGCCGCCCATGCCGGGCGAGACGCGCGCGCCCGACGAGGTCCAGGTGGGCCTCGCCGTGGCGACCGACGTCGACGCCGACGAGGACGGCGCGCGCCTCAACGGCGCGCTCCTGGCGTTCCGCGTGCGCACGCTCGGCCGCAGCGACGCGCGCGAGATCCTCCTGCGCTTCGACCACCTCTACCCGACGCAGACGGGGCTCGTCGTGCCCGCGTTCACGCAGGTCCACGAGGACGGCGACTCGCTCCCGTCCATCACCCTGAGCATCATCCCGGACACGGAGGTCGGCGGTCTGTTCCTCGACCTCGACCCGGAGGTCGACCCGTCGATCTTCGCCGTGCCGCGCTGACGCGGCGCGCGCGCGTCAGAACCCGGAGCGCTTGAAGAGGCGCTCGAGCTCCGTCCGTCCGATGAGCAGGCGCGTCGGACGGCCGTGCGGGCAGGTCGAGTCGTGCTCGAGCTCCGCGCCCTGCTCGAGCAGCGCGGCGATCTCGCCCTCCTCGAGCGGGTCGCCGGCCTTGATCGCGGCGTGGCACGCCATGGTGAAGAGCCGGCGGTCGAGCCCGTGCGGCACGCCGCCGTGCACGTCGGGCGGCGCGACGAGCGCCTCGACGAGGTCCTCGACGCGCTCGTGGCGGAGGACCGCCGGCACGGAGCGCACGACGAGCGTGTCCTGCCCGAAGTCCTCGACCTCGAGGCCCATGGCGAGCAGCTCGTCCGCGCGCTCGAGCGCCTCGGCGTGCAGCTCGGGCGTGAGGTGCACCGGGTGCGGGACGAGCAGGCCCTGGCGCTCGATGCGGCCGTTCGCGACATCGTCCTGGAGGCGCGCGTAGAGGATGCGCTCGTGGAGCGCGTGCTGGTCGACGAGCACGAGGCCCTCGGGCGAGTCGTGCACGAGGTAGGTGTCGAGCACCTGGAGGAAGCGCGCCGCGGCGCGGACCGGGCCGAGGAGCGGGCGGCCGTCGGTGGTCGAGGGCGCGGGCGCGTTGGCGCCGGACGGCGCGAGGGGCGCGCCGGTCGGCGGGACGCCGCCCGACGGCGCGGCCGGCAGCGCGTCGGCGGCGTCGGCCCCGGCGGACCCGGCGGCGAACGGGAGGGGCGGATCCCCCGGACGGCCCGTGCCCTGCGTCGGGGCCGCCGCTCCGGCGCCCGGAGATCCGTGGCCCGCGGGCGTCCCGGCGACGGCGCCGCCGGCCGTCGGAGCGCCGGGCGACGACCCGCCGTGCCCGCCGCGCGGCGCGACGTGCTCGGCGCGGATGCGCGGCGCGAGGTCGGAGCGCAGGAGCGCGTCGCGACACGCCCGACGCACGAGCCGGAACACCGCGTCGCGGTCGCGGAAGCGCACCTCGGCCTTCGTCGGGTGGACGTTCACGTCGAGCCGTTCGGGGTCGATCGTGAGCACGAGGACCCACGAGGCGTGCAGGTTCGGCGGGACGAAGTCGCGGCACGCGACGCGCACCGCGGAGAGCACGCCGCGGTCCTTCACGAGGCGCCCGTTCACGAAGAGCTGCTGCGTGCGCGCGCGGGGGCGCGCCGCGGCCGGCAGGGTGAGCAGCCCCTCGACCGCCAGCGCCGGCTCGCTGCCCGACACGGGCACCATGGACTCGACGAAGTCCTTGCCGTAGACCGCGGCGACGCGCCGCCCGAGGTCCTCCGAGCCGTCGGCGGAGAACTTCTTCGTGCCGTCGACCGTGAGCGAGAAGCGGACGCCCGGGTTCACGAGCGAGAGCGCCGTCACGACCTCGCGGCACTTCGCCGTCTCGGTGCGCGTCGCGCCGAGGAAGTTGCGGCGCGCGGGCGTGTTGTGGAACAGGTCGCGGACCTCGACGACCGTGCCGCGCGGCGCGGGCACCGCCTCGACCTCGCCGAGCTCGCCCGCCGTGCAGTCGAGCCGGTAGCCGCCGCCGTCGCCGTCCGTGGCGGAGACGATGCGCGCGCGCGACACCGCCGCGATGGAGCTGAGCGCCTCGCCGCGGAAGCCGAAGCTCACGACGTGGAAGAGGTCGTCGACGTCGACGAGCTTGGACGTCGCGTGCGACGCGAAGGCCTCGGGGAGGTCGTCCCGCGCGATGCCCACGCCGTCGTCCGCGACGCGCAGCAGCCGCAGGCCGCCCTCCTCGACGGCGACGTCGACGGAGGTCGCGCGCGCGTCGAGCGCGTTCTCCACGAGCTCCTTCACGACGGCCGCCGGACGCTCGACGACCTCGCCGGCCGCGATGCGGTCGACGACGTCCTTGGGGAGGCGGCGGATCACGCGGCGGTCCCCCGTGCGCCGTAGGCCCGCGCGAGCCGCGCGGTGTGTGCGTGGAGCGAGAGGCCGCGTCCGTCGCGCAGCCGCCGCAGGCCGTCGAGGGCCACGCCGAACGCGGCGAGCGCGGCGGCGGCCGACACGCGGCGCAGGTCGCGCTCGACGAATACGCGCCGTCCGCCGCGGCCGAGCGCCTCGTCGAGCGCGGCCGTGTCCGCCTTCGAGCGCTGCCAGGGCTTGGACGAGAGCGCCGAGACGAGCCGCGGGCCGAGCCGCTCGTGCGCCTCGACGAGCCGGGCGAGGCCGGCGGAGAGCCCGCGCAGCACCGTCTCGGACACCGCCGGGCCGGAGACGAGCCGCATGAACGGGTCGTACACGCCCTCGCGGACCATGCGGTCGACGAGCGCCATCGCGGTGCGCACGTCGCCCGCGACGAGCGCATCCTCGTAGAGCCCCAGCAGCCGCACGCTCGAGAACGGGACGAAGCCGGCGACGTCCTCGCGCGTGGCACGCTTCCGGTCGCCGAGGAGCACGGCGAGCTGCCGCAGCTTCTGCGCGACGCGTCCGGGCTCGTTGCCGATGCGCCGGGTGAGCTCGTCCGCGACGGGCAGCGCGAGCTCGAGGCCGAGCAGCCGCGCCTCGGCGACGGTCCACTGGTTGAGGTCGGTCTCGAGGAACGGCCCGCCGTCGTGCCACGGAGGCGGCGAGTCGCGCAGCACGGGCAGGCTCACGAGGCCGTCCTGCGCCTTGACCGCCTTCGCGAGCTTGCTGCGTCCGTCGAGCGCGTCGACCGTGAGCAGCAGCCGGTTCGCGGGCGGCGCGTCGCCTGTGAGGTGGGCCTCGACGAGCTTGACGCCCTTGTTCTTGAGCAGGGCGTCGGCGTGGCGCACGACGATGAGCTGGCCGCCGCCGAAGAGCGAGCGCGTCCCCCACAGGTCGAGCAGCCGGTGCAGCGCGTCGCGGTCCTTCTCGCCCGGGCGCGCGGCGAACACCTCGACGTCGCCGTCCGCCTGGGCGACCGCCGCCTCGACGAGCCGCTGCTTCACGGCGTCCGCGTCGCCCGCGATGACGGTCAGCGGCGGCAACGGCCGGTCGCGCAGTCGGCGGAGCCCCTCGGACCACGCCTCGACGAAGGACTTCTGCTTCACGGCCACAGCTTGCCCGCCCGCGTGACGAGGTCGGTGACGACGAGCGCCGCGAAGGCCACGCTCACGATGCCGTTGACGGTGAAGAAGGACGCATTCACGCGGCTCAGGTCGTCGGCGGACACGAGGCCGTGCTCGACGACGAGCAGCACCGCGACGAGCGCCACGGCCGCCCACGAGAGCGGGCCCCAGCCCTGCCCCGCGACGGCCGCGGAGAGCGCGACGACCATGCCGACGTGGACGACGCGCGCGAGCACGAGCGCGCGTCGCACGCCGAGCCGCGACGGGATCGAGTGCAGGCGCTCGGTGCGGTCGTGCTCGACGTCCTGGCAGGCGTAGATGATGTCGAAGCCCGCGACCCACAGGAGCACCGCGAGCGAGACCCACAGGACGCCCGTGACGTCCGGGTCGACGGTGCCGCGCGCCGCGAGGTAGGCGGCGGGCGGCGAGAGCGCGAGCGCGAAGCCGACGAACGCGTGCGCGAGCATCGTGAACCGCTTGGTGAGCGAGTACCCGAAGAGCGCGGCGAGCACGAGCGGCGAGAGCACGAGACAGGCGGTGCCGAACCGCGCGGCGACGAGCACGAAGCCGGCGGAGCACGCGACGAGGAACGCGAGCATCGTGCCGCGGCGCACCCGGCCCGCGGGCAGCGCCCGGCCCCGCGTCCTCGGGTTCGTCGCGTCGTAGCGGTGGTCGGCGAGCCGGTTGAACGCCATGGCCGCCGACCGCGCGAGGACCATCGCGAGCAGCACGAGCCCCGCGAGCTCCCAGCCCGGCGCGCGCCCGCGCGTGCCGATGGCCAGGCCGATCGCCGCGAACGGCAGCGCGAAGATCGAGTGCGACAGCCGGATGTCCGCGAGCACCGAGCGCAGTTCGGCGGCGCGGCTCATGCGTCGCCCCCGCGCCACGTCCGCCGCATGGGGATGTCGAGCCCGGCCGACGCGAGCGCGCGGTCGACGACGAACGCGAGCACGTCCTCGAGGTCGCGCGGCTTCGTGTAGAACGCGGGCATGGCGGGGACGACGTGCGCACCGGCCTCGGCGAGCGTGAGCAGGTTGCGCAGGTGCAGGCTCGAGAGCGGCGACTCGCGGGGCACGAGCACGAGCGGCCGGCGTTCCTTGAGCATGACGTCGGCGCAGCGCTCGATGAGGTTCCCCGAGACGCCGCAGGCGATCCGCCCCACCGTGCCCATCGAGCACGGGATGACGATCATCGCCCGCGGGGCGCGGCTCCCGCTCGCGGGCGGCGCGGCGATGTCCCCGTTCGCCAGGACCGCGAGGTCGTCCGGCGCGCCTTCCGGGAACCAGTCGACGGGGTCGCCCGGCAGGCCGTGCTCGAGGGCGAGCACGCGGCGCCCGGCGTCCGAGAGGATGACGTCCGTCCCGACGCCGTGCTCCGCGAGGCGCTGCACGAGCCGCACGCCGTAGAGGGCCCCCGAGGCGCCGGTGATGGCGACGAGGACCCGGGACATGGCGGAGACACCTCGGAGGTCAGAGCAGCAGGAGGCGGAGGTCGCAGAGCACGTCGTAGAAGACGTGCATGTACACCACGATCGCGAATCCGCGCCAGGTGAAGAGGACGCCGAGGATTGTACCGGCGACGGCACGGAACGCGAATCGATCCGGCTCGAAGGGCTCGCCCGTCGCGCCCACGTGGTGGTAGAGCGAGAAGACGAGCGCCGAGACGAGGATCGCGATGCCGGCGGCGGAGCGTTCCTCGAGTCGGGCGGCCCGCCGCAGCAGGACGAAGAGCCCGCCGAGCAGCCCGAGCCGGAACACGATCTCCTCCCAGAGGCCCGCGCCGACGCTCATGAGGAACGGCAGCCACACGGGCTCCCGCGGGAGGACCTCGACCGTCACCGCCGAGAGCCCGATGTGCCCCACGAGCCGCTCGACCGCCGGGCCGAGCAGCACGGCGAGGAGCAGCGCCTCGAGGAGCATCATGTGCGGCTTCGCGATCCGCGCGCGCGGACGGGCGTCGCGCAGCCACCAGAGCGCCCCGCCGACGAGCGCCGCGAGGAACGCGTACCGCAGGACGGTCACCGCGTGGTGCGGGAGCTGCCGGACGAACTGCGCCACGGCGAGCTCGGCGCTGTTGCGGATCTGCGGCGCGAGGAACGCGACCGCGATCTCGTAGGCCACCAGCAACGGGACGACGAGGGCGAGCGACCGCCCGACCTCCCGCGACTCCTCGTGGTAGACCCTCAGCGCGGAGGGCTTGCGTTTCACATCCCGACTCGCTCGGCCACGTGCAACACGACCGCTCCCATGAGGAAGCGTCGTTGTTCACGGACGGCGAGCCCGGCCCGGTCCATCTCCTCCGCGAGCTGCGCGGGCGTGGGGAACGCCCAGACCGACTCGGGGAGGTATCGGTACGCGTCGATCTCGCTTCCGGAGAGCAGCCGTCCCATGAACGGCAGGATGCGAAAGAAGTAGAAGCGATAGAAGGCCGAGAACAGCTTTCGCTCGGGGCGGCTGAACTCGAGCACGAGGAGGCGCCCGCCCGGCTCGAGCACGCGCGCCATCTCGGCGAGGCCGACGGGCGGCTGCTCGATGTTGCGCAGGCCGAAGGCCACGGTGACCGCGCGGAAGCTGCGGTCGCGGTACGGGAGCGCCATGGCGTCCCCCACCGTGAAGGCCGGCGCGCCCTCCGTCGCGAACTTGGACGGCGCGAGGACGACCATCTCCTCGCAGAAGTCGCTGGCGTGGAGGCGCGTCCCCTCGGGCAGCGCGGGCTGCAGGGCGCGGGCGACGTCCCCCGTGCCCGTGCACAGATCGAGGACGCGCTGGCCCGGAGCCGTCTCCGGCAGGCTCCGGACCAGCGCGGTCCGCCATCGCTGGTCGAGGCCCAGCGACAGCAGGCGGTTGAGCAGGTCGTATCGCGGGGCGATCGACGCGAACATGCCCCGCACGGCCCGCCCCCTGTGCGGCGACCGGGGGTCGGGTGCCGTGCGCTGCATGCTCGTGGCTACTGCTCGAAGTAGGACGACATCACGGTGACGTTCGCGTCCGTCTGGATCGTCTTCAGGCGGATGCCGGAGTTGACGTTGAACACGTCGATCGTCCCGCCGCCGATCGCGAGGTACAGACGATCGGGATCCCAGCGCGGGCCGTTGGTGAACACCGGGATGATGTTGCTGGCCAGCGGGTACTTCGAGTTCCGGGCGATGTCCTGGCCGCCGATGCTGTACGTCACGCCGCCCACGTTCAGCAGGTTGTAGTGCGAGTTGAAGTTGCTGGTCTCGTAGATCTGCCGGTTGTAGTCCGGGATCGCCACGTCGAAGGCCGTGCCTGTCGAGGTGGACACGTACTGCTGGATGACCTGGAAGACCTTCTCGCCGAAGCCCGGGACGACGTTGTTCGCGTTGAACGTCGCCTGACCCGGGTTGCTGTCCGCGGTGTAGGAGATGCGGCTGACCATCGCGTTGCCGGAGTTGGCGTCCTGGTGGGCGATGAACGCACCGATGGTGTGGGCGAAGCCGTCCAGCGGGGTGTTCGGGTCGTACACGATGCCGCGCGGGCTCGCCATCTCACGGAGCTCGGGGGCTCCGATGATCGGCGGCTCGTTGGGCTGGACGCCGCCCAGGATGTTGTCGAAGCCGATGCCGGCGACGCCGGACGGGCCACCCTCGTAGATGAGGATGTTGTTGCCGCCGCCGTTCGCGATGAAGCCGTGGTACGTGCCGCTCTGGAAGGCCGGGCCGCCGGAGAACTCACGCATGCCGAGGCAGACGTCGTTCGGACGGTTGATGCCGGACTGGGTCAGCGTGCGGCGGACGGTGTTCGTGCCGACGTCCACGATGCTGATCGTGTTCCCGAGGCGGTTGAGGACGAAGACGTCCTCGTTGTCCGGGGACACCGCGACGGCCCGCGGGCCCTCGCCCACCGGGACGCGCGCCACCTCGGTCATGAACGAGGCGCTCCGCGGGTCGGCGTCCACCACCGACAGCGAGTTGGAGCCCTCGTTGCTCACGTAGAGGAGGTTCGCCTCCGGGGACAGGCCGAGCCCGTACGGGTCGGGCAGCTCGAGCGACTCGAGCACCTGCATGTTGTTCGAGTTGACCGCGTGGACCTTCTTGTTCACGCCGTCGCTCACGAACAGGAAGTTGCCGATCTGCTGACGCGACTGGTAGACGGGCGGCTCGAGACCGCCGGGGAAGCCGAGGCCGACCTGCATCGTGTTGAGCGCGGTGAGCACCACCGTGCCCGCGGTCGTGGTCCGCGGCATGGGACCCGTCTGGAGGAACCGGTTCTGCTTGCTGTTCTCGCCGAGGAACGGGCTGGGGAAGCCCGGGTTCGGCAGGTTCGGGATGTCGAACGAGTTCGGGTTCGTGAGCGTGTTCGACGTCGGGTTCAGATCCATGAACACGTTCATGGGCCAGGTGAACGGCGAGAAGCCGGTGCCGTCGTCGAAGTCCATGAGCTGGTCGCGACCGAAGACCTCCGTGCCCGAGATGAGCACCGGGTCCGCCTCGAGGTCCGCCTGGTCGAAGATCACCGCCGTGTGCGGCAGGCCCTCGGGGAAGCGCATGGGCGGCGGGTTCGGCGTCGGCGGGTCCGAGATGAGGTTGTTCTGGACGCCCGTCTGCAGCGGCGTGACGTAGGTCACGTGGTTGTTCTGCGTGAACGGGTTCGAGACGTCGAAGTACACCGTGTCGAGGAACGTGCCCACGATGATGTCGCGCACGAGGCCGATCTCGGCCGGATCGCTCAGGAACTGGCTGCCCTTGCTGTCGCGGACCATCGTCTCGTAGCCGGACGAGCCCTCGTTCACGCCGGGGGCGGGCTTGCCCGCGATGGGACCGGTCGGGATGCCGAGGCCGATGGCGAGGTCCGACTCGAAGCTCGTCGGGCTGCAGAGGCAGCCGCCCGAGGTGTAGCGACCCAGCGCGCCGAACGCGCGCTGGTTGGCGCCGCCCGCCAAGGAGCTGCTGCTGTCCCAGTTGGAGTTCGAGCTGAAGCCCGAGACCGGCTGCGGCAGGTACAGCGAGGTGATGAGCTTGTTCTCGTACCCGGTGTTCGTGAGCGCACCGAGCGGCGCGTTCGTGTTGTAGCCGCGACCGTTGAGGTCGACGACGCCGAGACCCTCCGAACCGAAGCCGACGGCGAGCGCCTGGGGCGCGACGGGCGCGTTGACGTACGCGCGCTCCTGGTCCTGGCCGACCCGGAAGGTGCGGGCCACGTTCCAGCCGCCCATCGTCTCGTCGTTGGTGTCGTCACCGTCGATGAGCGTGTCGAGCACGATGCTCGTCCCGCCGAAGAACAGGTTGCCCTCGAGGTCCATCGGGCCGGCGTTCACCTTGATGATGGTGTGGTTGCCGATGGTGACCTGCTTCTGCGTGACGGTCGGGTCGCCGAGGCCCACGGGCGTGAGGCCCTGCCACGGCGTGAACATGGTGCCCGAGCGGGTGAAGTTGCCGAAGTTCGAGTGCGCGCCCGGCACGGTCATGGGCAGCGCGTTGTTCGACATGCCGAGGCCCGGCATGCAGACGCCGAGCGTCACGATCGCGCCCGGGGGCAGGTCGACGAGCGGCTCGACGACGTACGCCTGCAGGTTGTTCTGGTTCACCGGGTAGATGTCGCACGGCACGGTGCCGCGCGGGAGCGTGGCGAGCGTGTTGTGGCGCGGCGGGTAGAGGCCGTTCACGAGGTTCGGGTTGAACCCCGGCACCGACGTGTCGGCGATCGGGTCGCCCGCGTCGGTGAGGCCGTCGCCGTCCGCGTCCTTCGCGAACGGGTTGTTGACCGCCACCTGCACCGGCTGGTTCACCGCCAGGTAGATGCTGGGCGCGAGCGGCGAGCCGAAGACGCCGAGCGTGAAGTTCGTGGACGGGCTGTTGATGGGCCTCGTGTTGCCGTTGAACGGGAACACGACGCCCTTGCCGGCCACGGAGTGGATCGTGTGGCGCTTGCTGAAGCCCACCGAGTTCGGCACGACCTCCTTGTCGAAGTTCACGCGGAAGCGCGCCTTCGTGGAGACCGTGTTCACCGTGTCGTCGACCGGGTTCGGGTCGAAGGCGCCGAGGTAGTCCGTGCTCGGGTCGAGCACGTTGATCGCCGGGATGCCCGTGATCGAGTCCACCTCGATGGCCGGGCCGCGGTTGAACGTGCCGTCGACCGCGAGCGGGTCGCCGCCGACGTTCATCTGCGACACGGGGAACGAGTGGAAGTACGGGTTCTCGATGACCTGGTTGCCCTTGCGCAGGCGCTTGATCTCGAAGGAGATGAAGCCGACCTGGGCCGCCGCGTTGTCACCGTCCGCGGCGAAGTCGTTCACCGAGCCGGGCACCACGAGGTTGGCGCCGAACACGCGGCCGCCGAGGCCGGCGGTCGGGTCGGGCAGCACGAGCGTGCCGTCCGGCAGGATGTGCCCGGTCGGGTCGCCGATCGGGTTCGCCGTGCTGATGCTCGCCGGCGCCTCGTGCGCGATGTAGGTGAAGACGTTCGGGTCCAGGATCTTGGCCCGCGCGCCCTCCGGGATGTTGCTGAGGTCGGGGTCGATCGTCGTGAGCGTCGAGAAGCCGGTCTGCAGCGGCACGGCCGCCACGCCGCCGACGACCGCCACGCCCGAGACGTGCGCGTGCTCGAACGTGTGGTCGATGACGTTCACCTCGTCCGTCGCGTCGA
>JAUIEF010000026.1 GCA_030428785.1 bacterium
GGCCGCCGCCCGCGGCGAGCTCGAGCAGGCGCGGCTCGACCTCGCGCGCACCGAGGTCCGCGCGCCCTACGACGGCCGCGTGCGCACGCGCTCCGCCGACCTCGGCCAGGTCGTGGGTCCGACGACCGAGCTCGCGACGCTCTACGCCATCGACCGCGTCGAGGTGCGGCTGCCCGTCCCCGACGACGAGTTCGCGTTCCTCGACGTGCCGCTCGGACTGCGGGACGGGACCGCGGACGACGCCGACGCGACGCCCGTCGTGCTCTCGGCGCGCTTCGCCGGCCGCACCTGGGAGTGGACGGGCCGCGTCGCGCGCCTCGAGGGCGAGATCGACCGGCGCACGCGCATGGTGCACCTCGTGGCGCGCGTCGACGACCCGTACGGCCGCGGCGAGGTCCCCGGGCGGCCGCCGCTCGCCGTGGGGCTCTTCGTCGAGGCGACGATCACGGGCCGGTCCGCGGAGGACGTCGTCGTGCTGCCGCGCGCCGCGCTGCGTCCCGGCGGTCGCGTGTTCGTCGTCGAGGACGGCCGGCTGCGCTTCCGCGAGGTCGACGTCCTGCGCACCGAGGCGGAGCGCGTCGTGCTCGCGTCGGGCGTCACGGCCGGCGAGCGCGTCTGCACGAGCATCCTCGAGACCCCGGTCGACGGCATGGAGGTGCGGGTGGAGGGCGACGCGCCATGAGCGAGCCCTCCCCCGGGACGCCCTCCGCCGAGAGGCCCGCGAGCGGCACCGCGCGGCCCGACGACGACACCCCGCCGCCCAAGGGCCCGATCGCGTGGTTCGCCGACCACGGCGTCGCCGCGAACATGCTCATGGCGGTCATCCTCGTCGGCGGCGCGCTCACGCTGCCGTCCGTCGAGCAGGAGGTCTTCCCGGAGGTCGACTCGGGGATGATCACGGTCACCGTGGAGCACCGCGGCGCCGCGCCCGAGGAGGTCGAGGAGGGCGTGTGCATCAAGGTCGAGGAGGCCGTCGCGGGCATCGAGGGCGTGAAGCGCATCACGTCCCGCGCGGTGGGCGGCCTCGGCACGGTGACGCTCGAGCTCGAGAACGACGCCGACACCGAGGACGTCATGGACGACGTCAAGGCGGCGGTCGACGCCATCGACACCTTCCCCGAGGACGCGGAGGCGCCCGTCGTCGCGGAGTTCGAGCTGCAGAAGCAGGTCATCAACGTCGCGATCTCGGGCGAGGTCGAGGA
Source organism: bacterium (assembly GCA_030428785.1). GTDB lineage: Bacteria > Planctomycetota > B15-G4 > B15-G4 > B15-G4 > JAUIEF01. The sequence goes on from JAUIEF010000026.1 coordinate 1,203, forward strand.
ACTCACGCTGCGGCGGCTCGGCGAGCGCGTGCGCGACGACCTGCTCGCGCGCGAGGGCATCAGCCAGGTCAAGCTGTCGAACGTGCGTCCGTACGAGATCTCGATCGAGGTCTCGGAGACGGCGCTGCGCCGGTGGGGCCTGACCTTCGACGAGGTCGTCGCGGCCGTGCGGCGCTCGTCGCTCGACGTGTCGGGCGGCTCGGTGAAGACCGAGGGCGGCGAGATCCTCCTGCGCGCCAAGCACCAGGCCTACCGCCAGCGCGAGTTCGAGGACCTCGTGCTGCGGACGCGCCCGGACGGCTCGCGGATCGTGCTCGCCGACGTCGCCGACGTCGTGGACGCCTTCGAGGACACGGGGCAGTCGTCGCGATTCGACGGCAGGCCCGGCGTGCTCGTGCGCGTGTACCGCATCGGCAGCCAGAGCGCGCTCGACATCGCGCAGTCCGTCTACGACTACGTCGACGAGGTGCGCGCCGACCTGCCGGCCGGCGTCGAGGTCACGACCTGGCAGGACGACGCGCGCCTGCTGCGCAGCCGCCTCGACCTCCTGCTGCGCAACGGCCGCGCCGGCCTGCTCCTCGTGTTCCTCACGCTCGCGCTCTTCCTGCGGCTCTCGCTCGCGTTCTGGGTGACGCTCGGCATCCCCATCGCGTTCCTCGGCGCGGCGCTGCTCATGCCCGTCGTCGACGTCTCGGTGAACATGATCTCGCTCTTCGCGTTCATCGTCGCGCTGGGCATCGTGGTCGACGACGCGATCGTCGTCGGCGAGAACATCTACGCGCACGCCGAGCGGGGCGCGCGCGGGCTGAAGGCCGCGCTCGGCGGTGCGCTCGAGGTCAAGACGCCGGTCATCTTCGCGGTGCTCACGACCATGGCCGCCTTCGCGCCGCTCGTCGGCATCCCCGGCGTCATGGGGGAGTTCGTGTCGCAGCTCCCGCTCATCGTCGTGCCGGTGCTCTTCTTCTCGATGGTCGAGTCGCTGCTCGTCCTGCCGGCGCACCTCGCGCACGTCAAGGTGCACCGCAAGGGCGGCCTCGCGGCCGTCCGGGCGTGGGAGCGTGTGCAGGACGGCGTCACCGGACTGCTCGAGCGCTTCGTCCGCGGCGCCTACGTGCCGACGCTCCGCGTCTCCGTCGCGTGGCGCTACCTCACGCTCGCCGTGGGCGCCGGCGCCATCCTGCTCACGCTCGCCGCCTTCGCGGCCGGCCACATCCGCTTCCACTTCTTCCCCGACGTCGAGGCGGACAACGTCGTCGCCTTCGTGACGATGCCGCGGGGCACGCCCGCCGAGGTCACGGAGGACGCCGTGCGCCGCATCGAGCGGGCGGCGCTCGCGCTGCGCGACGAGGTCGAGGCCGAGGAGGGGCACCCGGTCTACCGGCACGTCCTCGCGTCGGTGGGGGACCAGCCCTTCCGCAACGACCAGAGCCGCGGCTTCGGCAACGCGGCGACCTTCTCCGGCGCGCACGTCGGCGAGGTGAACATCGAGCTCGTGCCGAGCGAGGAGCGCGAGATCGGCTCGACGGACCTCGTGCAGCGCCTGCGCGACCTCACGGGCCCCATCCCGGACGCCGTCGAGCTCGTCTTCACGAGCAACCTGCTCTCGACGGGCGACGCGATCGACATCCAGCTCACGGGCGCGGACGTCGGCCGCCTGCGCGTCGTCGCGGACGAGATCAAGACGGCGCTGCGCGAGTATCCCGGCGTGCTCGACATCGCGGACTCGTTCCGCACGGGCCAGCAGGAGCGCCGCCTCGAGGTGACGCCCGAGGCCGAAATGCTGGGCCTCACGCGCGCCGATCTCGCGAAGCAGGTGCGGCAGGGCTTCTACGGCGAGGAGGCGCAGCGCATCCAGCGCGGCCGCGACGAGGTGCGCGTCATGGTGCGCTACCCGGAGGCCGAGCGGCGCTCGCTCGCGGACGTCGAGTCCATGCGCTTCCGCCTGCCGGACGGGTCGGAGGTCCCGTTCAGCGTCGTCGCGCAGGTCGAGACCGCGCGGGGTGACGCCGTCATCCAGCGCAGCGGGCGGCGACGCAGCCTGAACGTCACCGCGGACGTCGACCTCGCCGTGAGCGACCCGAACCTCGTGCTCGCGGACCTCGAGGAGACCGTGCTCCCCGGCCTGCTCGCCGACCACCCGGGCGTCGCGTACACGCTCGAGGGCGAGCAGCGCGAGCAGGCCGACACGGTCGGCGGCATGATCCGCGGCTTCCTGCTCGCGCTCGTGCTCATCTACGCGCTGCTCGCGATCCCGTTCCGCAGCTACACGCAGCCGGTCATCGTCATGCTCGCGATCCCGTTCGGCATCGTCGGCGCCATCTGGGGCCACCTGCTGCTCGGCATGGACGTGACCGTCATGTCCATGTTCGGGATCGTCGCGCTCACGGGCGTGCTCGTGAACGACAGCCTCGTGATGATCGACTTCGTGAACCGACGGCGGCGTGACGGCGCGGGCATCGTCGAGGCGGTGCTCGACGCGGGGCCGGCGCGCTTCCGCGCGATCCTGCTCACCTCGCTCACGACCTTCGCCGGCCTGCTGCCGCTCCTGCTCGAGCGCAGCCTCCAGGCGCGCTTCCTCATCCCCATGGCCGTGTCGCTGGGCTTCGGCGTGCTCTTCGCGACGGCCATCACGCTCGTCATCGTGCCCGTGGCGTACGTGGCGCTGCACGACGCGCTGCACCTGCCGCGCCGCCTGCTCGGCGACAGGGGGGCGGGCGCCGAGGCGACCGCGCGCGCCTGACCGCGCGTCAGAGCAGCGGGTCGATCCAGCCGAAGAGCGTCTCGAGGGCGCGGAGGCTCCACGGCCGCGCCTCCCACTGCTCGAGCGTGATCTCGCGCGCGTCGGCGACGTCGGCCTCGTACTGCGCGTCGAGCGCGCCGAGCCCCGGGCCGCCGAGCAGCGCGAGGTCGAGCTCGAGGTTGAAGCGCCCGCTCCAGTTGTCGAGGTTCGACGAGCCCACGTAGCCCCAGCGGTCGTCCACGAGCGCGTACTTGCTGTGGAGCATGCTGCGCTGGAACTCGAAGATGCGCACGCCCGCCTCGAGCAGGCGGTGGTAGTAGCGGCGCCCCGCGGTCCAGACGGCGAAGTGGTCCGTGCGCGGGCCGGGCAGGAGCAGCCGGACGTCGACGCCGCGCCGGGCCGCCCGCCGCAGCGCGCGGCGCAGCCGGAAGCCCGGCACGAAGTACGCGTTCGCGATGCGCACGGTGCGACGCGCGCCGTGCACCGCGAGCCGCAGCCGGCGCTGGAGCTCGGGGCGCGTGCGGCGCGTCACGAGGGTGTGGAGCGTGTCGTCGCCGCTCGGCCGGGCGGCGACGCCCTCGAGCGCGGGCAGCTCCTCGCGCGCGGCGCGCTTCCAGTCTCGCGCGAAGAGCTCGCGCAGCGACGGCAGCACGGGGCCGGTCACGCGCGCCATGAGGTCCCACCACTGGAGCGGCGGCGGCGCGGCCCAGCCGTCCCCGAAGCCCGCGCCGCCGGTCCACGCCACGCGCCCGTCCACGACGAGCAGCTTGCGGTGGTTGCGCCGGAACAGCCGCGAGTCGAACCACGGCATGCGCAGCGCGTGGTAGACGCCGACGTGCGCGCCGGCCGCGCGGAGCGCGTCGAGGTCCTCGACGTCCACGCGCCGTCCGCCGATGCCGTCGAGCAGCACCGCCACGCGCACGCCGCGCCGCGCCGCCTCCCGCGCCGCGCGCAGGAAGCGCCGGCCCGTGGCGTCGGGCTCCCAGAGGTAGGTGCCCAGGAGCACCTCGACGCGCGCGTCCGCGATGTCCTCGAGCATGCGCGGATAGAAGGCCTCGCCGCCGGCGAGGAGCTCGAGCGTGTTGCCGCGCCGCGGAGGGAAGGTGTACGGCTTCTCGGGGCGAGTCACGCGGCGTGCCCCGGGTCGAGCGCGAGGTCCACGACGAGCGGCAGGTGGTCCGAGGCGTGCCGCGCGAGCGCGAGCCGCGAGCGCATCGCGTGGAGCGCGCGCACCGGCCCGCGGAGGAACACCTTGTCGAGCGCGCCGGTCGGTCCCCAGGCGGGGAACGTGCGCACCGCGCGCCGGCCGCGACCCGTCGCGCACTCGAAGCCCTCGCGGCGCAGGCGCCCCTCCGGCAGCGCGCCCGCCCAGTCGTTCGTGTCCCCCGCGATGACGAGGCGGCTGCGCCGGTCGAGGTGCTCGAGCCGCTCGCTCGCGAGCAGCCGGCGCACCTGCCAGCGCCGCTCGAGCCCCGACAGCCCGAGGTGCACGTTCACGAGGTGCACCGAGTACTCGTGTCCGTCGACCGGGACGTCCACCTCGACGACGAGCGCGCCGCGCGGCTTCTTCATCGGGAACGTGAGGTCGACGTTCTCGCGCCGCGAGATGGGGAAGTGGCTGAGCGTCGCGTTGCCGTAGCGCCCGTGCTTGAGGTGCACGTTCGGCCCGTACGCGACGTGCCCGAAGCCGAGCCGCTCCGCGAGGAGCTCGGGCTGCGGGTCGTGCCGCGAGCGGGGGACGCGGTCGTCGACCTCCTGGAGCAGGAGCACGTCCGGGCGGTGGTGGTGGACGACCGTCACGATGCGGTCCGGGTCGTAGCGGCGGTCGATCCCGCCGATGCCCTTGTGGATGTTCCAGACGAGGAGCCTCACCGCGGCGACCTCGCCTCCTCGAGGAGCGCCGCGGCGCGCGCGCGGGCGGCGTCGCCCGCGGGACCCTCGGGGACCATGTCCGGCAGCCCGTCGAGGATCGCCATCGCCTCCGGACCGCGATCGCTCCTGAGGAGCAGGACGGCGAGCTCGAGCCGCGCCGCCACGTGCCCCGGCTCCGCCTCGAGCGCCCGCCGGAAGGACCCCTCGGCCTCGTCGCCGCGCCTCGTCCGCGCGAGGAGCAGGCCCAGGTTGTAGTGGCCCCGGGAGGCGTCGGGCGCCGCCTCGGTCGCGCGCCGGAACCAGCCCTCGGCGGCCTCCGCGTCCTGCTCGCGCAGGGCGAGCAGCCCCAGCGCGTTGAGCGCGTCGGCGTGGTCGCCGTCCACGCGCAGCACGGCGTGGAACGCGTCCCGGGCGTCGTCGGTCCGGCCGGACTCGTCGAGCAGGGCGGCCAGCGCGAAGAGCGCGCCGGGCTCCCCGGGCGACAGGCGCGCGGCCTCCCGCGCCGAGGCGAGCGCCTCGTCGAGGCGGCCCAGCTCGCGCAGCGCGGCCGCGCGGTTGGCGTGCGCCTCGCCGTAGCCCGGGTCGACGGCGAGCGCCCGGTCGTAGGACGCCACGGCCTCCGCGAGCTCGCCGCGCTCGAGATGGAAGTTGCCCTTGAGCCACCGGCTCATGGCGTCCGCGCCGCCGCCCATCGCGAGCGCCCGGTCCGTGAGCGTCTCGGCCTCCTCGGACTTCCCCGCCCAGTCGAGCACGGAGGCCAGACGGTTGAGCGCGCGCACGTGGTCCTCCGTCGTGAGCGTCGCGAGGACGCGCACGTCGACCGCCGCGCGGGAGGCCTCGTCCCAGTCCGGCGCCGGCACGACGACGCCCGCCGCGACGAGCTCGTCCCAGATCGCGAGCGCGACGCGCCGGTAGCCGTCGGGCGTCATGTGGACGTGGTCGAGGAAGAGCTCCGGGCCCGGGATCGCGCGGCCGGCGAGCTCCTGCGCCGCGCGCTCGGCGAGCGCCACCGCGTCGACGAAGCGCGCCCCGTGGTCGGCGGCCGTCTCCTCGACGACGGCGCGGATCGGCGACGGCGCGCGCAGCGGCACGATGTCCTCGTCGCGGGCGCGCTCGAGGGCGGCGCGCGCCCGGGGGATCCGGCCGGCGTCCAGCAGGGCCTCGCCCGCGCGGTACCAGGCGAGGGCGTTGCGCGGGTCCTCCTCGGCGGCCGCGACGAGCAGCTGGACGCGGTCGGCGTCGCCGGGACGCGACGTGAGCGCGTCGATCCGGGCGGCCGTCCCGTCGTCCACGCCGGGCGAGTGCTCGCTCTTGAACGGTCGGCAGCCCACGAGCTCGCTCGCCGGGGCCACGAGCACCACGACCGCGCCGGCCGCCCGCGCCGCCGCCGTCATGGACGCGAGGTTCAGCCGGTAGTGCTCGAGCACCCGGTCGCGGAGGGCGTCGTCCCGCGCGTAGGCGGCCGGACCCACGCTGCGGTCGAGCAGGGTCGAGACCTCGCCGGACAGCACCTCCCGCCCGTCGGCGTCGCGCAGCCCTCCGGACGCGGCGTCCGCCGCCTCGCCGTCGGGGGGCGACCCGTCCGCCACGAGCTCGCGCAGCAGGCCGAACAGCGCGGACCGCCGCGCGAGCGCCCCCAGCCGCAGCACCCAGCCGGGCGTGTCCGCGAGCCCCGGGTAGGTGCGCTCCTCGAGGAACTCGTTGTGCCCCGTGTAGAGGACGACGACGTCGGGGTCGTACTGCAGCAGCTCGTCGAGGACCACGCGCACGCGGTAGCTCGCGTAGCTGATGCCCCCGGCGTTGATGACCTCCCAGCCCCGGTCGGGCGCCGCCGCCGGCAGCCAGGCGCGGAGCCAGCCGGCGAAGGACGTCGCGTCGGCGTACGGGCGCCCGTACGTCGTCGACCCGCCGAGGCACACGATGCGCGTCGTCCCCGGCGGCTTCTCGGCGGGGAAGGACTGCACGTTGAAGTGGTTGCGCTTGTACGGCGCGGTGACCATCCGCCCGTCGGCCTCCTCGACGAAGAGCGGGAGCGCGCCGGAGAAGCCGACGTAGGGGTCGTCGTCCGGGGCGTGGGGCGCGAGACCGGCGAGCCGCAGCCCGACCTCGAGCGCGACGAAGAAGAGCACCACGACCGCGAGCTGCACCGCGGCCCGACGCCGTCTCGAGGGCCGACGACGACGCGGCGCGCTCACGGACGGCCCGCCCGGCGACGTGCGGGACGCGCTCGGGCGGCGCGCGGTCCGGTCCGCGGAACGCGACGCGGTGGGGCGGTCGTCCGGCTCTCCATGCGGCGGGTCACGATAACCGTTGGCCCCGTCGTGTCGATCGCGCCGGCGGGGGAGATTGGGGATGAATGCCGCCGACCGCGCGTGTATCTTCGGCCTCGGATCTCGCGTCGTTCTCGCGGGACCGGGAGACGCTCCACCGCCGGGACGGGCGCACGGGAGCCGGGACGGGTCGGCCTGCGACCCGCGCGCCGGCGACCCGGGCCCGGGCGCCGGCTCGGGGAGGCCCCGGACCGCGGTCCCCACGGCTCCCCGGACCCCCGGGCGTGCCGCAGGGCGACCACCCGGAGCGCGACGCGCAGGACCCCGCCGTCGACCGTTCGCGCCCCGGACGACCCGCCGGCGCGCGCGCAGCACCCACCGCCCTCACACCCCGGACAGCCCTCCGCCGACTCCTTGAAGGTGACCTCATGAAGACGCTGCTTTCCCAGTTCTGCGAGGAGTTCGACGGTGTCGTCCGTCCGCTCCTCCAGCCGCTGACCCAGGCCGCCGACACGCTCAACCACGTGTCCGACAAGACGGGCGTCCGCTCGCTCCTGCCGACGGTCCTGGACGTGCGCCACCACCTGAGCACCCTCGCCGACAAGGTGGCCGAGCAGCAGGCCTACGTGCTCATCTTCGGCCCGCTCAAGAGCGGCAAGTCGACGCTCATGAACGCCATCAGCGCGGCCTACGTGAGCGAGGTCACGACGCTCCCCGCGTACCCCTGCATGGTCTACGTCAGCCACGCGGACAAGGTGTCCTTCACCGTGACCCGCTACAACGGCCAGCAGGAGGAGTTCGGCGACATGGCCTCCATGCGCACGCTCCTCGAGTGGGCGCACAACGAGCTCGCCGACCGCATCCGCGAGGTCGAGGCGCGGCACGAGACCTTCGACCCCAACGAGCACATCCCGCAGGCCATCCGGCGCATCGACGTGCGGCTGCCGGCGCAGCACCTCGAGGAGTCGAGCGCGGCGCTCGTCGACACCCCCGGCCTCTACAGCCGCATGAAGTTCGGCTACGACCGCATGACGCGGGAGTTCCGGAACACGGCGTCCAGCGCGATCTTCGTCGTCAAGACGGACAACCTCTTCCTGGAGCAGGTCTTCGACGAGTTCGGCGACCTCCTCAAGCTCTTCAGCCGCATCTTCCTCGTGGTCAACATCGACTCGACGAAGCGCGACCTGCTGGCCGACGGCGAGCTCGGCCCGAGCCTCGAGTGCCACGATCCCGACCGGATCATCACGGCCTTCGAGAACCTCTCCATGACCGCGCCGCTCAAGGCCGCGCTCAAGGAGGGTCGCCTCAAGATCTACCCGGTGGACCTGCTGCGCGCGGCGTCGAGCCGCGTCAAGGGCAAGGACGCCGCGGACGGCGGGCCGGCCTTCAAGGAGTTCATGAGCGACCTCACGGACTACCTGAACAGCACCGACTACCTCGTGGCCTTCCTGGGCGACAGCCTCAAGCAGGCGTGGGGCCTGCTCGGCGAGCTCAAGAACCTCTGCGAGCGCGACTCCGTGAAGGAGCTCGGCGAGAAGGTCGTCCGGCTGCAGGCCGAGCGCGACCGCCTCGAGGGCATGGAGCAGGCCGCGGAGCGCCTCGGCGCCTGCGACTGGGACAGCTTCTTCGGCGCGCTCGGCGAGGACCTCTCGGGCATCGCCCGCGGCCGCATCGAGAAGCTGCGCGACCAGACCTCGCACGGGCTCGGTGACGCCATGGACGCCTGGTTCGACGGCGACAGCAGCTACCAGAGCCTGCTCACGGACCTCGCGCAGCCGCTCCTCGCGCGCAGCCGCGACGACCTCACGGCGACGGCCCGCGGCGTGCTCGAGACGGTGGCCTCGACGGACACCGCCGGCGCGCAGGTCCCCGAGAAGATCCGGCAGGACCTCGAGAGCCTGGGCGTGGACCTCGGCGCGCTCGGCAAGGCCTGCCTCAAGCAGATCGACCCGGGCAGCGGCATGGCGCACGCGAACCTCGACGTGCCGACCTCGCGCATCCCCGTGAAGAAGGGCTTCCTCGACTACGTGTGCCTGCGCGGCCAGGGCAGCGTGCGGCGTCGCCTCTTCGGCCCCGAGGACGCGCCGAACCAGCCCATCCCCAAGAGCGTCAAGCAGCGCCGCCTCGGCACCGCCGGTCGCGACGCGCTCCAGGACGTCCTCGAGAAGGCCTTCGACGGCTTCTTCGAGGGCGCGCTCGAGCACCTCTCGACGCAGGTCCTCAAGCTCTACGTGGGCACCCTGCGCATGGGCATCAAGGCCGAGCTGCGCAAGATCAAGGAGGGCAACGCGCTCCGGAAGTCGTCCGTCGACCGGCGCCTCTCCGAGCTGAGCCGCGTGAGCGACTCGCTCAACGGTCTCGGCGAGGTCGTCGAGAAGGCCTGCGTCGTGCTCGGCAGCCTGTCCAACCGGTACGGCGAGACGGACCCGGCGCTCCTCGCGAAGCCCGTCAAGGAGCTCGACACGGCGAAGCTCACCACGCCCGCCACCCCGGCGAAGCCCACCCCGGACGGCGCCGCGAAGCCCGCCGGCCCGGGCGCCGCGCCGGTGGGGACCACGGGCGGGGCGAAGGACGCGACCTCCGCGGCGACCTCGAAGCCGGCGACGCCGCCCGCTCCGGGCGCCGTCCGTCGCGACCTCGAGCCGAGCCGCTCCCTCACCGCGCGTCGCGGCGACCTCCAGCCCGTGCCCGCCGGCAAGGACGCCCCGGCCTCCGATCGCGAGTCCTCCGCGACGTCGACGAAGCCGGCGTCCTCCGGGAACGGCGCGCCGGGGGCCGCGTCCTCGACGACGTCCGCCCAGGGCTCGTCGACCGCCGAAGGCAACGGCTCCCGCGCCGACAACTGATCCGGAGCGCCGCGGGCGGGAACAATTACGGGGTCGTAATGCCTCCCGGCGCGCGTCGAGGGGCAAGCTGAAGTCCGGAAGGTCCCGACGGCTCCACGTGGTCGTGCCCGGACCCGGACCGTCGATCTTCCGAGTTGCTCTCGAGCAGGGTCGGTCGTCGGAGCGTCCTCCGGCAGGTCTTGCCCGTCCCGTCGGATCCTGGCGCGTGCCGATGCCCGGCACGCCCGTTCCCGCCCCGGCCGGCCCTGCTCCCCTCCGCGCCGTGCGCCGCAGAGCGCCCCGCCCGTCCGGAGGGACTCAGCCCGTCTCGACGATGCGGTAGCCGCGGCCCCGCTGGTTCTCGATGAGCGGCGTCCCGACCGCGTCGATCTTCCGGCGCAGGCGGCCCACGTGGACGTCGAGCACGTTCGTGCCCGGGTCGAAGTCCATGTCCCAGACGTCGCGCAGGAGCTCCTCGCGCGAGACGAGCTCGCCCTTGGCGCGGACGAGGGCCATGAGCAGGTCGAACTCGCGCGGGCTGAGGTCCACGCGCCGGCCCGCGCGCTCGACGCGACGGCGGGCGAGGTCGAGCTTCACGTCGCCGTACTCGATGGGCTGGAGGGACTCGCGCCGCCGGACCACGGCGTCCATGCGCGCCACGAGCTCGTCGATCTCCGGCGGCTTGACGATGTAGTCGTCCGCGCCGAGCGTCAGGCCCTTGACCTTCTGCTTCGTGCGCGCCTCGCCGGACACGATGATCACCGGCGTCTCGTTGCCCGCCTGCCGCAGGTCGTAGAGCAGGTCCAGGCCGGACGAGCCGGGCAGCCCGATGTCGAGGAGCACGATGTCGAAGTGGCCCGCCGGGGCCTTCTCGAGGGCGGCGAGCGCCTCGTCGCCCGTGGCGGCCGACTCGACCTTCACGTCGGCGGACTCCAGGCCGGTCCTGGCGAACAGGACGAAGTCCGCGTCGTCGTCGACGAGCAGCACCCGCACCGCAGCCTCCCGCAGGACGGTCCTCGAACTCGTGAATCGCCGGTCGGCGGGTGACGCCCCCAGGCGACACCCCGCGTCCCGGGCCCCAGGGGCGCCACGATACCCGGCCGGCCGCCCGCGCTCCAAGCGGCACCTCACGGGATTGTCAGTACCGCGTGAAGGACCCGTTGGGGATCTTCTCCCTCGACTCCGGGCGTGGTTGATGCCTCCCGCAGCCGGGGTCGCGGACATCCTCCTGAGGACCCGGGAGCCTGATGCACCCGTCGACGCCCCCCCCAGAGCGTCGTCGGTCGGCGGATCACGATCTCCCCTCTTCTCCCTTCTCCGATCCGCCGCGCGCGGTCCCGGGTCCTCAGGCTTTCCCCGATGTCCCCCCTCCGGGCTCCCCTCCGGACGCGAGCCCGGAGGCGCTCCGCGCGGGCTGATACGCTGCGCCCCGTGAGCCCCGCCGACCCCGCGACGATCGACCTCGTGCTCCTCGCGCGGCGCGTCCATCGGGCGGGCGGCGACGTGCTCGTCGAGCGCACCCTCGACCGGCTGCTGACGCGCGTGCGGGACGTCCTCGCCGGGCACGCGGACGCCACGGACGGCGAGCGCCACACGGCGTTCCACAACCTCAAGACGAGCCTCCGGACCGTGGGGCTCGAGCGCCTGGGCGACCGGGCGGAGGCCCTCGACGAGGGCTTCGAGGACCGGGCGGCGGGCGCGGCGCCGGCGGACGACCTCGACGCGCTCGTCGACGCGTTCGCCGCGGACTGGGAGCGCGCGCGGCCGGAGGTCGAGGCCCTGCGCGACGCGGCCCGGGACGGCACCCTCGTCCTCCCGCCCGTCCCCGGCGACGGCCCCGGCCGCGGGCCCTGACGCCGACGTCCGCGCCCGACCTCCCGGCGCATCGCGTGACCCGCGCGGCCGCCAGCGGCCCGGGCGCCGGCGACGCCCGGCTCAGCCCGCGGCCGGGTCCGGCGCGGGGCGTCCTCCGAAGCCGATCTCGTCGGCGTGGGGGCGCAGGGCCCCGATGAGGAAGTCGATGTGCTCGGCGAGGTCGACCCCGAGCAGGCGCGCGCCCTCGTGGACCTCGTGGCGCTCGACCTTCGCGGCGAAGGCCTTGTTCTTGAGCTTCTTGAGGACGCTCTTCGCCTCGAGGTCGGCGAGGCCGCCGGGACGCACGTGGCAGCAGGCGCCGAGGAAGCCCGTGAGCTCGTCGCAGGCGAGGAGCGCCTTGTCGAGCGTCGACTCGTGGGGGACGCCCCACCCCGTGTAGTGGGCGCTCACGGCGTGCGCGACCTCGGGCTCGCCGTGCTCGCGGAGCCACGCGACGATGCGCGCCGGGTGCTCGTCGGGCCACGACTCGTAGTCGGCGTCGTGGAGCAGGCCGGCGAGGCCGAAGCGCTCCTCGTCCGCGGCGCCGCTCCCGTAGCGGTGCGCGGCCGCGCGCATGGCGAGCTCGACGGAGCGCGCGTGGCGCCGGAGGGCGTCCCCCGGCGTCCACGCGCAGAGCAGCTCCCAGGCCTCGTCCCGCGTGACGGGCAACGGAGGCGCCTCAGCCTTCCGCCGCGGCCTCGTACTCGGCGAGGTTCGTGCGGAAGGTCTCGATCATGGAGGCGAGGCTCTCGTCCTCGGCCTTCTCCGCGAGGGCGATGGCCTTCTTCTGGAGCGCGATCGCGGCCGGGACGTCGCCCTGGCGGAAGCGGATGCGCGCGAGGGTGTCCTGGATGCTCGCGTTCTCGTTGCCGGTGAGGTCGTCGGCGCGGAGGGCGGCGTCGAGGGCGAGGTCGAGGTCGCGCATGTCGGCGGGGACGTCGCTGTCCGGCGCGACGATCCACCACGCGAAGCCCTCGAGCTGACGCGAGTCCTCGGCGAAGGTCGTCGTGACGAGCTCGCGGCCCAGCGTGGCGCCGCGCACGCCCGTCTCGTCGAGGCGGAGCAGCGCGCGGTAGCGCAGGTTGTGGTAGCCGGCGAAGCGCTCGTGGAGCGCGGCCATCTCCTCGGCGCGGTCGTGGACGACCTGCCACTCCTCGGCCTCGAGCGCGGCCTGGAGCGCCTCGTTGATGGGCGTCGCCTCCTCGAGGACGGCCATCCACGCCTCCTCCTCGGCCTTCTCGGCGGCGCGGCGCTCGGCCTCGGCCTCGAGGTCGAAGGTGCCGGCGACGACCTCGTCGACGACACGGTCGAGCCCGTCGACGGGGTGCCCGATCCAGACGAGCGTGCCCTGCTGGTCGACGACCATGGCCGTGGGGATGCCGTTCTGCCCGCTCGCGGTCATGTAGGCCTCGGCGGTCTTGCCGTCGATGTCCGCCGCGATCGTGTAGGACATCTTCTCGCCCTGGTCGTCGACGAACTCCTGGGTCGGCGTCATCCGGGAGCGCGGCCAGATGGCGACGCCGATGACCGTGACGCCGTCGTCCTTGCGGGTCGTCGCGAGCTCGTTGATGTGGGGGATGCTCGCGATGCACGGGCCGCACCAGGTGGCCCAGAAGTCGAGGACGTAGACCTGGCCCTCCTCGAAGGAGCGGACGGCCTCGCCCTGGAGCCAGTCGACGTTCTCGAGGGCGGGGGCCTTGTCCCCGACCTGGAGGGTCACGTCGAGCGGGGCGCCGAGCGCCGTGGCGGCGAGGAGGACGAGGGAGGCCAGGGTGCTGGCGAGGCGGGACGGGGTCACGGGGAGCTCCGGAGTGGGGCGGGGTCTCTGGCCGGGCGCGGCCGGCGAGGACCGACGGGCCCGCATGGTAGCCGCTGCGGGCGGCGTTCGGACGGATCGGCGAGCGATGTGCGTCCCGCGCGTCCGTATTGCGGCGTTTGCGGCGCGTCGTGGCACGGGCGGGGGCGAGGCGGCAGACTGGTCGGTCACCATGGGACGCACCTCGGGACGCAGCACGGCAGGCTCCTCGGCACGCGCGACGGCCGCCGACGCGCGGCGCGCCGACGGCGACGCGCCGGCCGCCGACGCGCTGGGCCGCTTCCACCCGACGCTCGCGCGTTGGTTCACGGACCGGGTCGGCGAGCCCACGACGCCGCAGCGACGGGGCTGGCCGGCGATCGCGGCGGGCGAGCACACGCTCATCGCGGCGCCGACGGGCACGGGCAAGACGCTCGCGGCCTTCCTCTGGGCGCTCGACGGGCTGCTGCGCGAGGGTCGCGCGCTGCCGGACACGACGCTCGTGCTCTACGTGTCGCCGCTGCGCGCGCTGAGCAACGACGTCCAGAAGAACCTCTCCGGGCCGCTCGAGGAGCTGCGCGAGCTCGACCCGGACCTGCCGGACGTGCGGGTGCTCGTGCGCACCGGCGACACGACGAGCAGCGAGCGCGCGAAGATGGTGCGCAAGGCGCCGCACGTGCTCGTCACGACGCCCGAGTCGCTCTACATCCTGCTCACGTCGGACAGCGGGCGGCGCATGCTCGGGACCGTGCGCACGGTCATCGTCGACGAGATCCACGCGCTCGCGCGGGACAAGCGGGGGAGCCACCTCGCGCTCTCGCTCGAGCGGCTCGAGGCGCTCACCGGCGGCGTGCAGCGCATCGGGTTGTCGGCGACGCAGAAGCCCATGGACGCCGTGGCCGCGCTGCTCACGGGCGTCGATCGCGAGTGCACGGTCGTCGACGCCGGACACCTGCGCGACATCGAGCTGGGCGTCGAGGTGCCGCGCTCGCCGCTGGGCGCCGTCTGCAGCCACGAGCACTGGGGCGAGATCTACGACCGCATGGCGGAGCTCAGCAAGGAGCACCGCACGACGCTCGTCTTCGTGAACACGCGCAAGCTCGCGGAGCGGCTGGCCGCGCGGCTCACGGACGCGCTCGGCGAGGGCGCGGTCGCGTGCCACCACGGGAGCCTCAGCAAGGAGCTGCGGCTCGAGGCGGAGCAGAAGCTCAAGCACGGCGAGCTGCGCGTGCTCGTGGCGACGGCCTCGCTCGAGCTGGGCATCGACATCGGCGACGTGGACCTCGCCGTGCAGGTCGGGTCGGCGCGCTCCATCGCGACGCTGCTCCAGCGCGTCGGGCGCGCGGGCCACGGCGTGCACCGCGTGCCGAAGGGGAAGCTCTTCCCGTTGACGCTCGACGAGCTCGCGGAGGCCGCCGCGCTGCTGGCCGCCGTGAAGCGCGGCGACCTCGACCGGACGCCCGCGCCGCCGGCGGCGCTCGACGTGCTCGTGCAGCAGGTCGTCGCGAGCTGCGTCGCCGCGCCGCAGGACAAGACGGCGCTCTACGAGTCGTTCCGGCGCGCGCACCCGTACCGCGAGCTGACGCGCGAGGACTTCGACGCGGTCATCGCGCTCCACACGCAGGGGCGCTGGGCGATGCTCCACGAGGACGGCGTGAACGGGCGTCTGCTCGCGACGAAGCGCGCGCGGCTGCCGGCGCTCACGAGCGGCGGCGCGATCCCGGACACGGCCGACTACCAGGTGCGCCTCGAGCCCGAGGGCATCGTCGTCGGCACGCTCAACGAGGACTTCGCCGTCGAGGCGAACGTCGGCGACATCTTCCAGCTGGGCAACACGAGCTGGCGCATCCTCAAGGTCGAGTCGGGGGTCGTGCGCGTCGCGGACGCGCAGGGCGAGCCGCCGACGCTCCCGTTCTGGCTGGGCGAGGCGCCGGCGCGCACGATCGAGCTCTCGCAGGAGATCGGCCGGCAGCGCGAGGAGGCGGACTCGCCCGAGTGGTTCGAGCGCGAGGCGGGGCTGTCGCGCGACGCCGCGGAGCAGCTCTTCGCGTGGCTCGCCGAGGGGCGGCGCGCGCTCGGCACCGTGCCGACGCAGACGCGCGTCGTCGCCGAGCGCTTCTTCGACGAGACGGGCGGCATGCAGCTCGTCATCCACTCGCCGTTCGGCGGGCGCATCAACCGGGCGTGGGGGCTCTCGCTGCGCAAGAAGTTCTGCCGCGGGTTCGGCTTCGAGCTCCAGGCGGCGGCGAGCGAGGAGGCCATCCTCATCTCGCTCGGTCCGCACCACAGCTTCCCGCTGGCCGACGTGTTCAAGTTCCTGCACAGCGCCTCGGCGCGGGAGACGCTCGTCCAGGCGCTGCTGCCCGCGCCCATGTTCACGACGCGCTGGCGCTGGAACCTCACGCGCTCGCTGCTGCTGCCGCGCACGAAGGCCGGGCGCAAGGTGCCGCCGCCGCTCATGCGCATGCGCGCCGACGACCTGCTCGTCCAGGCGTTCCCGCAGGTCATGGCGTGCGGCGAGACGCTGCCCGCGGGCGACCTGCCCGTGCCCATGGACCAGCCCATCGTGCGCCAGACGGTCGAGGACTGCCTCGTCGAGGCGATGGACGTCGACGGGCTGCTCGGCCTGCTCGAGGGCATCGAGTCGGGGCGCATCGAGACGGTGGCCGTCGACCTGCCGGAGCCGTCGCCGTTCAGCGACGGCATCCTCCACGCGCAGCCGTACGCCTTCCTCGACGACGCGCCGCTCGAGGAGCGCCGCACGCAGGCGGTGCGCAGCCGGCGCGGGCTCACCGCGAAGGAGGCCGACACGCTCGGCGCGCTCGACCCGGCGGCCGTCGCGCGCGTGCGCGAGGAGGCGTGGCCGCGCCCGACCTGCGCCGAGGAGGTCCACGAGGCGCTGCTCTGGATGGGCTTCGTCGCGGACGACGAGGCGACGGACTGGGCGCACTGGCTCGCGTCGCTCGACCGCGAGGGGCGCGTCGTCCACGAGGACGGGCGGTGGTTCGCCGTCGAGGCGCCGCGCGATCCGGAGTCCGTGCTCGCGGGCCGGCTCGAGGCGCTCGGCCCCGTCGAGAGCGACGACCCGGTCATGCTGCAGCTCGAGGCGAAGGGCCTCGTGCTCCGGACGCGCATCGACGGCCGCGACGCGTGGTGCAACCGCCGCCTGCTCGCGCGGATCCACCGGTACACGCTCGACACGCTGCGCGCGCAGATCCAGCCGGTGAGTGCCGCGGAGTTCCTGCGCTTCCTCACCGCGTGGCAGCACGTCGACCCCGCGCACCGGGTCGAGGGCCCGCGCGGCGTGCTCGGCATCGTTCAGCAGCTCGCGGGCTTCGAGATCCCGGCGGCCGCGTGGGAGAAGGACATCCTCCCGGCGCGCGTGACGGGCTACCGGCCGGGCTGGCTCGACGAGCTCATGCTCTCGGGGCAGGTCGCGTGGGGGCGGCTCTTCGGCGCGGCGGCGGGGCCCGTGCGACGCACGCCCGTGTCGATCTTCCCGCGCGAGGACCTCGACGCGTGGCTCGGCCTCACGGCGCCCGGCGACAGCTGGAGCCTGCACGGCGCGGGCGCCGCGGTGCACGAGCTCCTGTCCTCGGCGGGCGCGCTCTTCCCGCAGGAGCTCGAGCGGCGCGGCAAGCTGCTCCCCGTGCAGGTCGACGAGGGGCTCGGGCAGCTCGTCGGCCTGGGCCTCGCGAGCTGCGACGGCTTCGGCGGGCTGCGCAAGCTCTTCGCGCGGCGCCGTCCGCGGCCGCGGCGCACGCCCGCGCCGAGCGGACGCTGGAGCCTGCTGCCGCGCGGCGCCGTCGACGCGCCGCCCGTCGAGTTCCTCGCGCGGCAGCTCCTGCGACGCACGGGCGTCGTCTTCAAGCGCACGCTCGAGCGCGAACGCTTCTCCGTGCCGTGGTGGCGCATCCACCGCGAGCTGCGCACGCTCGAGGCGCGCGGCGAGGTGCGCGGCGGGCGCTTCGTCGCGGGCTTCGCCGGCGAGCAGTTCGCGCTGCCCGAGGCCGTGCGTCTCCTGCGTCGCGTCCGCAGCGAGGACGCGACGGGACGCGTGCCGGTGAAGGTGTCGGCCGCCGACCCGCTGAACCTCGTGGGCATCCTCACGCCCGACGCGCGCGTCGCGAGCAGCGCCGTGCAGCGCGTCGACGTGGGCTGAACGGCGTCCGCGTCGCGCCGGGCGACCCGACCGCGCACGTCCCGCCCCGGCGAGGCGGCGCTACGGCAGGTGGCCGAGCTCCCGCAGCCCCGCGGCGAACGCCCGGCCCGCCGCCTCGTGCCCCGCGGGGTTGAGGTGCCCCGGGTCGTAGTCGTGCCAGCCGGAGAGCCCGAGCGGCCGGAGCGCGTCGTCCGGCTGCACGACCTGGATCCCGAGCGCCTCGAGCGCGCGCACGAGCCAGCCCTGGATGGGGTAGTCCCCGTCCTTCTGCATCATGTGCGACTGCGGGATGAGGAAGCACACGAAGGGCGTCCCCGTCTCGTCGGCGATCTCCTTCATGCGCGCGACGTGCCGCAGCGAGTTCTGCCAGAGGCGGATCTTCGCGTCGTAGCCGAGCCGGTCCTCGGAGACGTTCAGGAACCGGCGCAGCTTCGGGTCGATGGGTTCGAGCAGCCTCGGCACGTCCTCGCCGCCCTCGAGCCACTCCCAGAGGTCCATGAGCGCCTGCCGGTGGTTCGCGAGGAACCAGTGCCCGATGGCGGTCGTGCGGACGATCGACGGGAACGGCGTCGGGTTGAAGAGCCGGGTGCGCTCCTGGATCGTCATGTCGTTGCCCATGTACAGGCAGAGCACGACGAGGTCGGGCTCGTACGTGCCGAGCTGGGTCTCCATCCACTGCTTGTAGTGCCAGGTGGAGTACCCGTTGGCGGCCGTGTTCACGATGCGGACGAAGCGCCCCTCGGGCTGCGTCCGGTTGAGCTCGGCCTCGGCCTGCAGCACGAAGGTCTCGCTGTTGCCGACGCCCGGCCCGAAGGTCAGCGAGTCGCCGAGCGCGACGACGCGCGTCTCGCCCGGCTGCTTCTCGAGCGGGTAGTCCTCGCAGCGCTGGCCGTAGCTGTTGATGTGGACGCGGATCGTCCGGTCGCCGGCGGCGGCGTCCTGCACGCGGACGATGCCGTCCTGGTTCGGCGCGGCGGTGTAGTGGAGGTCGTCGTGCTCGAACCAGCGCAGGTGGGTGCCGGGGCCGTGCCCCGCGAGGCGCATCCCGACCTCGACGAGGAGCAGCGCGAACGCGAACGCGCCGAGCAGCAGCGCGAGCCGCGCGAGGAGGCGCTTGCCGGCGCCGCCGCGACGCACCGGGGGCGTCGTCGGAGCCGTCGCGTCGTCGTTCCGCTCACCGTTCGCCATGGGAGCGGCGGAGCATAGCAGGTCGTCCGGCCGGATCGATCGCGGCGTCGCGGCGGATCGACGGCGCCGCGGGCCGTCGCGTCACGGGGTCGTGCCCCGGAGCGCGTTCGAGAGCACGAAGCCGTCGGGCGTCGTCCCGTCCTCGCAGAGGAACTGGACCCAGACCTCCGTGCCCGGCGGCAGCCCGGGCGGCCACGTCGACGTGAGGTGGAGCTGCCCCGCGCCGTTCGCGAGGAACAGGAACTGGTTGAGCACGGGCCACGCGTGGAGCGTGCCGCCCGCGAGCGGGAGCGGCGCGGAGGTCGCGCTGAGCCAGCCGAGCAGCACGGCGCCGGGCACCGCGCCGACGAGGTCGAGCGCGACCGGCGTGCTCGGGGCGAGGCTGCCGGTGCCCGCGAGCTGCGGCGTGCCGAGCGCGCCGGGGCTGCCGCCCCCGAGGTCCGTCCAGGCCGGGGCGAGCGGCGCGAGGTCCACGTCGAGGAGCACGGGCGTGCCGAGCTGCACCGTCACGGGGACGACGGCCGTCGCGTAGCCGGGCGCGGTGAAGCGCAGGTCGTAGCCGCCCGCGGGGAGCACCGCGTGCCAGCGTCCGAAGTCGCCCGCGCTGCGGAAGGACTCGCCGTTGGGGAAGACGACGCCCGACGCGGTGATCGTCGCCTCGACCGGGAGCCCCGTGCCGACGTCGCGCACGTGCCCGGAGAGCGAGAGCTCGCGCCGCAGGAACTGCACCGCGGCGTCGGCCACCGCGACGGCCTCCGCCTGTCCGTCGACGAACGGCGGCTGGAAGGCCGTCGCCGTCTCGAGCAGGAACGCGTGCGCGCCGGACTGCATCTGGTGGTGGATCTCGCCGCCCAGGCAGCAGCTGCTCCCCGTCGCGCCGCCCCAGCCCGCGTCCTGGCTGATGACGGCCGCCTCGGCCTGGAGGAAGGCGTCGAGCGGGTGTGACCAGCAGCCGTAGCCGTAGCGCGTCTCCTGCGCGAACGAGTGGAAGTCGAGCACGCGCGCGAAGTGCTTGTGGTCGGAGAGCGCGATGAGCGTGAGCGTCTCCGGCTCGCTCGCGGGCGCCGGCCCCTGGTAGGTCGACGAGCCCACGGACGTGCTCCCGCCGCAGCCGCCACCCCAGCCCGGCGGGTAGTTGCGGTTGAGGTCGACGCCGACGCCGGTGGGGAAGACGCGCCGGTTCTTGCGCCAGAAGTCGTCGACGGTGAACACGTGGACGTAGCCGTCCGGGTTCTGCACGGGGACGATCCACGTCTCCTGTCCGTCGACGATCGCCGTCGCGTCGGGGTCCGTGCCGTAGCCGGCGAGCAGACGCGCCGCGACCTCGATCGCGATGAGCGGCGTGACGACCTCGCGCGAGTGGTGCGCCGAGACGAGCAGCGCCGCCGGCTCGTCCTCCTCGACGGTCACGTCGTCCGAGACGACGAGCGCGAGGACGTGCCGTCCCTCGGCGGTCGTCGGCGTGCCGTAGGTCGCCGTGAGGTCGACGACGCGCGCGCGCGTCGGGTGGGCGGCCGCGAGGCCCGCGAGCGTCGCCTCGACCTCGCCGAGCGCGGGGTAGCCGGCGGGAACCTGCGCGCCCTCCTGCGTCGCGGCGGCCCGCTGCGCGTCGGCGAGCGGGCGTCCCACCGCGGTGACGGTGAGCGCGTAGCCCTCGGCCTCGAGCACGCGGCGCTCCTGCGCGCTCACGACGAGGTCGACGGCCCGCGCGTCGGCGCCGAGCACGTCGAAGCCGCGCGCGCGGAGCTCCGCGGCGAGCAGGTCGGGGCGCACCGACGCGACGTCGACGCGGCGCAGCGGCTCCTCGTCGGGGGCCGCGGCGAGCGACAGGGCCAGCAGCAGGACGGGGACCAGGCTCGTCACGGCGACCTCCGGGGAGAAGCACCCATCGTAACGCCCGGCGCGGGGCGCGGTGGTATCGTCGCGCGCGCCCGGTCCGCGCGGATCGGCGCACGACGGCGGCGCGAGCGGGAGCGGACGGTGCGCGGCAACGGGAGCGCGGAGGACCACGCCGGACGACGGCTGCCGTGGGGCGGCGTCGTGGCCGCGCTCCTCGTGCTGCTCGTCGAGGGGCGGTTCCTCGCGCCGGGACCGCTCTGGCCGGTGCTCGAGGAGCGCCTCGTCGCCGAGCACCAGGCGACCTTTCCCGTGGAGCGCGGGCTCGTCGGCGACCGCCGCAGCCTGCTGCGCGCGCTCTTCACCGCCCCGGACAAGGCGCTCGTCGCGGTCCTCGGCACGAGCCGCGCGAACGCGTCGCTCGAGCCCCGAGCGCTCCAGCACGTCGTGCCCGACGCGCGCGTGCTGGGCTTCGCGCACGCCGGCATGCAGCCCTTCGAGCTGCGCGGCCTCGCGGACGAGCTCGCGCCGCTCGGCGTGGACCTCGCCGTGCTCCTCGTCTCGGAGTTCGACACGCACCGGCCGCTGCGCGTCATGCGGCAGAGCGGGCCGGGGAGCCTCGCCGCGCTGCGCGAGCTGCTCGACCTGCTCCCGCAGGACACGGTGTGGGAGGAGCGGACGCTCGTGCTCCAGCTGCTCACGGCCTGCGCGCTCCCGTCCTACCGCTTCCGCGAGGTCTTCGCGGCCGCCGGCCTGGACGCGTGGCGGCGCTTCCCCGCCGCGCGCGGCGAGCCGCGCGGCACGAGCCGCCCGCCGTTCCTCCTCGAGGGCGGCCAGCCGCTCCCCGTCTCCTACCCGCGGGAGCGGGAGCGCCTGCGTGCGCAGTTCCCGGACGTCCCGGAGCGGCAGCTCGACTCGGAGCTCAACCAGTGCCGGTCCATCACGCGCGGGCCGCACGCGGAGGTCCAGTCGGCGCTCCTGCTCTCCACGGTCCGCGCGCTGCGGGCGGCCGGGACGCGGGTGCTGCTCGTCGAGGGGCCGGTGTCGCCGCTCGCGGAGTCGTACTACGACCTCTCCATCCGCGACGACTTCCGGGCGCTCGTGGGGGAGCTCCTGCACGACGAGGGCGTCGACTTCCTGCCGCTCGAGGAGACGGGGCCGTTCCCCGCGGACCGCTTCCGCGACCTCACGCACCTCGACAAGGCGTGGTCGCCGCCCTTCGCCGCGGCGGTGGGCGCCCGAGCCGCCGAACTGCTCGCGCGCGACCTCACGACGGACGGCCCCGACGGCCGATGAACCCCGGTCCGCCCGTCCGCCTCCGCGTCGCGTCGCCGCTCCGGGGCGGTCGCGGTGCGTGGTATCGTCTCGCCCTCGTCTGACCGCTCCCACCCGCCCCGCGATCGATGCTCTTCAACAGCCTCGAGTTCGCCGTCTTCTTCGTGGTGGTGTACGCGCTCTACCTCGTGCTGCCGCGGCGGCCGCAGAACCTCCTGCTGCTCGTCGCGAGCTACGTGTTCTACGGCGCGTGGGACTGGCGCTTCCTCGCGCTCATCGCGCTCTCGACGGTCATCGACTACACGCTCGGGCTGGGCATCCAGGGCACCGACGACGCGGCGAAGCGCAAGCGCTACGTCCTGCTGAGCCTCGTGAGCAACCTCGGCATCCTCGGCGTCTTCAAGTACGCCGGGTTCTTCAGCCGGGGCTTCGCGGACCTCGCGGCGCTCGCCGGCTGGCAGGTGCAGCCGTGGGTGCTCGAGATCGTCCTGCCCGTCGGCATCAGCTTCTACACCTTCCAGACGCTCAGCTACACGATCGACATCTACCGCGGCCAGTTGAAGGCGACGCGGAGCTTCCTCGACTTCGCGCTCTTCGTGGCGTTCTTCCCGCAGCTCGTCGCGGGGCCCATCGAGCGCGCGAGCCGGCTCCTGCCGCAGGTCCTCGAGAAGCGCCGGGTCGACTGGGGGCGGTTCGGGTCGGGCTGCTGGCTCGTGCTCGCCGGCACGTTCAAGAAGGTCGTCGTCGCCGACAACCTGTCGCGCTGCGTGGACCTCGTGTACAGCAACGCCGACGACGCCACCGGGCTCCAGGTGGCGTTCGCGACCTACGCCTTCGCCTGGCAGATCTACTGCGACTTCAGCGGCTACACGGACGTCGCCCGCGGCATCGCGCGCATGATGGGCTTCGACCTCATGCTGAACTTCAACCTGCCGTACCTGGCGGTGAACCCGTCGGACTTCTGGCGGCGCTGGCACATCAGCCTGAGCACGTGGCTCCGTGACTACCTCTACATCTCGCTGGGCGGCAACCGCGGCGGGCCGTGGAAGACGTACCGCAACCTCGGCCTCACGATGCTGCTCGGCGGCCTCTGGCACGGCGCAGCGTGGACGTACGTCGTGTGGGGCGCGTACCAGGGCGCGCTGCTCATCGTGCACAGGCTGTGCTCACCGTGGCTCGAGCGCCTCGCGCCGACGGGCGCGATCGGCGCGCGGCTCTGGTGGCTCGTGCGCGTCGTCGTCATGTTCCAGCTCGCGTGCCTGGGCTGGATGATCTTCCGCGCCGAGAGCCTGCCGCAGCTCGGCACGCTGCTCTCGCGGCTGCCCGTCGGCGGCGTCGGGATGCTCGACGAGTGGTGGCTGCCGTTCACCTACCTCGTGGTGCCGCTCGCCGGCTTCCAGGTCATCCAGGCGGCGAGCGGTCGGCTCGACACGATCCTCCGCTGGCCGGCGCCGGTCCGCGGCGTCGTCTACGCCGTCGTCTTCTACGCCATCGTGCTGCTCGGCGAGGACGGCGGCAGCCCGTTCATCTACTTCCAGTTCTGAGCCCGGGCCGACCCGGGAACGACGTCGTGGGCGAACCCGAAGACCACACCTGGCCGGACCGCTTCCCGTGGGGCGGGGTCCTGGCGCTCGCGCTCGTCCTCGCGGCGGACGCGTGGGTGTTCGGCGTCGGCGGGATCTGGAGCCGCGTCGAGCCGCGCGTGCAGCCGCGGTACCCCATGGAGCGCGGCGTCGTCTCCGACCGGCTGGAGTTCGAGCGACACGACGAGGAGGGCGGGGACGGTCCGCTCGTCGCGGTCGTCGGCAGCAGCCGCGCCGGGGCCGGCCTGCACATGCACCACCTGAAGCGCGCGGCCCCGGGCATCGAGACGCTCGCGCTGGGGCACGCCGGCAACCACCCGTTCGAGATCCGGGGGCTCGTCGACGAGATCCTCCCGCGCGAGCCCGCGCTCGTCGTGATCCTCTTCTCCGAGTTCGACTCGCACCGCCCGCTGCGGCTCATGCCGCAGACCGCGCCCGGCAGCCTGGGCGCCGTGCTCGACCTCGCGCGCGTCGTCGGGCCCGCGTTCGTCTGGGAGCACCGCACCGAGTTCCTCCAGGTGACGCTCGCGTCGCTGCTCCGCGGCTACCGCTTCCGCGAGATGATGTCCGTCGCCGGGCTCGCCGACTACCGCCGCTTCGCGCGGCCCGGCGCGGCGCGCGCGCAGGGGCCGGGGCAGATCCCGTTCCTCCTCGAGGGCGACGACCCGACGCCCATCGACCGCAAGCGCTGGCTGGACGACCTCGCGGAGATCTACCCCGAGCTGCCGCTCAACAAGCGCGCGTCCGGGCTGACGCAGTGCAACTCGATCACGCGGGGACCGCACGCGACCGCGCAGCTCCAGCTCATCCGCGACACGGTGGACGAGATCGTCGGCGCGGGCAGCCGCGTGCTCCTCGTCGAGGGGCCGCTCGCGCCCGTCTCCTACCGTCTGTACGACACCACCATCCGCGAGGAGTTCCTCGAGACGGCGCGCGCGCTCGCCGCCCGCGACGGCGTCGACTTCCTGCCGCTCGAGGAGGCCGGCGACTACCCGCAGGAGCTCTTCGTCGACCTCACGCACCTCCAGCGCGACGGTGCGAAGCGCTACAGCACGGCCGTCGGTCGGCGCATCGCGGAGATCCTGCGACTCGGCGGGAGCTGACGGGTCGGGGACCGGACGGGACCCGACCGTGCACGACGCCGCGGCCGTCGACGGCGCGCGGGCTGGAGCGGGCGGCGACCATCGGCGATGATCCGATGGGCCGCGTCGGGTCGGCGCGGCCGTCGTCGGGGGCCGGAGCCCGGCCCGAGTCGCGCGGGGAACCGTCCTTGAGCCGATTCCACATCGAGGTCGCCGAGCCGTCCGTGGTCCTCGGCGCCGACGCCCCGGCGGACGCCGGGGCCGCGTTCGAGCGCGTGTGGGCGCGCATCCCGCAGGACCGGCCGCGACGCCTCTGGTGCTTCCTCCCGAAGGACGGCCTGTTCATCAAGGGGCGCGCGGCGTCGCTCAACCTCTCGCGCAGCAACCTCATGCGCAGCCGTCGCATCGTCACCGAGGTGCGCGCCCTCCGGGGCCTCCACGACCTCGGCCTGCCCGTCCCGCGCGTGCTCGCGTGGGGCACCGAGCGACGCTGCGGGATGATCACGCGCTCGTTCCTCGTGGAGAAGCTCGTGGAGGGGGTCGTCGACCTCGAGACCTACCTGGCCGAGGGGCGCGACGCCCGCCGGCCCGACCGCCGCCGCGCCGTGCTGCGCCGGGTGGGTCGCCTCGTGCGGTCCCTGCACGACGCGGGGTGCGTCCACCGTGACCTCTCGGACCGCAACATCCTCGTGCGCTTCGACGGCGACGAGCCGACGCTGCACCTCATCGACTGCCCGCGCGCGCTCACCGGCCTGTCGTCGCGCTCCATGCCGCGCATGCGACGCGGCGACCTCTTCCGCATCGCGCGCAGCGTGCTCCGCGACGGGGCGACGCCCGCCGAGCTGCGCCTCGTCCTCGCCGAGGCGGCGGTCGGCGACCCGGACGCCCTCGTGGAGCTCGCCTCGCGGTCGATCGAGACGGGTCGCGACCGCTCGCTCCGCATGCGGCGCTGGATGCTCACGGGGCACTGAGCCACGGCCGTCGAGGGACGGCGTAGAATGGCGCCGCGGTGGGGAGCGACGAGGCTCGCAGGGCCACGGGAGGTCGGTCATGTCCGACGACGGTCGGGACGGGACGGGGGATCACGACGCCGGGCCGGACGGATCCGACGTCCCGGACGAGGAGCGGGTGGCCGAGCTGTTGCGCGCGTTCCTCGCCGCGCACCCGGCCTCGTTCGGCGCGGCGGACATCGAGGCGGCGTGCGTCGGACTGCCTCCCGCGGTGGCGGCGACGTTCCGCCGGCTGCTCCGCGGGTTGTCCGCGACGCGCGAGTCGACGGCCCGCGAGGGCACGCCCGACGAGCCCGTGGACAGGGACCTGGAGTCCGCGCTCGACGGCCTCGCCGGGCGGGTCCCGCTCGAGGAGCGCTACGTCGACCCGGAGTGGATGGCCTCCGGCGGCATGTCGGAGCTCTACCGCGCCTGGGACGTCGACCTCGGGTGCCCCGTGGCCCTCAAGGTGGCGCGCTACGTCGGCGAGCCCGCCGGGTCCGTGTCGTTCCCGGCACCCGACGGCACGGGCAGCGACGGCGCGCCCCACACGGAGCGACGACGGCGCCTGCTCCGCGAAGCGCGCATCACGGGTTCGCTCGATCACCCCGCCATCGTCCCGGTGCACGCCGTGGGCGTCGACGGCGCGCGGCGCCCGTTCATCGTCGAGAAGCTCGTCGTCGGGCGGACGTTCACCGACCTCGTCGCCGAGGTCCACGCGGCCGGAGGCGAGGCGCTCGAGCAGGCGGCCGGGCTCCTCATGCGGGTCGCGCACGCCGCGGGTCACGCGCACGCCGTCGGGGTCGTCCACCGCGACATCAAGTCCGACAACATCCTGGTCGAGACCGACCGCGCGTCCGACGACGTCGTCTTCCTCATGGACTGGGGCCTCGCGCGGCGGCTCACCGAGGAGTCCGCGGGCGTCGACCTCCCGCCGGCGCTGCTCGACCTCATGGCGCGCGCCGCCCGGCACGGCGCCACCGTGACGGAGGCGGTCGGCACCCTGGCCTTCGCGGCGCCCGAGCAGTTGCGCGGTGCGTTCGTCGACGCGCGGGCGGACGTCTACTCGCTCGGCGCCGTCCTGTACCACGTGCTCACCGGGATCGTCCCGTACTCGCGTCCCGAGGAGGCGGGGGAGGCCGTCGCGAAGCGCCGCCCGCCGACGCCGGTCCTCGCGCTGCGCCCCGAGCTCGGCGGCGACGGTCTCGTCGCGATCTGCGAGAAGGCGATGGCGCTCCGCGCCGACGACCGCTACCCCGACGGCGCGGCCTTCGCCGAGGCGCTCCGGTCGCACCTGGACTACTGGTCCCCGTCCAACGTCGAGGTCCGCCGCCAGCTCCGTCGCAACCGGTTGCTCGTCGACTTCCACCACCGGGTCCTGTCCCAGGCGAGCCTCGACGTCGCGCGGGGTGCGCTCATGACCATCGGGGACGCGGTGGAGACCGCGGCGCGCCAGGTGCAGCCGGGTCGCCTCGACCCGGAGGACGAGCAGCTGCTCCGGCACCTCGTCGGCGTGCACCTGCGCGAGCAGGGACGGTTCGCGGACTCCGAGGCGCACCTGCGGCGCGCGTGCGAGCTCTCGGCGGTCGTCACCGACGGAGACGACATGTTCCCGTGGGTGTGCCAGGCGGCGCTCGCCACGACGCTCAAGTCCCTGCGCCGCTCCGAGGCGCACGACCTCATGCGGGAGGCCTTCGACGCCCTGGACCGCATCGACGGTCTCGACCCCGTGACCCTCCAGGTGGGGCTGGAGTACGCGGAGCTCCTGCGCTGGGCCGACGAGCTCGAGGAGGCGGACGCCCGCTACCGTCGCGTGGAGGCCGCGGCGCGCGCGGCGGCGCGGCTGGGCGACGTCGGCGTGCTCGTGCAGGAGGCGCTCGTCGGGCGCGCGCTCATGATGCTGCGCCACGGGCGGGCGCGAGAGGCGGCGACCGTGCTGCAGCAGGCGATCGGCGAGCTCGGGGCGACGGTCGGCGAGGACCACCCGCTGGCCGTCACCGCGCGCCTCGAGCTGGGGCAGGCGCTCGGCCGCGCGGACGACGGGGAAGGCGCGCTGCGGGAGACGGCGCGCGCCGCCGTGCTGCTCGAGCGTGTGTTCGGGGAGCGGCACCCGCACACGCTCACGGCCGGCAACAACCTCGCCAAGGCGCTCATGATGCTCTCGCGCTACGCCGAGGCCCTCGAGCGGACGACGGAGACGCTCGGTGTCGCGCGCGCGCGCGACGGCGACGACTCGAAGGACCGGACCCTCATGGCGCTGCTCGCGGCGCACGGCGAGGCGCTCCTCGGGCTGGGGCGGGCGCGCGAGGCGCTCGCGCCGTTGGAGGAGGCGTGCCGGCGGGCGCACGGCGCGCTCGGACCGCAGCACTCCTACACCCACGCGGCGCGGCTCTTCCACGGCCGCGCCCTCCTCGCCTGCGGGCGGTTCCCGGAGGCCCGGGCCGCCGCCCTCGCCGTGCTGCTCCCCGAACCGGCTCCGGGGACGACCGGTTCACGGTTCGCGGGACGCGCGGTGACGCTGCTGCGCGAGCTGCGGGAGCGCGACCCGGAGGGACGCGAGACGATCACCGCGCTGCTCGAGAGGTTGGCGCAGCTGGGCGACCGGCGAGGCGACGAGGGGCTGCTGGAGTCCCTCGCCGACGGCTCGGACGGCTGAGCTCCCGCCGGCCGACCCGGAGCCCGCGACGGCTCCGGGTCGGCGGCGAGCACGGGCGCCCGATCGATCAGGGCGCGACGGCCGAGATCGTGTTGGAGAGCGCCACGCCGTGGGCGGCCGCGGGATCCGTGACGGACACCTGGAAGTGGAACGTCACGCCCGAGGGGACTCCCGGCGGCCAGGCGATCGTGTGCTCGAGGTCGCCCGACGCGCCCACGACGAGCGGGACGAACTCGCCCGGCAGCGGCGAGACGACGCCCTGGACCGCGTCGAGCACGAGCGACGGGCCGATGGTCAGCAGCGCCGACGCGTCGGGCCGCGCCGCGGCCAGGTCGAGCACCACGGGCATGCCCGGCTGGAGACCGCCGCGTCCGACGAGCCGCGGTACGCCGACGGTGCCCGGCGTCCCGTTGGACGACTCGACCCAGGGCGTGTACGAGAGCGTCTCGAGCCCCGTGGTGCCGGACGACGCGTCGCGCGAGACGAGCGCGATGTCGCCGAGGGCGTCGCCGTCCACATCGCCTGCCGGCGCGATCGCGACACCGAGCTGCGCGTCGGCCGAGCTGCCGTGGAGCGGCGTGAGCGGCGAGCCGTCCGCGCCCGAGAACACGCGCAGCGTTCCCGAGTCGGCGGCGCCCTCGTCCGCGGCGGCCTCGCCCGCTGCGTAGTCGGGGACCCCGTCCCCGTCCACGTCACCCACGCCGACGACGCGCAGGCCGAAGCCCGTGTCGAGGGACGGCGCCGTGTGCGTGTCGAGGAGCGCGCCGTCGGCGCCGTCGAGCAGACGGATCGAGCCCGGCCTCAGGGCCGCGCCCGTCGCGTCGCGGGGGTCGGTGCCCACGAGCACCTCGGCGACGCCGTCACCGTCGAGGTCGCCGACGAGGGTGATCGCCGATCCGAAGCGGTCGTGGTCGAGCTCACCGGAGACGGTGAACACCGTGCCGAGGTCCGTCGGGTCCAGGCGGGCCACCGCGCCCGGCGCGACGACGCCGGACTGGGGCATCCCGATCCACGGCTCGGGGTCGTGCGCGACCGTCCCGCCCGGCGACAGCGACGTGAGCGCCGCGCCCAGGCGGTCGCCCGCGGACCCGTGCCGGTCCACGAGCACCGCGCCGTCGACGCCGGACAGCACGGCGCAGCGTCCGGCGTCTTCGCCGGCCGCACCGTCGCGGTCCGCGCCGACGAAGACGTCCATGACGCCGTCGTCGTCGTGGTCGCCGAAGCGCGCGAGCGCTCCACCGAACCGGTCGCCGGGAAGATCTCCGGACCGCGACCACAAGAGCTCCCCCGTGACCGACCCGTACGCGAGCACGACGCCGGGCGTCGCGCCGCCGGCCGCGCCGGGCGCCGACACGACGAGGTCGTCCACGCCGTCCCCGTCGAGGTCGTCGACGGCGAGCAGGCGCTCGCCGAACGTCGGGTCCGCCGACGCGGAGGTCAACGCGTGGTGCACCGCGCCCTCGGCGAGCGAGAGCACGAGGACCACGGGCTCGCCCGGCACCGCAGCAGTGCCGCCGGGGAGGGCGAGGGCGGCGTCGGGCGCGCCGTCCCCGTCGACGTCGCCGAGCACGACGACATCCGACGCCGCGGCGCCGGAGGTCACGGCGACGTGCGTCGGCACGACCTGGGCGGCGGTCGCGTCGGCCCACGTGGCGAGCGCGATCAGCACGTGCGCGACGGGCGGGCCGCAACGACGGGGGGGGCGAGAGGGACGGCGGGAGAGAAGGTTGATGCGCATGGTCGCGATCTCCTGGGCAGGTGGAGGTCGCTCGATCCGTGGACGGACCTCTCCCACGGCGGGCGGGAGCCCGTGCGCCGGCCGGGTCGGGCGACCCGGGTCCGGAGGAGCCGCGGGAGCGGCCCCCGGGATGCGTCGCGCGGGGCGGGGCCCTTCGGGGCGGACCCCGACCTCCGCGGACTGCGTGAGGTCGGTCCGCGGGTGTTCCGGTCGCGTCCGGGACCGTCAGGCCCCGGGGCCGGTCACACCGCGGTCGTGCCGAGGATCGAGTGTGCCTCCGAGTTCATGATCGGCGCGCCGTCTCGGGGTCGGTCGCGCCGACGTTGTTGGGGACTCGGGTGGTGGTTCTTGCGTGCGACGACGGACGCGTCGCGGTCAGTCGTCGTCGAACAGCTCGGGGTGCGCGCGGCGCAGCCGCTGTTCGACGCGCCCGTGGATCACGCGTGCGTTGTCCGCGGTGAGGCCCAGGGTCTCGCCGATGTCGGCGTACGTCGCGCCCTTCGCGCGGCGCGTGAGGATCTCGAGCTCGCGGTCGGGCAGGGTCGCGAGGAACGCGCCCGCCGTCGCGAGCAGCTCGCGGTAGCTCGCGTGTGACAACGGGCTCTCCTGCGACGGCGCCACGAGGACGTCGTCGAGGTCCTCGATGGGCGTCGAGCTCCGACGGCCGCCGCCGCGCTTCTTCGTGTTCACGCGGCGGGACGCATCCTTGATGCGGTTGCGCACGCGGAGCCGGATCTGCGCGCAGAGGTGGTCGTACGACTGGAACTCGAGCTTCGTCAGCCCGCTGAAGTGCGTGCGCGTCGTCGAGACGGCGACGTCGTCGTGGTCGAGCTCGACGCGGAGCGGCCACGCGCTCGAGAGCTCGGAGATCGCCATCTGGACGGCGAGCTCCAGGATGAGACCGTAGATCTCGTTCGTGACCAGGGGATCCGACGGGACGAGGGCCTGGAGGGCGAGCAGCGCGGCGTCGCGCGGCGCGTGCCCCTCGGCGAGCAGGCGGGCGAGCTCGGGGCGGCGCTCGGCGCCGAGGCGGGTGAGCGAGTCGGGGCCGAGCTTCGCGGCGGCCCAGTCGAGGGCCTCCCGGGACTGGCGCTGATCGGGCTCGAGGGTGGCGGTCATGGTGGGGCTCCGTGCACGGGGGCGGAGGGCTCGAGGTCGGAGAGCTGCCGGTCGCTCCCCATGATCATGAACCGCAGGTCGACGCGAGACCGAACACACCATTCTGGACGCCATTCTGGAACTCCCGGTGTTCGGGAGCGGGCCGCCTTGCGCACTTGGTGGGCGGACGGCCCGTCCGCCGGCGGCAACGGCGAGCGGCTCGTCCTGCCGGCCGGCGCGTCCCCGCGCTCGACCGGCTCCCCGTTCCCATGGCGGTGAGCGGGGGCGGGGCGATCGCGAACCCCTCTGCGGTCACCCGCTTCGTAGCTGCATCCCGACAAGGAGTCACCCGATGAGCCACGCCTCGCAAGCGGACGATCACGCGCCTCGCACGACCCGCAACGACCCGACCGACGCCCCGGCGCCGGCGCCCCGGCCGACCGGGAGCGCTCCCGCCGGCTCGGGCTCATCCCTCCGGTTCGCGGAGACCTATTGGGACCTCCGCCGCGGGAAGCGCCGCCGTCTACTGGCTCGCCGCCGTCACGCGCCGCCCGTCTGACGTCCCGCGGTGCCGCGGGGCGCCGGGTCCCGGTCAGGGCCCGACGCCCTGCACGGCGTTGGAGCCCGCCCACCCGAACACCGCGGCGGGGTCCTGGAGCCAGCACTGGATGTAGGCGGAGGCGCCCGGGGGGAAGCCCGCGGGGAAGGGCGTCTGGATGACCTGGGTGCCCGTGAGGTCCGTGCCGCCGGGGACGATGACGTCGAGCGCGGGCACCATCGTGCCGCCCTCGAAGGGCGCGCCGAGCAGGGAGAAGCCCACGACGTTGTAGACGAAGGTCGAGGGCCGCGCGTCGGTGAGCGTCAGCGTGAAGTCCTCGCCCGCGACCATGCGGCTCTGGACGTCGAGGCGCGGCGGTCCCGCGACGCCGGGCAGCGCGGCGCCGAGGTCCTTCCAGCGGCGCGTCACCCACACGGCGCACTCGCCGCCGACCCCGCCCGGCCGCGCGAGGGTCGCGCCGCCGCCCGGCAGCGACACGCCCGCCTGCACGACCTCCGCGCCCGACGTCACGTCCAGCCAGTGGAGGTCGTAGAAGCCGGCGGTCGTCGACGCGAGGCCGAGGTCGCCCGCGTCCGCGGCCGCGTAGGCGATGTACCCGAAGGGCGCGTCGGCGAGCACGTACGTCGTGCCGCCCGCCGCGAGGTGGTCCGCCGAATCCATCGTCCAGAAGTCCGTGCCCTCGAACCACGCGGCGATGAGGCGGCACTCGTTGAGCAGCGCGGGCGACGTGCTCGCGATGTCCGGGCCGAACATGAGCGGCATGACGCCGGCCATGGAGCTGTCCCAGAGGAACTGCCGGATGACCTCGTCGGGGGCGCCCGACGTGAAGAACGGCTCGGTGTAGGAGACGATGTACCCGTCGCCGCCCGCGCCCGCGGCCTCCGCGAGGTCGCGCGCGTCGACGGAGCCCTGGTGCGCATCCTGCGGCGGCACGTCGAGGTGCATCGAGTAGAAGTCGAGCGCGCCGCCGTCGATCCACGCCTTGAAGATCGTGCTGCTGTGGTGGTGGTTGCCGACAAGGTGCCCGTGGTCGTCGGCCGCGCGGATGGCGAGCGCGATGTTCTGCACCTTCGAGGTGCTGTGCTTCTCCTCCGACTCCTCGGCGACGTTCCAGATGATGTTCGGGTGGTGCTCGAAGGCGTCGACGATCGTGTGGAGGAAGTCCTCCTCGTCGCCGAACACGCCGTTGCCCGTGCTCCAGACGCGCGTCGAGTCGTCGTAGAAGAAGAAGTAGACGACGAGCCCCTCGTCCTCCGCGCGCTGGAGCCAGCCCTCCCACTGCGCGAGCACGGCGGTGTTCACGCCCTGCGCCGGGTCGTGGTTCACGAACGGGTTGTGGTCCGCGGGCCCGTCGCCGCCGTGGCTGCGCACGGCCTCGACGTAGAGCGTGTTGCCGCCCTCCGCGACGAGCTTGTCGATGAGCGCGTCCTGGTCGCCGTCGCGCGTGCCGTCCGGCAGCTCGGTGCCGCGGAAGAAGAAGTCCTCGGGGTCGCCGGGGCCGCACAGGAAGACGTGGTCGCCGCCGTGGCGCATGAGCCACTGGGGGTGGTCGGGGTCGCGCACGATCTGGCCCGGCAGCGGGGTCTGCGCGCCCGGCGTCGCGGCGAGCAGGAGCAGCGCGAGGAGGGCGGTCGCCGGGTGGCGGGCGCGGACGGTCGAGCGCGGATCCATGGTGCGTCCCTCGGGTGCGTCTCTCGGATGGGTCGCGGGGCGGCGACCGTTGCCCGTGCCCGGGGTCGCCCGCCCGCTCCACCTGAGACTAGGCGGGGGCGGGGGGAGGGTCCAGCGGCGACGTCCGGTGACCGGACCGGTCCCGAGGGCGGAGCGGGACCTTGTCGGGGCGCGGGAACGCGGTAGCCTGGAGCGATGCTCCGTCCCGCGCGCGCCGCCCTCGCCTGCCTCGTGCTCGCGGCGGCGGCCTCGGCGCAGGACCCGCCGGGCTGGACCTCGCACGACGTCTCCACGACGACGATCCAGGCGTTCGGCGCGGCGCCCGCCGACGTCGACGGCGACGGCGACGTCGACGTGTTCGCCGCGGGTTTCAACGACCAGGTCGAGTGGCACGAGAACCTCGACGGCGCCGGCACCCAGTGGGCCGAGCACACGATCGCGGACGCGACCTTCGTCTTCTCCATCGACGCGGCGGACCTGAACGGCGACGGCGACGTGGACCTCATCGTGGGCTCGTCCGGCCCGGACGCGCTCGTGTGGTACGAGAACCGCTTCGGCGACGGCACGGGCTGGATCCGGCACGTCATCCAGACGCAGGCCGAGACGGTGCGCTTCGTGCACGCCGACGACATGGACGGCGACGGCGACCTCGACATCGTCGTGGCCGTGGAGAACACCGACTTCGTGACGTTCTGGCGCAACCTCGACGGC
This sequence comes from bacterium, assembly GCA_030428785.1. Classification (GTDB taxonomy): domain Bacteria; phylum Planctomycetota; class B15-G4; order B15-G4; family B15-G4; genus JAUIEF01. Next base: position 35,107 of record JAUIEF010000026.1, read on the forward strand.
GTCGGCACGGCGTGGGCGCCCACGGTCGTCGGCATCCGGGTGTCGCCGCTCGCGGTCGACACGGGAGACATCGACGGCGACGGCGACCGGGACGTGCTCGCCATCTACTCCGTCGGCGCGACGGTCTCCTGGTACGAGAACGTCTTCGGCAACGGCGGCTTCTGGACGGAGCACGTGATCATCACGGGCGCGACCGGCGGGCACGGCGTCGCGCTGGGCGACGTGGACGGCGACGGCGACGTCGACGGCGTGTCCTGCTCGTTCGGCCTGGACCTCCTCGCGCTGCACCGCAACGGCGGGGGCGGCACGGGCTGGGGCTCGTCGATGATCCCCACCGCTTCAGGCGAGTTCGTCGCGGCGCGGATGGCCGATCTCGACCTCGACGGCGACATGGACGTCGTCACGGGGTCGTTCACGGAGACCGGCACGGGCGTGGCCCCCCCGATCGTCTGGCACGAGAACGTCGACGGCGCGGGGACCACCTGGCGCGACCGCGCCGTGTCGGGCACGCCGGCCAAGGTGCGGGTCGTCCGGACCGTGGACCTCGACGGCGACTGCGACGTCGACATCGTCGCCGCGACCTCCACCGACGACCGCATCGCGTGGTTCGAGAACACCGCGCCGCTCGCGGACTGCGACGGCAACGGCGTCGGCGACGTCTGCGACATCGCGTCCGGCGCCGAGGCCGACTGCAACGGGAACGGTGTCCCCGACTCCTGCGACCTCGTCGTCGGCTCGGCGGTGGACGACCTCGGCTTCGGGCTCGGCGGGCTCTCGGCCGCGCCCTGGGTCGGCCCGCCGAACGACGTCCCCGACGGCTGCGAGTTCCCGCCCTTCGAGGCCGCGCTGCCGGCGCCCGTCGCCGGCGGCCCGCGCCTCGAGCCCGTCGCCGGCGGCGGGGGGGCCTCGGCCGTGCGCTGGACCGGGCCGCCCGGCGGCTCCTGGCTGCTCGTCGCCACGCGTCCCGACCCCGCCTCCCCGACGGGCCTCGTCCTCGCGAGCCGCCGGTTCGCCGCGGGGCCGTCGGGCGAGGTCGTCGCCTCCCTGGCGTTCGCGTCCCCCGGCGCCGGGCCGGGCCCCGCTCCGGTCCTGAGCCTGCGCGCGCTGCGACTGGACGCCGCGGGCCGGGTCCTCGCGACGACCCCGCCCTGCGACGTCGTCCCGGAGGCGGCCGCGCAGGCCCGCTGAGCTCCGCTCTCCGCGGAGGATCGCGCCGCGCGCGACCTCGACAGTTCCCGGGAACGGCCTTACATTGGCGCCTGATCCTCGTCCGTTCCGACCCGCGGATCGGACCTCCCGGATCCCCCCTGGCGGTGGGACGGAGGGCCTCGCGGGAGACGGCCGGAGATCCCTCAGGCACTCTCCCCGAGACCACCATGGCACGCCTCTCCGGCCGCACGTCCCTCCGGCGCTCCCTCCTCCCCGCGCTCGCCGCGCTCCTGCTCGTCGGTTCGACCGCCGTCGCGCAGTCGGGCCCGCCGCCCGAGGAGGACGACATTGACTACGGGATCCCGGGGCAGTTCACGCTGCACCAGGCGATGGACTTCTACCGCACCGAGGTGCCGTCGGCCGCGAAGACCCCGGTCGTCATGTGGATCCACGGCAAGGGCTTCTGGGGCGGCGACGAGTCCATCGACGCGAGCGTGTCGCCCTTCGTCGACTGGCTGCAGGCCGGCTGGTCCATCGCGTCCATCGACTACCAGCACTCGGGGCAGACCTGGGACGACTTCGTGCACGGCCTCGACGCCGTGCATCCCGGTCACCTCGCGGACGTGTCGCTCGCGATCCAGTTCCTCCGCATGAAGTCGGACGACTGGAACATCGACCCGGACAAGATCCTGCTCTTCGGCGAGTCGGCCGGCGGGCACCTCGCGGGCTGGGTCTCGCTCGCCGACGAGTTCGCCGCCTTCGAGGGCGGCCTCGGGCACGGCGCGGCATGGCCGACGCGCGTGCGCGGCTTCGTGAACATCGACGGGCCCACCGACTGGACCTACGTCAACCCGTTCACGAACCCCGACGTGCACCATTACTTCGGCGTCTACGTCCCGAACACCCCGCCGTTCAACGTCATGGTCCCGCTCATGGCGCAGCTCCAGGCGTCGGTCTTCTGGCAGGCGGGGAATTCCGGCGAGGTCGAGGCCAACCGGCAGGTCGGCGCGTGGCAGCAGTTCGAGGGGCCGCTCGCGGGCGACATCCACGACCCGACCTACGGTGTGACGCTCCAGGACGCGTTCGACGACATCGACCACGGCATGGCGGTGCTCGACTGGGACCTCGACCCGCGCTGGCCGGCGGGCCCGCAGTACGACCTGCTCACGTGGATGGAGGTCCAGTTCACGGGGCTGCCGTACGGCGAGGGCGTGGGCGGCACCTCGCCCGTGTCGCCGGAGCTCTACCTGCGCAGCCTCGGGCCGACGGGCACGCTCCTCGTGACCGACGCGCCGCCGAACGCGCAGGTCACCTTCGCGCTGGGCATCGGACAGATCGACGTGCCGCTGTTCGGCGGACGGCTCTACGTGCAGCCGCTCGTGTTCATGTACGGCACGACGGACGCCAACGGCACCTGCGTGCGTGACCTCGACCTCGGGCTCGCCGGGGGCAACTTCGACGTCTTCGTGCAGGCGGCGATCGCCGACCCGGGCGCTGTCGGGGGCTACGCGCTCACCGGCGGCCTCGCGCTCGACCTCAAGGAGTAGCGGCGCGGCGGCCGACGGAGGCGGGGAGCCCTCCGGGCGGCCGGGACGGTCCCGCCGGCCGTGACGGCTCCTCCCCGGACGGCGACGGAGGGCGTCGGTGGCGTTCAGCACCCCGACCTTCCTCTTCGTGTTCCTGCCGCTCGTGCTGGCGCTCCACGCCCTCGCCGGGCGCCGGGCGCGCAACGCGGTCCTGCTCCTCGCGAGCCTCCTGTTCTACGCCTGGGGCGAGGCGGGGCTCGTGCTCGTCATGCTCGGGTCCGCGTTCGCCAACTGGGGGCTGGCGCGGGCGCTCGCGGCGAGCGACGACCCGCGGCGCCGGCGCGCGTTCCTCGCGGGCGCGATCGCCGTCGACCTGGGCGTGCTCGCGGTCTTCAAGTACGCGGACTTCCTCGCCGCGAACCTCGACCCGCTCGTGCGCGCGCTCGGCGGGGAGGGGCTCGAGCCGCCGGGCATCGGGCTGCCGATCGGCATCTCCTTCTACACCTTCCAGGCCATGTCGTACGTGGTCGACGTGTACCGCGGGCACGCGGAGCCGCAGCGCGACCCGCTCGACTTCGCGGCGTACATCGCGCTCTTCCCGCAGCTCGTGGCGGGGCCGATCGTCCGCTACCGCGACATCGCGGCGCAGCTCGCCGCGCGCACCGTCGGGCTCCCGCTCTTCGCGTCGGGCGTCGCGCGCTTCGTCGTCGGGCTCGCGAAGAAGACGCTCGTGGCGGACCCGCTCTCGGTCGCCGCGGACGCGATGTTCGACGCGCCCGCCGCCGAGCTGACGGCCGGCATGGCCTGGCTCGGGCTCGTCGCGTACACGCTGCAGATCTACTTCGACTTCTCGGGCTACTCGGACATGGCCATCGGGCTCGGGCGCATGCTCGGCTTCCGGTTCCTCGAGAACTTCCGGTACCCGTACGTGGCGCGCTCGGTCACGGAGTTCTGGCGCCGCTGGCACATCTCGCTGTCGACCTGGTTCCGCGACTACCTCTACATCCCGCTGGGCGGCAACCGGACCGGCCGGACGGCGCGCAACCTCGTCGTCGTCTTCCTGCTGTGCGGCCTGTGGCACGGGGCGAGCTGGTCGTTCGTGCTGTGGGGCGCGTGGCACGGGGCGTTCCTCGTCGCGGAGCGGTGGGGCGCGCGGCGGGTCGCGACGCGCGCGCCGGCGGTCCTCGGACACGCGTACGCGCTCGCGGCGGTCATGGGCGGCTGGGTGCTCTTCCGCGCGCCGGACCTCGCGGCGGCCGGCGACTACGCCGCGGCGCTCGTCGGGCTGGGGACGGCCGACGGCGTGGCCCGGAACGTCGCGCTCCACCTCGACCCGCGCCTGCTGCTCACGCTCGTCGCGGGCGTCGCGGGCTCGACGCCGCTCGTGCCGCTCGTCGCCGCGCGGGTCGCCGGGGGCGCGGTCC
>JAUIEF010000027.1 GCA_030428785.1 bacterium
GGCCGAGCGCGAGCGCGGAGAGCAGGCCCGCGACGGAGCTCCCGGCGTGGCGGCGTGGGGGCGGGGCGGGGCGCATGGTGGTCGCGAACGTAGCACACCCACCGGGCGCGTCGGCCGGGTGACGTAACGCGCGCCGCGAGCGCGCGTCGGGCCGGTCGCGAGCCGGGGCGCGGGCCCCGGCCGGTCATCCGAGTCCGCGGCGTCCGGGAGCGGCGCGCCGCCGACGCACCCAGGGGGTCACGCGCATGCACGCGGCATCACGTTGGTTCGGGACGTTCGTTCTCCTCGCGACGGTCATCGTCGGTCCGGCCTCGGCGGTCGGCCGCAGCCCGGGTGACGTGCCGCCGGACGTCGGCGCGGTCGTCGACGAGGGCGCGGGCGCGACGCCCGTGGAGACCGAGCGCGGACGCGAGGCGCTGGGCGCCGCGTCGCGCATGAAGAGGGAGGCCTACGCGCTCGAGGGCGAGGCGCGCGAGCAGGCGCTGCTCGCCGCCGCGTCGGCGTACGGCGCGGTCGCGGACCAGGGGGACCACGGCGTGCTCGACCGCGTCGAGGGCGCCTTCCGCGCCGGCGAGATCCTGAGGGCGCGCGGGCTCGGCGAGGAGGCCGGTCGGCGCTTCGCCCAGGCGGTCGGACTCGGCGAGCCCGCGGCGGATCCGGACGTCCGCGAGTTCGCCGCCCGGGCGCTCCTCGAGCGGGCGCACCGGATCCGGCGGGAGGGCGAGGCGACCGAGGCCCTGGCGGCCTACGGCGAGGTTCGGGGGCGGTTCGCCGACCGGGCGCGGCCCTGCTCCCACGCGGTGACCTGGAGCGGCAAGCTCCTGCTCGCCGAGGGGCGGGTCGACGAGGCGCGGGACGTGCTGCTCGACCTGGAGCCCTTCCTCCCCGGCCGGGAGCTGGAGGCCGTCCGCAACGTGGATCGCCTCGTCGAGGCGCTCCTGGAGGCCGGACGGACCGAGGAGGCCCACGAGGCGGTGGCCCGGGTGGGCGACCGGATGGCCGCGGCAGCCGCCGAGGAAGGCGAAACGATGACGGCCGCTCTGGAGGCTTCCCTGGGGGCGCTCCGTGATAAGGTGGGCCACTCGGGTTACTGACGGCTCCCGAGCCGTTAGAGACCCATGAGCACCGGCCCGGGAGAGAGCCGGTGCCCGACACTTCGGGGGCGCCCTCTTCTGGGAGAGAGAAGGGGGCGCCCCTTCTTCATTCCCGTGCCGCGCGGCGAGCGAGCCGCGCCGCGGGACGAGGAGAGCCGACGGCGCCCGAGGCTCGGACACCGTCGGCTCCCGGACGACCCGCACCCGGGGGGCGCGTTCCGGACGGACACGCCCGGGCCTCCCGCGCGCACCCGCCGAGGGGGGACGGACCCTCCCCAGGGCGGGGGCGGACTGCGGTCGCCGGGCTCCCGGGTGGGGGCCGTCGACGTCAGGTCGTGGTCGCGGGAGCGGGGTGCCGCGCGTGCGTCGTCGGCGCGGAGCCGATCGGGTAGTACGCGAAGCCCATCTTCTCCATCTCGCTCTTCGGGAAGATGTTCCGGCCGTCGAAGATGACCGGGCTCTTCAGCCGCTCGCGGATGAGCTCGAAGTCGGGGTTGCGGAACTCGCTCCACTCGGTGAGCAGCAGCAGCGCGTCGGCGTCCGGGAGCGTGTCGTACGGGTGCTCGACGAACTGCAGCTTGTCGCCGTGGTCGCCGAGGCGCCACGTCGCCTGCTCGATGGCCTCCGGGTCGGTCGCACGCACGGTCGCGCCGGCCTCGAGGAGGCTGTTGATGATGTAGATCGCGGGCGCCTCGCGCATGTCGTCGGTGCGCGGCTTGAAGGCCAGGCCCCACACGGCGAACGTGCGACCCGCGAGGTCGCCGTCGAAGTGGTCGCGGACGTTCTCGAAGACCCTGTACTTCTGCTTCGCGTTCACGTCCTCGACGGCCTGCAGGATCTTGAAGTCGTAGTCGTACTGGCGCGCGGTGCGGATGATCGCCTGCACGTCCTTCGGGAAGCAGGATCCGCCGTAGCCGCAGCCCGCGTACAGGAAGGGCATGCCGATGCGGGAGTCCGTGCCGATGCCGGTACGCACCTTGGTGACGTCCGCGCCGACGCGCTCGCAGATGTTCGCGATCTCGTTCATGAACGAGATGCGCGTGGCGAGCATGGCGTTCGCGGCGTACTTCGTGAGCTCCGCCGACTTCACGTCCATGTGGATGATCTTGTTCGGGTTGTCGTGCACGAAGGGCTCGTAGAGCCGGTGCATCGTGTCCCGGGCCTCGGCGGTGTCGCTGCCGACGACGACGCGGTCGGGCTTCATGAAGTCGTCGATGGCCGCCCCCTCCTTCAGGAACTCGGGGTTGCTCACGACGGTCATCTCGTGCGAGGTCTCCGCCTGCGCGGCGGCCTTGACCTTGTCGGCGGTGCCGACGGGCACGGTGCTCTTGTCGACGAGGATCTTGGGGCCGTTCGCGGCCTTGCCCACGTCGCGCGCGACGGCGAGCACGTACTTGAGGTCGGCGCTGCCGTCCTCGTCCGGAGGCGTGCCGACCGCGATGAACACGACGTCGCTCTTCTGGACGGCGTCGGCCGTGTCCGTCGTGAAGTCGAGGCGACCCTCCTTCACGTTGTGCTTCACCATCTCTTCGAGACCGGGCTCGTAGATGGGGATGATGGCCTTGTGGAGGTCGGCGACCTTCTTCTCGTCGATGTCGACGCAGATGACGTCGTTGCCGCTCTCCGCGAAACAGGTTCCCGCGACGAGACCCACGTAACCCGTGCCGATGACTGCGATGCGCATGATGTCCGTCCTTCGAGGATTGGCCGGGACGGCACGGCTCCGCGTGTCCGGGGAGCGGAGCGGCCGCCGGAGTGACCTTTGAAAAGGTCTAGATCGGCCGGAGAGGGCCGAGAACAATACCCCTTCATCGGAATCCAGTCAATCTGGTGGATGAGCCGCAAACCCCTTTGTCGGGCCGACTTGCGCGCTCTCCCCACCGGCGGTGACGCGGGCGATTGGTTCAGCTGGCTAGAGCGCCTGCCTTACAAGCAGGAGATCGGGGGTTCGAGTCCCTCATCGCCCACCAGGACCGGGGGCCTTGCGTACCCTCGGGGATTCCGCCCCCGGAGCCCCTCCATGCCGCCGATCCCGGCCGTCCTGCTGCTCGCGATCGCCCTGCTCGTCCCCGCCGCTCCCGCCGCGCCGCCCTCCGGCGCCGACGCCGTCGAGACCGCGCTCGCGCGCACCTGCGCCGGCCGGCCGCTCGAGGCCTGGCGCGACCTGCTCGACGCCGTCGTCGCGTCGGTCGGCACCGCGGACGCGGGCGATCCCCTCGCCGCCGCCGAGTGGGAGGTCGCCGCGATCCTGCTCGCCGACCTCACGGCGCGCACGGGGACGTGGGCGGAGACCGAGCGCGCGCTCCAGTCGACCCTGCCGTGGCCCGACACCGCGTCACCGGAGGTCGGCCTGCGCGTGCGTCATCTCCTCGCGCGTTGCCTCCGCCGGCAGGGCGAGGCCGACCGGGCGCGCGGCACGACGGACCGTCTCGCGTACTTCTCCGACTGGTACGTCGCCGGGCCGTTCGACAACGAGCGCGGCAGCGGGTTCGACGTCGAGTACGAGCCCGAGCGGCGCTTCGACCGGCAGGCGGCCATGGCCGGCAAGGAACGCGAGGTGTCGTGGCGCTGGTACCCGGCGCGCCACCACCCGTTGGCGCGCGTCTCGCTGGACGACGTGCTCCGCCCCGCGAGCCAGGTCGTGGCGTACCTCGCGACGTCGCTCCAGCCGCGCGATCCCGGCGTCGCCGAGCTCCGCGTCGGAAGCACGGGGCCCTACAAGGTGTTCGTGAACGGCGAGCTCGTCGGCGCGAACGAGGCCGAGCGCCCGTGGGCGCCCGACCAGGACCGTTGGCTCGTCCGCCTGCGCGACGGCTGGAACCCGGTGCTCGTGAAGCTCGGCCACGAGGACGGCGCGTGGCTGTTCGACGCCCGGCTCACGGACCTCGACGGACGGCCGCTGCGCACGGTGCAGTGCGAGTCGGTGTACACGGCCTGGCCGGGTCCGCCGCCCTCCGAGGACGAGGCGGCCCTCGTGTTCTACGGCGTGGAGCCCGCGCCGAAGGAGGGCGACGCGCTCGAGGGCTGGACGTGGCCCCGCGCGCCCGCCCCCGACGACGGCCCGCTGCCGGCGCTCCGGCCCGGCACGCGCGAGGTGCTCGCGGCGCGCACGGACGACGCCCGCTCGCTGCGGCTGCTCGTCGTCTACCACCTGCTCGTGCACCCCGAGGACGTCACGGACGAGACCGCTCGCGAGGTCGCGCGGGCGGCCGTCGCGCTCGAGCCCGACGACGTGCTCGGTTACTACCTGCTGGCGCGCACGTACGAGGCGCGCGGCGCGAGCCGCAACGAGGCCGAGGTGAACAAGCGGCTCCACGCGTTGCGCGAGGTGCTCGCGCGCGACCCGGACCACGTCGCCGCGCTGCTCGACCTGGCGGAGTTCGCGCTCGAGGACAGCCCGCAGCCCGACCGTGCCGACGAGCTCACGGCGCGCGCGCTCGCGGCGGCGCCCGGCTCGTGGGACGCGCGCGTGATGCGCGCCCGCCACCTCGAGTCGCGGCAGCGTCCGGACGAGGCGGCCCTCCAGCGGCGCGAGGCCGAGGCCACGGCGATCGCGGCGCTCACGACGTCCGGCGCGCTGGCGCGCGCGCGCACGCTCGTCCGCGAGGGTCTCCCCGACGTCGCGGGGGCGCTCCTCCGCGACGCCTTCACGCGCGACGTGCTCGACGGTCGGCTGCTCTCCGAGCTCCTGGAGCTCCTCGCCGCCGAGGGCGACCTCGCCGGTCTGCTGCGCGTCGTGAACCGATCGCTCGGCGCGGAGCCGCACGACCTGGGCCTCATGCTGACCGCCGCGCGCCACCTCGAACACGGCGACCCCGTCGAGCGGGCCCGCGCCCGCGACATGGTCGGCAAGGCGCTCGAGATCTGCCCCGAGGACGTCCGGGCCCTCGCGCAGCTCGTGCGCATCGACGAGCGCGCGGGCGACATCGCGGCGGCGGCCGAGTCGCTCGAGGCGATCGTGCGGCTCGACCCGTCGGACAGCAACGCGCGCCGCCACCTCGCGCTGCTCACCGAGGGGACGCAGGAGCGCTTCGAGGAGCCGTACCGGTGGGACGCCGCGGAGCTCGTCGACCTGCCGCTCCCCGACGCGGGCGCGAACGACCCCGTCGAGGTGCTGCGTCGCACGGTCGTCTGGCAGGTGCACCCCGACGGCACCGAGCACGAGTACCAGCACGTCGCGATGCGCGTCCTCAACGAGGGCGGCGCGCGCCTGCTCGACGTCTACCCCGTCGTGGGGCAGGGCGGCGCGACCATCTACCTCTACAACGCCCGTGTGATCCGGGCCGACGGCACCGTGGAGTACGCGCCGGCGCCGCGCAGCCGCGGGCGGTCGTACCGCTCCTACGACCTCCCGCCGCTCGCGCCCGGCGACGTCGTCGACATCGAGTACCGCTGCGACCAGTCGGAGGCCGACGTCTTCGGCGAGTACTTCGGCCTGCGGCACGTCTTCTACCCGGACCGCGTGGACGCGCTCGCGCCGACGCGTCTCTCCGAGCTCGTCGTGCTCGCGCCCGAGGACGTCCCGCTGACGGTCGTCGAGCGCAACGGCGAGGGGCTCCGCCGCGAGGTCCGTCGCGAGGGCGGCACGGTCGTCCGTCGCTGGACCGCCGAGGACCTCGGGCGTCCGCCGCTCGAGTCGGCCATGCCCGCCGTCACGGAGTTCGTGCCCGTCGTCGACGTCACGACCTTCCGCGACTGGGACCACTTCGCGACCTGGTACTGGCACTTCATCGAGAAGGAGTTCCAGACCACGCCCGCGATGCGCGACAAGGTCGCCGAGCTGACGGCCGGCCTCGACACCGAGCGCGAGAAGATCGAGGCCATCACGCGCTTCGTCGGCCAGGAGATCCGCTACAACGCGTGGCCGTTCGGCACGCACGGCTACGAGCCGTACAGCGCCCCGACGATCTTCGAGCGGCGTTTCGGCGACTGCAAGGACAAGTCGATCCTCCTGCGGCAGCTCCTCGCGGAGATCGACGTCGAGGCGTACCCGGTGCTCATCAAGGCCGAGTCGCCGCGCGCGGACGAGCCGCTCGACGCCGCGATGGTGAACCACTTCAACCACTGCATCGCGTACCTGCCGGCCACCGACGACCGCGAGGCGATGTACCTCGACGCGACGGCGGACCGGAACCCGCTCGAGTACCTGCGCGAGGACGACCAGGGCGCCACCGTGCTCCACGTGACGCCGGACGGCGGGTCGATCCACACGATCCCGTTCGCGCCGGCCGACGAGAACGCGCTCGTGCGCGAGTATGACGTCGCGCTGCGCGAGGACGGTGGCGCGGACGTCCGCATGCTCGACACGAGCAACGGCGCGTTCGGCGTGCGCCACCGCTACCGCTACGGCGGCGAGACGGGCGACCTCGCGAACGGCCTGTCGCGCGAGCTGTCGGCGGGCTTCGGCGCGGTGGCCATCCGCGAGGTCGAGACCTCCGACCTCGAGGACATCGGCACGCCCGTGCGCCTCGACGTGACCTTCGACGCGCCCGACCTGTGGAGCGGCTCCGGCGACGTGCGCTCGCTCGAGGTGAGCCTCGACCCGCTGGGCATGGACCAGGTCGCGAAGGAGGCCGCGGTGAACCGCACCTTCGACGTCGTGCTGCGACGCCCGTTCGCGCACGAGACCGTCGCGACCTACCGCCTGCCGCCCGGCGCGCGCGTGCTCGAGCTGCCGCCCGACGTGGAGGTCGAGGCGCCCGGCCTGCTCGACTACCGGCAGACCGTGCGCGAGACGGACGACGGCCTCGTGGTCCGCCGGTCGTTCCGCATGACGCAGCCGCGCGTGCCCGTCGAGGACTACGCCGCGTTCCGCGACGCCGTGCAGCAGGTGCGCCTCGCCGAGGCCCGCGAGGTCCGCGTCTCGGTCCCCGGCGGCGACGCGCCGTGACCCGCGCCCCGACCGGCCGCGACGCGGCCACGCGAACCGACCGCCGCCCTCCGACCTCCGCGGACGCCGTGCGCGTCCCGTCCGTCTCCCGGAGTTCCTCCATGCCGTCCCATCCCGCCCGAGGCGCGACCCGCGCCGCGTCGCCCGCCCTCGTCGCGCTGCTCCTCGCGTGGCTCGGACTCGCGGGCGCCTGCGCCGACGTGCCGGAGCGCGCGACGCCCCCCGCGCGGGCCGCGGCGGACGCCCCCGCCCCGGAGGCCGGGCTCACCGCCGAGGAGGCGGAGGTCTGGGCGTGGGACCTCGTCGCGCCGGCCGACGGTCGCACGGGCGAGCGCGACGCGATCGTGCGCCGCTGGCTCGAGCGCGTCGCCGCGCACCCGGAGCACCCGCTCGCCGAGGCGACGCTGCGGCTCGCGGGCGCCGTGCGACCGGACCTCGAGGACCCGCCGGCGAACCGCCGCGCGCTGCGCGACCTCGGCAGCCCCGCCGCGCTCACGCCGGCCGCGCGCGCGCTCCTCGACCGCCTGCAGGGCGCGGCGCGCGTCGCGGACGAGGTCACCCGGCCGGACGACCCGGACGCCTACCCGGCCGTGCTGCCGACCTACGACGTCCTCGGTCCGCTCGACCCGGCGCAGGACCCGTCCGCCGACGCGCTCGACGCCGCCTTCCTCGCGGACCCCGGCTTCCACCGCGAGCACGACGGCGTGACGCGCCCGATCCGCTGGGTGCCGGTCGACCGGACGCGCTGGCGCGGCTCGGTGGACCCGACGGACGTCGTCGAGGACGCGACGGGCTGGACGGTGCTCGCCGCGCGCTTCGACGCTCCGGGCGGCGGGCCCGCGTGGCTGGAGATAGACCTGGGCTCGGGCGCGGGGACCTCCTTCGAGGGGCCGTCCGGCGCGGTGTTCGCGTACGGCGGCTCGGCGTTCCCGCGGCTCTCGCCGACGGCCGGCTTCGCGTACTCGTTGAACGGCGCGCCCTCGACGAGCGTGTCGTACCTGGCGCGCGAGGCGAGCGCCGTGACGCGCGTGCCGGTCGTGCTGCGCGACGGACGCAACGTGCTCTTCGTGCGCCAACGGTCGAGCTACGGCTCGCCGACGTCCATCTCCGTGCGCGACCCGCGCGGTCGCGCGTGGCCCGGACTCCGCGGCTCGCACGAGGACGCGCCGCTCGGCGTGGTCGTCGACGCGACGCCGCCGTCCGGCTTCGGCGACGCGGAGTCGTGGCTGAGGGCGCTCCCCGACCGCGGTCCCGGCGCCGAGGCGCTGCTCGGACTGCTCGTCATGCTCGACCGCCGGCCGGCCGAGGGCATGGCGCGGCTCGAGTCGGCGCTCGAGCGCGCGGCGGGACGCCCGGAGGCGACGGGGCTCGCCGCGCTGCTCTCGGGCGTCGTCGCGCAGACGTCGTACCTGCCGCAGGCGTGGCGGCGTGCGCGCGCGCGCGAGCTCGCCGAGTCCGTGCTCGCCGACGACCCGGACCACCTCCCGATGGGGCTCGCGATGGCGGACGTGCTCGTCCGCGAGGACCGCGACGAGGAGGCGCTGCTCGAGCTCGACCGCCTGGGACGCGTGCACCCGCGCCAGACGCGCACGCTCGTCGACTCGGCGATGGTCTTCCTGCGGCTCGGGCTCGAGGCGAAGGCCGAGGCGCTCCTCGCGGAGGCCGTCGACCGCGCGCCGCGGAGTCCCGTCGCGCTCACGGCGCTCGCGTACCGCATGGCGCGCTACTCCTCGGACCGCCTCGCCGCGCCGCTACGCGACCGCAGCCGGCTCGCCGCGGGCATCTCGCCGCAGCGGCTCGAGCAGGTGGCCCGCGAGGTCGCGCGCGCCGGCGAGCTGGACGTCGCGCGGCTCGCCTGGCGCGACGCGCTCCTGCGCAGCCCGGATCGCGACCGCCGCTACCGATTCGCCGACTGGCTGCTCGACCTCGGAGAGCTCGACGAGGCGCAAGCGGAGCTCGCCGCGCTCGCCGAGGAGTTCCCGGACTGGACGCGACCGCACGCGCGGCTCGCGGAGGTCGCCCTGCGTCGCGGCGACGAGGCGGCGGAGCGACGCGCGCGCCTCGCCGTCGTCGCGCTCGACCCGTCGGACCGGGCGTCGCGCGAGCGGCTCGCGGAGCTCGGCGTGCCCGACCCGCTCGCGGAGCTGCGCGACCGGTTCCTCCTCGGCTCCGAGGAGGTGCTCGCGGGCTACGACGGCGCCGGCCGTGACGACTCGGTCGTACGCGTGCTCGACCAGGCGTGCGTGAAGCTCTACCCCGACGGCAGCGGGGAGACCGTGACGCACGAGATCGTGCAGGTGCGCGACCTCGAGGCCTGCGAGCGCGAGGGCGAGCTGCGGCTCCCCGGCGACGTGCTGCGCGTCGCGACCGTCGAGCAGGGCACCGGGCGCGAGTACGAGCCGGTGCGCGTCGCGGGCAGCTACGTCATGCCCCAGCTCGAGCCGGGCGACTTCGTGGAGCGCATCACGCGCACGCGCTCGTCGTCGGCGTCGCTCGTCGTGCGTCCGGGGCGCTGGTACTTCCGCTCGATCTCCGAGCCCTTCGTGATCAGCCGCTACGTCGTGTCCGTGCCCAAGTCGCTCGGCCTGCGTCCGGTGGCGCGCGGCGACATCGGGACGCACGACGAATACGACCTCGGCGACGACGTCGTGCACGTCTTCGAGAGCCGCGAGCAGCCGCGTGTGCTCGAGGAGCCCGGCCGTCCGCCGGTCGACTGGTTCCTGCCGTGGGTCGAGTTCGGCATGGACGCGCCGACGGACGCGCGGGCCGACGTCTACCGCGCGCAGCTCCTGCCGTACGTCGAGGTCACGCCGGAGGTCGCGCGCGCCGCGCGCGAGGCGACCGACGCCGCGAGCGGTCAGGAGGAGGCGGCGCGCGCGCTCTACGACTTCGTCAACGAGACGCTCGTGCAGCGCACCGCCGGCCCCGTGCTCGCGGTCGAGGCGCTGCTCTCCCGGAGCGGCAACCCGGTGCTGCTGTACGCCGCGCTGCTCGACGCGGTCGGCGTCGACCACGACCTCGTGTGGAGCCGCGGCGTCCCGCCCGCGGGCGACCCGGACCCCGACGCGCCGTTCGCCGACCTGGGCGACGTGCAGCGCGACCTCCTCGTCGTCGTGCGGCCGGACGACGGCCCCGTCGCGTGGTGCTCCATGGACGCGCGCACCCAGCCGTACGGCCGGCTGCCCGGTGACGCGCCCGGCGCCGAGGCGTGGTTCGTCCGCGCGGGTGCGCCGACGTCGCTTCCCGACGAGGTCGAGGTCGAGCGCCCGGGCACGCACATCCGGCTCGACCTCGACGTGGCCGCCGACGGCTCGGCCGGCGTGTCGGGCGAGGTCGCGTTCGCCGCGGCGCCCGGCTTCTTCCTCGAGGCGCAGGTGCGCGAGGCGCCGGAGGTGCTCCACCGCAGCTTCGTCGAGAGCATCGCCGCGAACGTCCTGCCGGGACTCGAGCTCGAGGACTACTCGATCGCGGGGCTCGACGACGACGAGCGGCTCGCGTTCCGCTTCGAGGGCCGCGCGCCGCGCTTCCTCGACGCGGGCGGCGGCTGTCCGCTCCCCGTGCCGCGCCTCCAGCTCCTCCAGGCCACGGCGATCGAGGGCGAGCGCACGCTGCCGTACCTCCAGGACGGCGTGCAGCTCGACGAGGTCTCCGTCGTGCTGCGGCTCGCCGACGGGCTCCGGCTCGACGAGCCGCCGGCGGGCGTGCGGGATGCCGTGGGCGCGTGGTCGTACGAGCTCGCCGTCGGGCCGGGCGCCCCGGGCGCGTGGACCGTGACGCGTCGGTTCGACTCGATGCCGTTCGCCCTCGAGCCGTCGGAGTACGGTTCCCTGCTGCGGTTCGCGCGTCGCGTCGACGAGGCGGAGCGCGCCTGGCTGCGGTTCTCGCGGGTCGAGGAGCCGTAGCGGCCCGAGGGGGAGCCCCGCGGGTCGCCGACGGTCGTTGACCCTCCAGGGGCCCGACGGATACCTTCGTCCCGATCCGCCTGCTGGAACCGAGAGAGACATGCACCGAGTCCACTTCCGGAAAGAGAACACCACGGTCGACGTGCCCGACGGCACGAACCTGCGTCAGGCCTGCATCGACTCGGGGGTCGACCCGTACCCCGCGCTGGGCGGCATGCTGTCGTGCCGCGGCAAGGGCTTCTGCGGCACCTGCGTGGTGCACGTGGACGACCCGTCGGCGCTCAGCCCGCCGAGCAAGCGCGAGAAGAAGTTCCTCGACCGGCTCGCGCCCGGCCTCGCCGAGGACCTCCGGCTGAGCTGCCAGGCCTCGGTCTCGGGTCCGGTGACGGTCACGACCGACCCGGACAAGAAGGAGGGCTGGAAGACGCACGGGTACTACTCCGGACGGTACGTGCCGTCCTGGAAGGCGTCGTCTTGACCGGCTCCGAGGAAGGACGACGCGCGCTCGCGGGCGTCCTGCTCGCGGCGCTCGTCGCGCTCGTCGCCCCCGGCTGCGCGTCGACGACGTCGGCCTGCGCGGCCTGCGACGCGTGGAACGCCGGACCCGAGGGCGTCGACCGCGCGCTCCCGGGCGAGCACCACCTGCGCAACGTCCAGCAGTTCACGTTCGGCGGCGAGAACGCGGAGGCCTACTGGTCCTTCGACGATCGCTACCTCATCTTCCAGTCGACGCGCGACGACTTGGGCTGCGACCAGATCTTCACGCTCGAGCTCGCGACCGGCGAGGTCGTGCAGCTCACGAACGAGGGACGCACGACCTGCGCGTACTTCCTGCCGGGCAGCGACCGGGTGCTCTTCGCGTCGACGCACGCGACGAGCCCCGACTGCCCGCCGGTGCCCGACCGGAGCATGGGCTACGTCTGGCCGCTCTACCCCGGCTACGAGATCTACACGGCGGAGCGCGACGGCTCCGGGCTCGTGAACATCACGAACTCGGGCGGCTACGACGCCGAGGCGACGGTCTCGCGCGACGGGCGCATCGTCTTCACGTCGGACCGCTCGGGCGACCTCGAGCTCTGGTCCATGGAGTCGGACGGCAGCGACCTGCGGCAGCTCACGGACACGCCCGGCTACGACGGCGGCGCGTTCTTCAGCCGCGACGGTTCCAAGCTCGTGTGGCGCGCCAGCCGCTTCGACGACCCGGAGACGGAGCGCGAGTACTTCCGCCTGCTCGGCCGGGGCATCGTGCGTCCCTCGGAGATGGAGATCTTCGTCGCGGACGCCGACGGCGGCAACGCGCGGCAGCTCACCGACAACGGCGCCGCGAACTTCGCGCCCTTCTTCACGCCCGACGGCCGCTCGATCCTGTTCTCGAGCAACGTGGGCGACCCCGGCGGTCGCATCTTCGACATCTGGAAGATCGGCGTGGACGGGACGGGCCTCGAGCAGGTGACCCACAACGGCGAGTCGTTCGACGGCTTCCCCATGTTCTCGTGGTGCGGCGCGAAGCTCGCGTTCTCGAGCAACCGCAACGCGGCGGCGCCGTACGACACGAACGTGTTCGTCGCGGAGTGGCGCCCGTGAACGACGTCGTCGCGGTCATCATGGGGGGCGGACAGGGGACGCGCCTGTTCCCGCTCACCCGCGACCGCGCGAAGCCCGCCGTGCCGGTGGCCGGCCGCGTCCGGCTCATCGACATCCCGCTCAGCAACTGCATCAACTCCGAGATCATGCGGGTGCACGTGCTGACGCAGTTCAACTCGGCGTCGCTCAACCGGCACATCTCGCGCACCTACGACTTCGGGCTGTTCCACCGCGGGGGCGTCGACGTGCTCGCGGCCGAGCAGACGATGAAGAACCGCAACTGGTTCCAGGGCACCGCGGACGCCGTGCGCCGCTGCCTGCACCACGTGACGGACGCGCGGACGCGGCTCGTGCTCATCCTGGCGGGCGACCACCTGTACCGGATGAACTACCGGAGCTTCGTCAACCGGCACGACGAGAGCCACGCCGACGTGACCATCAGCGTGTGCCCCGTGGCGGAGCAGCACGCGTCGAGCTTCGGCCTGCTGCACGTCGACGAGCAGGGCATGGTGACGCGGTTCGCGGAGAAGCCGAAGGGCGACGAGCTCGAGGCGATGCGCGTCGACCCGCACAAGGCGGTGGCCGGCGGACGCGCGCCGGGCGCGCCCTTCCTCGCGTCCATGGGCATCTACATCTTCTCGCCGTGGGTGCTCGAGGAGCTGCTCGCGAGCAACCCGGACGCGAACGACTTCGGCAAGGAGATCATCCCCGCCGCGCTCGACCGGTACCGCGTCGCCGTCCACTTCTTCCAGGGCTACTGGGAGGACATCGGGACCATCGACGCGTTCTACCGGGCGAACATCGCGCTCGCGAAGCCGGGGCAGTTCAGCCTCTACGACCCGGACTTCCCGCTCTACACGCGCCCGCGCTACCTCTCGCCCACGCGGTTCATCGACTCGGACGTCGAGGAGAGCCTCATCGCGGAGGGGAGCATCATCGGGCGCTCGCGCATCCGCGAGTCGGTCGTCGGCATCCGCTCCATCATCCAGAACGGCGTGGAGCTCGACGGCGCGCTCGTCATGGGCAACGACTTCTACGAGACGGAGACGGAACGCGCGGCGTCGCTCGCGCGGGGCACGCCGCCGCTCGGCATCGGCGAGGACACGGTCATCCGCCGCGCGATCCTCGACAAGAACTGCCGCATCGGGGCGAACTGCCAGCTCGTCAACGAGAAGGGCCTCATGGACCACGACGGCGAGAACTACTACATCCGCGACGGCGTCGTGATCATCCCGAAGGACGAGGTCATCCCCGACGGGACGGTCATCTAGGCGCGCGCCGGGAGGACCGGCCGGCGGCGCGAGGCGACGGGGCCCGCCGATGGAGCAGACGCCCGACGACGCGTGGGGGCCGCAGGGCGCGGCCGCGCTCGACCACCTCCGCGGGCGTCGTCCCGCGATCGTGCGCGTGCACGTGCTCGGCGGCGAGGCGGAGGACGTGGACGCCGCGACCTTCTTCCGCGACGAGGCGGACATGGAGCCGTGGGAGCCCGCCGCGCTCGACCGGTGCTCGGGACGCGTGCTCGACGTCGGCGCGGGCGCCGGCTGCCACGCGCTCGCGCTGCGCCGCCGCGGGCTCGACGTCGTCGCGATCGACACCTGCCGGGCGTTCGTCGAGGTGCTGCGCGAGCGCGGGCTCCCCGACGCGCGCCTCGCCGACCCGGCCGACGTCGACGACGGTCCCTTCGACCGGGCCCTGCTGCTCATGCACGGCCTCGGCCTCGCCGGCGACGAGGCCGGGCTGCGACGGATGCTCGGCGAGCTGCGCCGCCTGCTGGCGCCCGGCGGGTGCGTGCTCGTCGACTCGCGCGACCCGGGCGAGGCCTGCGAGGACCCCGAGGCTCCCGGGCTGGCCGTGGCGGAGCTGCGGATGTCCTACCGCGGCCGGGAGGGCGCGCCGTTCCCGTGGCTCTTCGCGTCCGAGGAGGCGCTCGGCCGGCTCGTCGCCGCCGCGGGGTGGCGCGCCGAGGTCGTCCGGCGGGAGCCCGACGGCCGGTACCTCGCCGAGCTGCGGCCGGTGTGACGCGCGCCGCGCGCGGGCGTCCCGTCAGCGGTCGGCGGTCAGCGAGTCGTACACGACCGCCGTGAACTGCATCGGGTTCATGAACCCGCCGCCCCAGCGTTCGTCGAGGTGCTCCGTCGGCGACTCGGTGATGACCTGCTCGAGGGTGAGGCCGCGCTCGACGAGCGGCGCGATGCGGGAGCGCGCGTCCACGAGCATGTCGCGGTAGTCCCGGAGGTCGTCGCGCGTGCCGACGTCCCCGTGCCCTGGGATGATCCGCGTGTCGTCGCCGCAGCGCTCCAGCGCGGCGTCCGCGGCGGCGATGAGGCCGTCGATGCCGCCGCCGCTCGACGTGTCGATGAACGGGTAGAAGCCGTTGAAGAACGTGTCGCCCATGTGCAGCACATCGGCGGCCTCGAAGTGGATGATCGTGTCGCCGTCGGTGTGCGCGTTCGGCACGTGGAAGGCGTACACGACGTCGCCGTTCCAGTGGAAGGTCACCTCCCGGTCGAACGTGATGCGCGGGAGCGCGACCGCGGGCGAGGCCGGGAACGTCCGGGGGGGCGAGCCCACGGCCTGGTCCGTGCTCATGCGCCGCCGGACGTTGTCGTGGGCGACGAGGACGACGCCCTCGCCGGCCATGTTCTCGTTGCCGCCCGTGTGGTCGCTGTGCCAGTGCGTGTTCACGAGGTACCGGACGGGCTCGGTCGTGAGGGTCGCGACCGCGCCGAGCAGCCCCTCCGTCATGTAGCCGAACTGGTCGTCGACGAGGAGCACGCCGTCGTCGCCGATGGACACGCCGACGTTCCCGCCGGCGCCCACGAGCATGGAGACGTTGCCGGAGACCGGCACGACGTCCACCGCCGGCGGCTCGTCCTGCAGCGGCACGAACGCGAGCGCCGAGAGGAACAGGGCGGGCAGCACGAGCCGACGGGCCACGTCAGGCCTCCTCGGAGAGCAGCTCGATGTCGTCGAGGAGGGCGAGCGCGTCCTCCTCGGTGGTGCCCGCGTTCACGAGCACCATGCGGTAGGCCGGCGACCCGTCGAGGGTGGCGTAGTTCACCATGAAGCGGCCCGCGGCGGTGAGCCGCTCCCGGACCTCGGTGGTGCACGCGTCGACGGCGCGCGTGCGCTCCTCGCCGCGCAGCTCCCGCAGCCGGGTCGGCACGTAGCGGAAGCACACGTTCACCGACTGCGGCTCGCGGGCCAGCTCGAAGCCCTCGCGGGCGACGACCGCGTCGCGGAAGGCCGCCGCGCTGCGGAAGAACCCGTCGACGCGCCGCGCGTAGCCGTCGTCGCCGTGCGCCTGCCACGAGAACCACAGCTTGATCGCGTCGACGCGCCGACCGCACTGGAGGCTCAGGTCGCCGAGGTCGTGGCACGCGTCCGACTGTCCGTGGAACAGGTAGTCGGCGTTCAGCCCGTTCGCGGCGCGCAGCGTGCCGGGCTCGCGCATGAGCGTGGCGGAACAGGCGAGCGGCACGCCCATCATCTTGTGCGGGTTCCAGGTGACCGAGTCGGCGCGCTCGACGCCGCGCATGAGCGCGCGGTGCCGCTCGGAGAACAGCACCGTGCCGCCGAGCGACGCGTCGACGTGCAGCCAGACGCCGTGGCGCTCCGTGACGTCGGCCAGCGCGTCGACGGGGTCGAAGGCGCCCGCCACCGTCGTGCCCGCCGTCGCCGCGACGAAGAACGGCGTGTCGCCGCGCCGCGTCGCCTCGTCGAGCGCCAGGTCGAGAGCGTCGGGGAGCATCCGGCCCTCCGCGTCGCACGGCACCTCGACGGCCGCGTCGGTCCCGAGGCCCAGGATGCTCGCCGCCCGCTGCACCGAGTAGTGCGCCTCCGTCGAGAGGAAGAGCACGGGGCGCTCGCCGACGCGGTGGCCCTCCTTCTTCACGTGCGGGAACGCGCGGTGGCGCGCGGCGAGCACGGCCATGAGGTTGCTGCTGCTGCCGCCCGGCGCGAAGATCCCCTCGCCGCGCGGGAAGCCCACGAGCCGGTTCATGCGCCCGATGAGCTCCATCTCCATGAGCGTGGCGACCGGGGCCGCCTCGTACGTGTACATGGAGGTGTTCACGAGCGCGGTGATCCACTCGCCGAGGATCGCCGCGGGGTCGTAGCCGCCGAAGAGCTGGTTCAGGAAGCGCGGGTGCCCGGTGCGGACGCTCCAGGCGAGCACCTGCTCCATGTCCGAGACGAGGTCCGCGAGCGGCCGGCCGTCGCGCGGCAGCGAGAGGTCGAGGCGCTCGCGCAGCTCGTCGGGGGGCACGGGCCGGCACACGGGCGTCGTGCGGTCCGCGTGCCCGGCCAGGTAGTCGGCCGCGATGCGGGCCGCCCGCTGGAGCGTGGTGTCGATCTCGGTGGCGAGCTGGGGCATGCGGGGTCCAGGAGGTGCCGGGGCGTCCCCATAGCTTGCATACCTTCCCCGGGCGGTCCACAGCACGACGGGGGCATTCCCGCGGCGACTCGCGCCGTCGGGGTCGCGGCGCGACGGTCAGGCGTCGTCGTCCGGACCGCGGACCGGGCCGCGCGGCTTGCGGGAGCGCAGCCGCTGCGCCTTCTTGTCGGCGCGCTCGTGCCACTCGATGAGCGCCTGCTGGCAGCTCTTGCCCTGGCCGCCCGGCGGCTGGAGCTGGACGTAGCTGCCGTCCGCGCGCATCTCCCACGCGGAGCGACGGTCGGCCAGCTGGAGGTCGAGGATGCGACGGAGCTGCGCCTGGTGACGCTCGCCCTCCACGGGCGCGAGGACCTCGACGCGGTTGTTCAGGTTGCGCGCCATGATGTCCGCCGACCCGATGAAGTACTCCTCGTCGCCGTCGTTGTGGAAGTAGATGATCCGCGCGTGCTCGAGGAAGCGTCCGACGACGCTGATGACGCGCACGTTCTCGGACAGGCCCGGGATGCCCGGGCGCAGCCGACAGGTGTCGCGCACGACGAGCTCGACGCGCACGCCGGCCTGCGACGCCGCGTAGAGCGCGCGCGTGATCTCGGGGTCCTCGAGCGCGTTCATCTTCATCTGGATGAGCGCCGGCCGTCCCGCCGCGTGGTGCTTCGTCTCGCGCTCGATCCGGTCGACGAGCTTCTGCCGCATGCCCTTCGGCGCGGTGAGGATGCGCGTGTAGTGGCGGCGCGGCTTGAAGCCGGTTGTCAGGTAGTTGAAGAGCTCGGTGATGTCCGCGCCGATGTCCGGGTCGCAGGTCAGCAGCCCGAGGTCGCCGTACCGGCGCGCCGTCTCGGCGTGGTAGTTGCCCGTGCCGATGTGCGTGTAGCGCCGCAGCCCGTTGTAGTCCTGGCGGACCACCTGGATGACCTTGCAGTGCGTCTTGAGGCCGACCACGCCGTACGTCACGTGGATGCCGACCTCCTCCAGACGGCTCGCCCAGCGGATGTTCGCGGCCTCGTCGAACTTGGCCTTGAGCTCCACGACGACCGCGACCTGCTTGCCGTTGCGCGCCGCGTCGATGAGCGAGTTGATGACCTTGGTGCCCGGCGACGTGCGGTAGAGGCACATCTTGATCGCGCGCACCTTCGGGTCGCGCCGCGCCTCGGTGAGGAAGCGCTCCACCGACGTCGAGAACGACTGGTACGGGTGGTGCAGCAGGATGCTCCCGACGTCGCGGATGACGTGGAAGATGTTGCGGTCGGTCGTGAGGTCCGGGTGGTCCACCGGGTGGTGCGGCGCGCGGCGCAGGTCCGGGTCCGACACGGCGTCGAGGATGTCGGAGACGTCGGACATGCCCTGCATGCCGTCCACCTCGAAGACGTCCATGACCTCCTCGAGGCCCAGCTCCGCGGCGAGCATCGCGCTGTGCTGGGGGGCGATGCCCTCGCTGACCTCGAGCCGCACGACGGGCGCGAACTTCCGGTCGCGCAGCTCCGTCTCGATCATCTCGAGCAGGTCGTCGGCGTGCTCCTCCTCGAGCTCCGTGTTCGCGTTGCGCGTCACGCGGAAGATCGACACGTCGTCGACGACCATCCCGGGGAACACCATGTCGAGGTTGTTCGCGATGATGGACTCCATCGTCACGAACGTGTCCCGCTCCGGGACCTTCATGAGGCGCGGGATGCCCGACCCGACCGGCACCTTGACGCGCGCGAGCGAGATCTCCGTGTCGTCCGGGTAGTGCAGGCTCACCAGCAGGTTCACCGACAGGTTCGAGACGAACGGGAACGGGTGCGCGGGGTCCGTGCCCTGCGGCGTGAGCAGCGGGTAGATGTTCTCGATGAACTCGTCGCGCAGGAACGCCTGGTCGTCCTCGGGGAGGTCCGCGTAGTCCGTGATGTGGATCTCGTGCCCGCGCAGCTCCGCGAGCACGGTGCGCATCGTCTCGCGCTTGCGCGCCTCGAGCCGCCGGACGAGCGCGTTGCACTCCTCGATCTGCTGCGCCGGCGTGCGGCCGTCCACCGTGAGCCCCGTCAGCCCGGCGCCGACCTGCTGCTTGAGGCCGCCGATGCGCTTCATGAAGAACTCGTCGATGTTCGAGCTGACGATCCCGATGAACATGAGCCGGTCGAGCAGCGGCGTGCGCGGGTCCTCCGCCTCGTGCAGCACCCGGAAGTTGAAGTTGAGCCAGGTGAGCTCGCGGTTGAGGTAGTAGTCGGCCGACGCGAGGTCGTGCTCGCCCTCCGGGCCGGCGACGGGAACGGGCGTCGGGTCGACCGGGGTCGTCGGCTCGCGCGACGGCAGGCCCAGCGCGGGGCCGCCGGGCTCGACGCCGCCGGCGCGGTCCGCCTCCACGGAGCGCGCGGCGCGGTCGGCCTGGTCGTCGGAGCGGGAGGGGGGCGTCATGGGTGTGCGGGGCCGGGGAAGGACCGCCTGCCTTCATCGGCCGTGACCGATTATCATCCTGACCCCGCTCGGAGCGCCAATCGGGGCGCGGCGCGGGACCCCCCGGGAGGGCGTCGGGATGACCTCGGAGTCGCGGCAGGGCGCGGGCGGGCCCGCGGAGCGCGAGCTCCTTCTCATGAGGCACGCGAAATCCTCATGGGACAGCCCGACGGCCCGCGACTTCGACCGCGAGCTCGCGCCGCGCGGCCTCCGCGACGCCCCGCGCATGGGGCGCTGGCTGCGAGCCGAGGGGCTCGTGCCGGACCACGTCGTGTGCTCGCCGGCACGCCGGGCGCGGGCGACGACGGACGCCGTCGTCGAGGCGCTCGGGCTCGATCCGTCCGTCGTGCGCGAGGCGCCCCGCATCTACGAGGCGTCCACCGCCGACCTCCTCGCGGTGCTCGGCGGCTGCCCCGCCGACGCGCGGCGCGTGCTGCTCGTCGGGCACAACCCGGGGCTCGAGATGCTCGTCGCGCGGCTCGGCGGCGGCCCCGGCGCGGGCGGGAGCGGCAAGCGCTTCCCCACGGCGGCGGTCGCGCACCTCGCGTTCACCGGGACGTGGAGCGGCGTGTTCCCGGACGCGTGCCGGCTCGAGCGCCTCGTGCGTCCCAAGGAGCTGCCCGAGAACGAGCCCGGCCAGGTCTAGCGGCCGCGGCGCGGACCGTCCCGCGAGAGGGCGCGTCGGTTCCGCGCGAACGGCGCGCGCGCGTCAGGAGACGCCGTTCGACCCGTCGCGCGGCGTCATGACCGTCTCGTCGCCCGTCGCGGGCTCGCGGCGGAAGCCGAGGAGGTGGAAGATCTCCGCGACGAGCACGCGCGCGCGTCGACGGTCGACGACGAAGCTGCCGTCCCGCGCCGGATGACGCCGCACGCCCGGCAGCCAGTGGACCCAGCGCCACGCCTGGAGCCGGCGCAGCCACGCGGAGAGCGCGAGCCAGATGGGGTGCACCGGCCGCACGAGGAAGAACCCGTCGCTGCCGATGCCCTGGTAGCGGGGCATGAGCATGAGCGCGGACACCGGCGCCTTGATGGGGCCGTTGACCTCGAGCGCGAGGAGCTGTCCGCGCGCGACGCGCTGGAAGCTGTGGAAGCCGGGCTCCATGCGGAAGCCGGACTCGGGGCGGACCTCGTGGCGGTGGCGGACCTCGACGACGGCGGCGAGCCCGCCGCTGCGCTCGGCGAGCAACGCGCGCGAGCGCTCGGGCTCCGAGCGGGAGCCGCGCCGCAGCACCCCGGCGGACTCGAGCGCGATCCACACGGCGGCCTCCGCGTGCTCGATCGTCGTCTCGTCGTCGTGGCGCCCGCCCTCGAACCCGATCGCCGGGATGGGGAACTCGTGGATGATGTGCCCGGTGAGCGTGCCGGCGAGCTCCTCCTCGAGCCCGAGCACGCGCGGCACGGGGAGCGCGCGCGCGAAGTACCGGTTGCGCAGCGTGTCGTCCATGGTCACGAAGGGCTTGCCGGGACCGGACGTGCTGTGCAGGTCGAGGAGCGCGGCGGCGTCCGGCAGCACGCGACGGAGCGCCTCGTCGAGCCCGCGGATCTCGCGGTCCTCGTCGCGGAGCTCCGACGGGTCGCCCTCGCGCACGCGCTCGAGGATCTCGGGGACCCACGCGCGGTTCATGTCGTGGGCGACGTAGCGGAGGTTCCGGTGGAGCGCCGCGCGGTTGCCCGACAGGGCGACGAGGCGCCCGACGAGCCCGGTGTCGTCCTCGGCGAGCGCGTCGAGCACGCGGCGCAAGGCGTACACGCCCGAGGGCTCGTTGCCGTGGATGCCCGCCGTCACGACGAGCAGCGGCCCGTTCGGGTCGGAGCCGCGGACGTCGCCCAGCTCACGCGGGACGTCGAGGCTGCGCGGCTCGGAGGACGCCGAGGCGCCGCCGGGGGTGGGGGAGTGGCTGTCGAAGGCGTTCACGAGAATCCGCCAAGGATAATCGATCCTCGCGCCCCGCTCACATGCGCCCAGGGGCGTAGGCGCCGGGCGCTCGGCGGCGCCGCGGAGGACGGCGGCCGGGCGTCCGCGTCCTGCACCTGATCGGCGCTCCGAGGCCCCGCACGTGAGGTCGGGCGCGGGCCCTTCCGACGCCCCGCGCGCGGTCCGGGCGGGCGCGGGCGCTTGGTACGATCCCGCGATCCCGGCGCCCGGCCGGGCCGGGACTCCCGGGGCGGGCCGGCGGCGGGCGCCCTCCTCCTCGTCCCCGGGAGCCCCGATGACGCACCCCGCCGAGAAGTACCCGCCGCCCGCCGAGTTCGCCGCCCGCGCGCGGGTCGGGTCGCTGGACGCCTGGCGGGAGCTCCACGAGCGGTCGACGGCCGACCCGGAGGCCTTCTGGGCCGACGTGGCGCAGCGGATCACCTGGGAGAAGCCCTGGGACCGCGTCCTCGACTGGGACTTCCACGAGGCCCGCATCCGCTGGTTCGAGGGGGCGCGGCTCAACGCGACGGTGAACTGCCTGGACCGTCACGTGGAGGCCGGCCGGGGCGACCGCACGGCCATCATCTGGGAGGGCGACGACCCCGCGAACGACCGGCACATCACCTACGCCGAGCTGCTCGGCGAGGTCTGCCGGTTCGCGAACGTGCTCCGCAAGCGCGGCGTGCGCAAGGGCGACCGCGTGTGCATCTACATGCCGATGGTGCCGGAGCTCGCCGTGGCGATGCTCGCGTGCGCGCGCATCGGCGCGATCCACAGCATCGTGTTCGGCGGCTTCTCGGCGACCTCGCTCCGCGACCGCATCCTCGACAGCGAGTGCCGGACGGTCGTCACCGCGGACCAGGGCGTGCGCGGCGGCAAGCCCATCGAGCTCAAGCGCATCACCGACGAGGCGGTCGCCGGCGTCGACTGCGTGCGGGAGGTCGTCGTGCTGCGCCGCACGGGCGCGGACGTGCCCATGACGGAGGGGCGCGACGTCTGGTGGCACGACGAGGTCGCCGGCAGCGACATCACGGGCGAGTGCGAGCCGGAGAGCATGGACGCGGAGGACCCGCTGTTCATCCTCTACACCTCGGGCTCGACGGGACGGCCCAAGGGCGTGCTGCACACGACCGGCGGGTACATGGTCTACACGTCGTACACGCACGAGCTCGTCTTCGACCACCGCGAGGACGACGTCTACTGGTGCACCGCCGACATCGGCTGGATCACCGGGCACAGCTACATCGTGTACGGGCCGCTCGCCAACGGCGCGACGACGGTCATGTTCGAGGGCGTGCCGTCCTACCCCGACGCGGGCCGCTTCTGGGACGTGGTCGACAAGCACTCCGTGACGCTGTTCTACACGGCGCCGACCGCCATCCGCTCGCTCATGACGAAGGGCGACGAGCCCGTCACGAAGCGCTCGCGGAAGACGTTGCGCCTGCTGGGCACCGTCGGCGAGCCGATCAACGTCGACGCCTGGGAGTGGTACCACCGCGTGGTCGGCGACGAGCGCTGCCCGATCGTCGACACCTGGTGGCAGACGGAGACGGGCGGCATCCTCATCTCGCCGCTGCCGGGGGCGACGCCGACCAAGCCGGGCAAGGCGACGCTGCCGCTGCCGGGCATCGCGCCGGTCCTCGTCGACGACGAGGGGCACGTCGTCGAGGGCAACGGCGTCTCCGGCTACCTCTGCATGGCGTTCCCCTGGCCGGGCATGATGCGCACGGTCTACGGCGACCACGCGCGCTTCAAGGCGACCTACTTCTCGCAGTACCCGGGCAAGTACTTCACGGGCGACGGCGCGAGCCGCGACGAGGACGGGTACTACAAGATCACCGGCCGCGTGGACGACGTCATCAACGTGTCGGGGCACCGGCTCGGCACGGCCGAGGTCGAGTCCGCGCTCGACGAGCACGACGCGGTCGTCGAGGCGGCGGTCGTCGGCATGCCGCACGAGATCAAGGGCCAGGGCATCTACGCGTACGTGACGCTCGGGCAGGGGCTGCAGGGCGGCGACGAGCTGCGCGCCGAGCTCGCGCAGGTCGTGCGGCGGGTCATCGGGCCGATCGCGACGCCCGACCGCATCCAGTTCGCGCCCGCGCTGCCGAAGACGCGCAGCGGCAAGATCATGCGCCGCATCCTGCGCAAGATCGCGGCCGGCGAGGTCGACGAGCTGGGCGACACGACGACGCTCGCGGACCCGGGCGTCGTGTCCGACCTGGTCGACGGGCGGCAGTAGGCGCGCGGATCGGCGCGCGGGGCCGGGCCGCACGCGGCGTCGAGCCGGCTGTCCCCACGGTGCGCCGCCGCGTCACGCGACGTCGAGCAGCTCGTGGTCCGGGTGCTTCTTGGCCGCGGCCTGCTTGTCCCACTCGCTCCGGAAGAGCACGACGGTGCGGTCGCGCGTGTCCCGCGCGACGAGCGCCGTCGTCGGCGCGTCGAAGGTCTCGCGGTCGCCGATGAGCCACGAGCTGCACACGTAGGGCAGCATCTGGAGGGTCGTCGGCACGCCGTACTCGTCCTCGAGGCGGTACTGGAGCACCTCGAGCTGCAGGCGGCCCACCGCGCCGACGAGCCCGTCGTGCGGGCTGTTCTCGGGCCACACCTGCTGCACGGCGCCCTCGGCGACGAGGTTGCGCATGCCCTTGTCGAAGCGCTTGCGGAGGCTCGTGGCCTTGGGCTCGATGCGCGCGAAGAGCTCCGGCTGGAACTGCGGCAGCGGCTTGTGCTCGAAGCCGCCGTCCGCCGACAGCGTGTCGCCGATGCGGAAGGTGTCGCGGCTGATGAGGCCGATGACGTCGCCGGGGAACGCCTCGTCGAGCGTGTTGCGCTCCTGCGCGACGATGCTGTGCGGCCGCGCGAGGCGGATGGCCTTGCCGGCGCGGTGGTGCTTCACCATCGTCTCCGGCTCGTAGCGGCCGGAGCAGATGCGCATGAACGCGATGCAGTCGCGGTGGCGCCGGTCCATGTTCGCCTGGATCTTGAACACGAACGCGCTGAACGGGGCCGTCGGCGGGCGCCGCGTCTCCGAGCCGTCCGGCAGGTCGACGGGCCGCGCGCCCGGTGCGGGCGCGAGCTCGACGAACGCGTCGAAGAACGGCTCGAGCCCGAAGTTCGTGAGCGCGGAGCCGAAGAAGGTCGGCGTGACCTTGCCGGCGAGGAAGTCCTCGTGCGTGTACGGGTTGCCCGCGACCTCGAGCAGCTCGAGCTCGCCGCGCACCTGGTCCGCGACGTCCTCGCCCAGGCGCTCGCCGACGCGCGGGTCGTCGAAGGGCAGCCGCGTGAGCTCCGACCTCGCGGAGCCCGCCGCCGCCGTCTTCTCGAAGAGCTGGAACTCCCGTGAGCGACGGTCCACGACGCCCGCGAACTCGCGCCCCGAGCCGATGGGCCAGTTGAACGCGCAGGCCTGGATGCCGAGCGCCGACTCGACCTCGGCGAGCAGGTCGAGCGGGTCGCGCCCCGGCATGTCGAGCTTGTTGATGAACGTGAGCACGGGGATGCCGCGCAGGTGGCACACCTCGAAGAGCTTGCGCGTCTGCGCCTCGACGCCCTTGCCGGCGTCCAGGACCATGATGGCCGAGTCGGCGGCGATGAGCGTGCGGTAGGTGTCCTCGCTGAAGTCCGCGTGCCCCGGCGTGTCGAGCACGTTGATGACCGTGTCCTTGTACGGGAACTGCATCGCGCTCGACGTGATCGAGATGCCGCGCTCGCGCTCCATCCCCATCCAGTCGCTCGTCGCGGCGCGGCCCTTGCGGTTCTTGACCATGCCGGCCGTGCGGATGAGGCCCGAGTAGAGCAGCAGCTTCTCGGTGAGCGTGGTCTTGCCGGCGTCCGGGTGCGAGATGATCGCGAAGGTCCGGCGCCGGGCGATCTGCTCGGCGAGGCTCGTCGAGGTGGCGGTGGTCATCGGTGGTGCGGGGTCGGTCGGGCGGACGGCGTGGTCGGCGGGCGCGGCGTCGGGAGACGCCGGGGCGGTGAGGCGGGGTCAGGTCTCCTCGAGCACCTCGTCGATGACCCACGTGCCGCTGCGGTTGCCCTTCTTGAGCTTGACGAGCTTGTGCTTCTGCGCGTCCTCGAGCAGCCGGCCGAACGAGCTGTACCCGTGGTACTCCTCGTTGAACTGCGGCTGCTTGCGCTTCATCGTCTCCTTGACGAGCGAGCCGTGCAGCTCGCGGTTCTCGCGCTGGAGCGCCGCGACCGCGTCGAGCAGCAGGTCGAAGGCCTCCTTCTTCTTCTGCGCGACCTTGGGCACGCGCTTGGACTTCCGGGCGCGGCTCGCGTGGAGGTCGTCGTAGTAGATGAACTCGTCGCAGCTGTCGATGAGCAGCTTGCTCGTCGAGTTCTTCACGCCGACGGCGATGGTGTGCTTGTCGTTCTCGCGGAGCTTCGCGACGAGCGGCGAGAAGTCGGAGTCGCCGGTGATGAGCGCGAAGGTGTCGATGTGCTCCTTGTTGAACGCCATCTCGAGCGCGTCGCAGACCATCTTGATGTCGGCGCTGTTCTTGCCGGTGAGCTTGCTGCCCGGCATGTCGACGAGCTCGACGCCGGCCTCGTGCAGCGGGCGCTTGTACTCGGCGAAGCGCCCCCAGTCGGCGTAGGCCTTGCGCACGACGAGCTTCCCCTTGTCGACGAGGCGCCGGAACACGACGTCCACGTCGAAGGTCTTGAAGCGGGCGTCACGCACGCCGATGGCGACGTTCTCGAGGTCGATGAAGACCGCGATGTTGTGGGAGTCCGCACGGCTGTCGGCCATGTCAGCGCACCTCCTCGTTCACGACGACGCCGTCGATGACGGTGCCGACGCAGTGGGTCGTGTACTCGAACGGGTCGCCGTCGAAGAGCGCGAGGTCACCGTCCTTGCCGGGCTCGAGCGAGCCCACGCGGTCGTCGACGCCCAGGATGCGCGCGGCGCCGATGGTGATGGAGGCGAGGTTCGGCTCCCGGGCGAGGCCGTAGCGCCCGGCGATCGCCGCCTCGAGCGGGAGCACGCGCACCTTCGGGACGTAGCCCTCGAAACCGCTCTGCTGCGCAATGGGGACGCCGGCGCGGTCGAGCAGCGCCGCCGTCTCGAAGCTCGCGTTCGCCGTGGAGCCCGGCGGCGGCGACGTGCGCATCATCGCCGGGTGCACGATGACCGGGACGCCCGCGGCGAGCAGCTCGTCGGCCAGCAGCGGCGCCTCCGCGGCGCCGTCCAGCACCACGCGCACGCCGAACTCCTCCGCGATGCGCAGCGCGGCCGCGATGTCGTGGTGCCGGTGCGCCGTGATCAGCAGCGGCAGCTCGCCGTCGAGGACGCGCGCGAGCGCCTCCTTGCGCAGGTCGCGCGCCGGGCGCTTGCCGGCGTCGTCCCGCGCGCGGCCGTCGCGGTAGGTCCGCGCGTCGACGAGCGCCTGCCGCAGCAGCGCGACGGCCGCCGATCGCGTGCCGGGCTTCTTCGCGTCGCCGCGGGCGCGCGCGTCGTCGCCGAGCGTGCACGCGACCATCGCCTCGGGCACGAGCACGGCGTCCGCGACCGTGTCGCCGGAGGTCTTCGCGATCATCGTCTGGCCGCTCACGACCGCGCCGGGCGCGTGTCCCGTGTGCACGGTCGTCACGCCGAACGAGCGCACCCACGCGATGAGCCCCTCGCGCGCGTTGTAGCTGTCGACGGCGCGCAGCTCGGGCTGCACCGGGTCGCTGTCGTCGAACTGGTCCTGGTCGTGGTCGACGTTGTAGAGGCCGGTGAGGCCCACCGTCGTGTGCGCGTCGACGAAGCCGGGCGTCACGACGGCGGCGCGCCGGACGGGCACGCCCTCCGGGAGCGTCACCTCGGACGCGGGGCCCACCGCGGCGACCTTGCCGTCGCGCACGACGACCACGCCGTCGAGGATCGTCGCGCCGGCCATCGTGTGCACGACGTCGCCCTGCACGACGAGGTCCTGCGCGAGCGCGGGCGCCGCGACGAGCGCGGCTGCGAGCAGGGTGGCGAGCGTCCTCATCGCGTCGTCTCCTCGAAGCAGCAGAGCTGCGCCGTCATGCCGTGGCTCGCGCCCTCGCCCCCGTAGGCGTAGCGCCGGTCGTCCGGATCCGAGAGGTCGAACACCCGGACGCCGTCGACCCAGGTCTGCTCGACGAGCGAGTAGACGCTCAACGGGTCGCCGGACAGCACGACGAGGTCGGCGTCCTTGCCCGGCTCGAGCGAGCCGACGCGCTCCTCGAGGCCGAGCATCTCGGCGCCGGCGAGCGTCACGGCGGCGAGCGCGCCCTGCCGCGACATGCCCGCGCGCACGCCGAGCGCGGCGCACCGCAGGAACAGCCGGCTGTCGATGATGGGGTCGTCCGTGTGGAACGCGACGCGCACGCCCGCGCGCTCCAGGATCGCCGCGTTCTCCCAGGCCATGTCGACCGCCTCGAGCTTGCCGCCCGGCGCGTCGACGAGGATCACGGAGCACGGCACGTCGGCCGCCGCGATCTCGTCCGCGAGCCGGTACGCCTCGCTCGCGTGCTGGAGCACGACCTCGAACCCGAACTCCTCGGCGAGGCGCAGCACCGTCGCGATGTCGTCGTGGCGGTGCGTGTGATGGTGCACGACGCGCCGCCCGTCGAGGACCTCCACGAGCGCCTCGAGGCCGAGGTCGCGCTCGGGCATCTTCTCCGGGTCGCCGTCCGCGCGCGCGATCTTCGCGCGGTACTCCTGCGCCTCGACGAAGGCCTCGCGCACGAGCGCCGCGGACTTGCTGCGCGTCCCGGGGAACGGCGGGTCGCGCTGGGAGTTCGTCCCGTTGGCCATCTTCATGCCGCCCATGACGCGGCCGTCCGGGAAGCGCAGCGCGAGCTCGTCCACCGTGTCGCCGTCGCGCAGCTTGATGTAGGTGGTCTGGCCGCTCATGAGGTGGCCGGAGCCGGGCATGACGTTCGCGACGGTCACGCCGCCGGCCTGCGCGCGCTGGACGCTCGCCGCGCGCACGTTGAGGCCGTCGTAGTTGCGCACGGACGGCTGGATGGGCGCGCTCGAGTCGGCGCCCCAAGGCTCCGCGATGTGGCTGTGCGTGCAGACGAGGCCGGGCATGAGGACCTTGCCGGACAGGTCGTGGACGACCGCGCCCTCGGGGACGGCGACGTCCGCGCGGGCGCCGACCGCCTCGATGCGGCCGTCCCGCACGACGAGCGTGCCGTCGGGGATCTCGGGGCCGGAGACCGGGATCAGCCGCGCGCCGACGAAGGCGTGGGGCGCGTCCTCGACCGGGGCCGGGGCGACGGCGAGGAGCGCCGACGCCAGGGCGGGGAGGAGCATGGGGGGACCTCGCGGGGAGGGGGGCGCGGGCCGCGGCGCCTGCCGCGCGCCGGGGCCCTCGGGACGAACGGTCGACGGAGCCGTCGGACCGACGGAGCAGGGTAACGATTCGTGCCTCAACTCGTCCCCGCCCGGGACCGAATCGTCCGTGTCGTCACGCTCCGGCACGGCGCGACGACCCCGACGGTGGGGACCGGCATGCCCGGGATCCGTCCCGGGGTCCCCGTCGTGCGCGACCGGGCGGTCGACGCGCGCGAGAAGACCACGAAGGCCGCCGACATGCTTCGCCAGACAGACCGCCGAGACGCCGGGTGCCGGGGGCTCACGCTCCTGGAGCTCCTCGCGGTCGTCGCGCTCCTGTCGCTGCTGCTCGTGGCGCTCGCCGACCGGGGCGTCGCCTCCGTGGACCTCGGCGGGCTCGTCACGGACGCTGCGGCCGCCGGCACGCGCGACGACGGCTCGGAGGCCGCGCTCCGTCGGCTCGGGTCGGTCGTGCGCGCGGCCGTCGACGTGCGGGCGGCGGGGCCCGAGCGCCTCGAGCTCGTCGACGCGGCGGGCGGCGTCACGCGGTTGTCCGCCCGGGACGGCGCGCTGCGGCTCGCGCGCGACGGCTCCGAGGAGGTGCTCGTCGGCGGTGTGACGGACGCGTCCTTCGAGGTGCGCACGCGACGTGAGCTCGTCGACGCCGCGCCCGAGGAGCGCTCCGGGACGCTCTGGACGTCGGACCCGGGCTCCGGCGCGACGCGTCCGACGGTGCTCGAGGCGGGGCGCCAGCTCGCCCTCGGCTTCACGCTCCCCGTGGCGGCGCCGACCGGGACGGGCTCGGTGCCCGAGGTGCCGGAGGAGCTCGTCGAGGCGGTGCCCGAACGCCTCGTGCTCCGCATGGGCCGCGTCGCCGGGCACCACGAGGTCTTCTGTCATCGGCACGCGCGTCCGCCCCACCTCGGCGCGCACCCGGCGGGGCGCTCCTCCGTGACCGTCTCGCTGCACGCCGCGCGCGCACCGGGCGACGCCCGCCCGACGGGCGACGCGCTCGCCACGCTCGCCGTGCCCGCGTCGTCGCTGCCGGAGGTCGAGCACAACTGGTACGACACGCGCTCGGACGACGTCGTCCTCCCGCCCGAGATCCTCGAGCCGGGCACGGGCATCGCGTGGAGCTGGTGGGAGCGGCACCCCGAGGTCGTCCTCAACCTGACGCCCTCGCTCCGGGAGGTCGAGCTGGACCTCCGCGGCTTCGGCGCGGTCATCCGGCCCGGGCGCGCGTACACGCTCGTGGTCGGCGTGAGCGGCGTCGACCTGCTCGTCGTCGAGGTGGACGACGACGCGCCGTCGCGGGCCGCGCCCGTCGCGGTGCGCGAGGCGACCGGGCGCCCCATGACCGCCGCGTCGTTCGGCGTCTGGAGTCGCATCGACGGGCGGCGGACGTACAGCCGTGCGCTCGAGGTCAGCCGTCCGCGCGAGGTCGTGGCCTCGCTGGGCTGGCCGGGCGGGCGGCGGCAGGACCTCGTGATCGGCATGCCGACGCGGGTGGTCGAGGCGAGTGTCGCGGCCGGGCCGGTCCCGGTGCCCGACGTCGACGCGCTGCGCGATCGGCTGCGCGAGGCGACCGCCGGGAGCGGCGTCCGCGTGACGCGGCTCTCCGGGAACACGTTGCTCGAGGACGCGGAGCTGCGCGGCATCGTCGCGATCGAGGACGGCGCCGTCGTGTACCTCGACGACGTCGTCGTGGACGGCGTGCTCGTCTCGGCGTCCCTGCTCGACGGGCGCGACGGCGGCGTCCCCGCGCGCGTCGTCGTCGACGGCGACGTCCGGGTCGGCTCGGAGCACCTCCTGCCGGGGCTCGCGATCGCGTTGCCGGGCGGGTCGATCCGGACCTCCGACGGGTGTCGCCCCGCGTTCCAGGTGGTGGGCGACGTCGTGGCGGACGAGGTCGAGCTCGCGGGGCACGGCACGTTGCACGGGCGCGTCGCGGCCGCGACCTCGCGGCTCGACGACGGCATCACGCAGCCGGTCTTCGCCCGCGCCCGTCGGCTCCGGGCCCCGGGCCTCGGGCGTTGATTGGTCGGTCTCGCGGGGCCGTGTAGACTCGGCGGCCCGCGCGGGAGCCCACGGGCCGTCGTGCGCCCGCCACCCCGGACTCCCCGCCGTCCCCCGCCGTGACCGAAGCCCGTCCCCATCTCACGATCGCGCTGCCCGTGAAGGACGGCGAGGCGCGGCTCCAGCAGATGCTGGAAGAGGTGGAGGCCGTCGTCCGCGGGCTCGGTCGACCGTGCGAGATCGTTGCCGTCGATGACGGCAGCTCGGACGGGACGCGCGCCATCCTCGACGCGTTCGCGGCGGAGCGGCCGTGGGTGACGGTGCTCGCGCACCCGGAGAACCGCGGCAAGGGCGCCGCGCTCAAGACGGCGGCCGCGGCGTCGCGCGGGGAGTACCTGCTCACCGTCGACGCGGACGCGACCTACGCGCTGGACACGGTGGGGGATTTCCTCGCGGCGCTCGAGGCCGGCGCCGGCGCGGCCATCGGCAACCGGCGCGACCCGCGCACGCGCTTCGTGCTCAACCCGCGCGACTTCGCGTACGTCGGGCGGCGGCACGCGATGGGCGCGCTCTTCGGCTGGCTCTCGCGCCGGCTCGTCAAGGTGCCGGTGCGCGACTACCAGGCCGGGTACAAGGCGTACCGCGGCGACGTCGCGCGTGAGCTCTTCCCCGAGGTCGAGGCGGAGCGCTTCGCCTTCGACGTGGAGATCCTGGCGCTGCTGGACCTGCACGGGCACGAGATCGCCGAGATCCCGGTGACCTACGTGTACCGGCATCAGCCGAGCACGGTGAAGCTCTTCCGCGACGGCTTCCGCATGATGAAGCGGCTGCGCGCGGTGCGTGCCAAGTGCAAGCGGCTGCGGCGCTCGGGCAAGTTCGCGGACCACACGCGCGGCGACTACCAGTACCTCGCGCGCAAGGAGGGTCACCCGGTGCAGAAGTTCTGGCACCTCAAGAAGTGGCCCATGGTCGCGGACAAGCTCGAGTTCCGGCCGACCGACCGCGTGCTCGAGGTGGGCGCCGGCTCGTCGGAGATCCCGTTCAACACGAGCGAGCGCGTGGCGCTCTCGTGCGCGACCGACTTCTCGCCCGCGCCGCTCGACTTCCTCTCGACGATGCTCGAGGAGGAGGAGCGCCGCGTCTGCTTCGTCGGGGCGGACATCCAGAAGCTGCCGTTCCGGGACGCGAGCTTCGACAAGGTCATCGTGCTCGAGGTCATCGAGCACGTGCCGGCCGAGACCATCCCCGTGTACTTCGGGGAGCTGCGACGCGTGCTCAAGCCGGGCGGCGTGCTGCTCGTGACGACGCCCAACTACCGCAGCACGTGGCCGATCCTCGAGTGGATCGTCGACCACTTCGGCGGCGCGGCGGAGATGGGCGGCAAGCAGCACATCGCGCGGTTCCACCCGCGCATGCTCCAGCGCGCGCTCGAGGACAACGGCTTCCGCGTGCAGCAGGCGGGCAGCGTGTACCACCTCTCGCCGTTCCTCACGCCGCTCTCGGAGCGCTGGGCCGAGAAGGTCTTCGACTGGGAGCTGCACAAGGCCGGTCGCAACGGTCCGATCCTCTACTCCGTCGCCGAGGCGCTGCCGCGGTGAGGAGCGCGGTGCGGTGAGCGCCGGGGCGGCTGCCGGCGTGCGCGAGGGCGACGGGGCGCGCGACGCCGGCCTCCCGCGTCTGCGCCGCGCAGACCTCGCGGCCCTGCTGCTCTACGCCGTCGCGGCCGTCCTCGTCACGTGGCCGCTCGCCGCGTCGCCGGGCCGCGCGGTGAGCGTGCGCGGCGACTACTTCATCAACGTCTGGAACGCGTGGTGGATGGACACCGCGGTCCTCGAGCGCGGCGAGTCGCCGTGGTGGACCGACGCGCTGCACCACCCTCGTGGGCTGTCGCTCGCGAAGCACACGCTCTCGCCGCTCAACTCGCTGGCGGTCGGCGCGCTGAGCCGCGTCGTCGGCGTGCACGACTCGTTCAAGGCCGTGCTCCTCGTGCACGTCGCGCTCGGCGGCTGGTTCATGTACCTGCTCGCCGTGCGGCTCACGGGGAGCCGCGCCGGCGCGCTCGTCGCGGGGACGCTGTTCGCGGCGACGCCGTACCGCACCTGCTACGTGGCGCAGATGAACGTCGGCACGCTCGAGTTCCTGCCGCTCGCGCTCTTCTTCATGGTCGGCGCCTGGCGCACGGGGCGGGCGGGGCAGGCGCTCGGCGTCGCGCTCGCCGCGGCGCTCGTCGCGGCGACGTCGCTCTACTACCTCGTGTTCGCGGCGCTGCTCGGCGGGCTGGTGCTGCTCGGCGGCCGGACGCTCGACCGCTCGGTGCCGTGGAGCGTCGGCGCGCGGCGTCTGCTCGCGGCGGGCGCGGCGGCGGCGCTCGCCGTGGTGCTCGTCGCGTGGCCGACCGTCGCGGGGATGACCGGGCTCGACGGCGGGGCGCCGGGCGCCGCCCTCGAGGAGCCGGAGGCCGACGCCGGCGGCTTCGACCCCGTGTCGGACCGCCGCGAGCTGCGCTCCAACGACCTCCTCGGGTTCTCGTGGGTGGGCCCGCCCGAGCGGCTCGTCGTGTCCTGGCCGACGATGCTCGGCTGGACGACCGTGCTCGTGCTCCTGCTGGGCGCGGGCGTGTTCCGCGAGCGCGCGGCGTGGGCCGTCGCGGCGCTGCTCTTCTTCGTGCTGGGCCTGGGCCCCGAGCTGCAGGTCGGCGGCGAGCCCACGGGCGTCCCGTTGCCCGGCGCGTGGCTCGCGGACCTCCCGGTGCTCGCCATGCTGCGCAAGCCCGACCGCTTCTACGTGCTCGTCGCGCTCTTCGTGGCGCTGCTCGCGGCGGGGGCGTGGCGCCTCGTCCTCGCGCGGCTGACTGACGCGCGGCACCGCGCGGGCGCGACCGCCGTCGTCGTCGTGCTGCTCGCGGCCGAGCTCTCGCCCGCGCCGCTGTCCACCTTCGAGGTCGACGTCTCGCCGCGGCTCGCGACGCTGCGCGACACCGGCGCGAGGAGCGTCGTGGACCTGCCGCAGGACGCCGGCCGGCCGCGGGACGCGCGGTGGAACCTCGGGCAGACGGTGCACGGGCTGCCCATGCCCGGCGGCTACGTCACGAACCTCGCCGTCGACCCCGAGCGCAAGGCGGTGGCGCGCGCCTGGCGGGACGCGGACGCGCTGCTCGGGCGGGGTCGCGCCGACGCGCTCGTCCGGCTCGTGGAGAGCGAGGACGTGGACCTCGTCGTCCTGCACACGACCGAGGCGGTGAAGCGCGAGGCGGGGCCGCTTGACGGGCGGACGATCTGGGCGCCGTTCGCGCTGGCCGACGCAGCGGTCGCGGAGATGCGTCAGCGCGGGCACATCGAGGCGCGGCCGTTCGCGCGGGGCGTGCTCGCCGCGCGACGTCGCGCGCTCGAGGCCGCGTTCGGCGCGCCCATCGCCGAGGACGATCGCGTCGTCGTGTTCGACGCGCGCTGACGGGCGCGCGCCGCTACGGGAGCTCGAGCGACGGCGCGGCCACGATCCGCGCCTTGCCGCGCGGGACCTTCACGCGGCTCTTCAGCGTCACGCCGCCCGTCGTGCCGTCGAGGGCGCGGACCTCCACGGTGTACGTGCCGGTCTCGGGCACCACGAGCTTCCGGATGCGGTGCGGCACGCCGTCCTCGGGCGTGATGTCCGCGCCGTCCGGGTCGAGCAGGCGCAACGCGGGACGCAGTCCGCCCTGGCCGCCCGCCCGGAGCGTCACCCGGCCGCCGGCCGGGAGGTCGACGAGCAGGTTCCTCGGCGTCGCGTCCTCGAGCTCCGTGACGACCCGCTGCCCCGCGACGAAGGCCGCGCCCTCGGCGCCGTCGACCGTCCCCTTGCCGCGCGGCGGCCTGGACCGGGTGCGCGCCCTGTACCCCGACGGCTCCGCGGTCCCCGAGCCGCCGTGTCGCAGCCGGAGCTCGTAGGACCCCGTCTGCGGCAGCTCGAAGCGGCGGAGCCGCGCGGTGCGGGCCGTCGCCTGGACATCGTCGCCGAGCGTGATGAGCCCGCCCGGTCCGGTCATCGCGAGCACGGGGGGGAACGGGTCCTTCCCGACCGACCGCATGAGGACGTCGAGCCGCGTCCCGGAGACCGCCTCGAACCGCAGCGTGTCGAACGACCCGGCGAAGAGGTCGTCCCGGACGCGGTCGCCCAGCCGGACGAACCACGGATCGCCGCCGAAGAGCACGCGCCCGCGGCTCGGGATGATGCCCGTGAGGTCCTCGAGCTGGTGGTTCGCGACGAGGACGTCGGCGTAGCCGTCGCCGTCGACGTCGCCGCCGCCCGCGCCGGTCACCTGCACCGTCGCGTTCGGGTCGGTGAAGACGAACGCGCGGAGGCCGCCGCCGGTCGCGCCCGAGAAGACCTGCATGCCGCCGCGGAAGAGCTCGAGCGTGCCGACGAGGATGTCCGGCGTGCCGTCGCCGTCGACGTCGCCCGCGCCTGCGACGTCCGTCATCGTCGGCGGCGAGCCGCCGGGCTGGAAGCCGAGGGCGAAGCTCTCGAGGAGCCGCCCGTCCGGGCCGCCGAACACCGAGGCGCGCTCGCCGTCCGCGTCGCGGACGAGCCCGACGATGTCGTCGTAGCCGTCGCCGTCGAGGTCGCCGACCGCGTCCATCGACACGTCGAGCTGCGGGAGGGCGTCGCCGAGCCCGGCCTCGAACAGGACGGAGCCGTCGACGCCCGCGTGGACGCGCGCGGTGCGGCCGATGACGGGAGCGACGACGTCGAGGACGCTCACGAGCACGTCGGCCAGCCCGTCGCCGTCGACGTCGCCCGCGGGACCGACGTACTGCCCGATCGCGTTCGGAGGGCTCGGCTCGAACAGGTCGAGGAGCACCGCGCCGTCGGCGCCGGAGTGCACGCGTACCGTGCTCACGCCCGGGCTGCACACGCCGAGGTCCGGCGTGCCGTCGCCGTCGACGTCACCCACGCCGTT
The DNA here is from genome assembly GCA_030428785.1 of bacterium. Classification (GTDB taxonomy): domain Bacteria; phylum Planctomycetota; class B15-G4; order B15-G4; family B15-G4; genus JAUIEF01. Next base: position 35,464 of record JAUIEF010000027.1, read on the forward strand.
CACGACGTACCCGGTCTTGTCGCCGGCGAGCTCGCCGGGGATCTCGAGGAGCACCTTGCCGTTGCGCCCGCTGAAGACGCGCGCCCGGCCGATCTGTCCGTCCTCCGTGACGTGCAGCGACTCTCCGACGATCACGTCGTCGCGGCCGTCGCCGTCGACGTCGCCCGCGGGGCCGGCGGCCTGTCCGAAGCCCGCGGCGGCGTCGCCGGTGAACACGTGGATCGGCTCGCCGTCGCGGCCGGAGCGCACGATCACCGTGCCGGCCTCCATCGAGCCGACGAGCAGGTCGCCGCGCCCGTCGCCGTCGACGTCGCCCGCCGCGAGCAGCAGGTCGGGCTGGAACGTGCGCGCGGTGGAGATCGCGAGCCCCGAGTCGAGCGTGAGCTTCCACATCGGCGTGTCGCCGCCGCCCGGTCCCACGTCGACGAAGTCGCCCGCCGCGAGCCCCGACGCGGCGAGCGCGATCGCCGCCGCGCGGCCGGGTGTCGCCGTCGCGAGCGGCGTCGTGAGCAGGGTGATCAGGCCGGCGAGCATGGCGCTCCTCCTCGTGGCGGGTCCGTCCGTTCCGCGTCCGGGTGGGAGAACGCGGTGCGTGTGTGCCGCCGGACGCCCGTGCTCCCGCACTGGAGTCGCTCCGTCCCCATGGGGTACAAGCCCCACGGGACGTCTCCGGCGTCCGACTGCTGACGATCCCCTTCGAGGAGCATGGTTTGGAAGTCCAGGATGCCGTCCGCGCGCGAGGCAGCGTGAAGTCCTACGACCCGGCCCACGTCGTCACCGACGAGGACCTCAAGCGGCTCTTCGAGGTCGTGATCCGCACGCCGTCGTCGTTCAACCTACAGCATTGGCGCTTCCTCGCGGTCCGCGACGCCGAGCTGAAGAACGCGATCATGGGCGCGGCCTGGGGCCAGAAGCACCTCGGGGAGGCCTCCGTGGACGTCGTCGTCTGCGGGAAGCTGGGCGCGCACGAGGACGCCGCGCGGATCTGGGCCGAGGCGGGCGAGGACGTCGCGGGGAAGATGGTCCCGATGATCCAGGGCTTCTACGGGAAGAACGCCGCCCTGCAGCGCGACGAGGCGATCCGCAGCGGCAGCCTCGCCGCCATGACGCTCATGCTCGTCGCGGAGGACATGGGGCTGTCGACCTGCCCGATGATCGGCTTCGACCCGGCGCGGGTCTCGGAGATCCTCGGCATCCCGTCCGACCACGTGCCGGTCATGATCGTCACGCTCGGCAAGGGCACGTCGGCCGCGCGTCCGAGCGGACGGCTCCCGGTCGACGAGGTCGTGCGGCTCGATCAGTTCGACGGGCCGGGGCTCGCCTGACCGCGCGCCTCGCGACCCGCGCGAGATGCCGGGGGCAAGGAACCCGGCGACGTTGTCTCCGAAGCCGTCACCGTACACGTCCCCACCCCCGGCGGGATGTCGCTCGTCCGTCGGACGGACTGTTGCCGGCGTGCGGAAACGGTGGATCCAGGCGACCGCCGACGGGTGGCAGTGTCGACGGGGTGCTGTCGCGCTCCCGGAACACGGTCGGCGACAGGGTCGGGTCGGGTCCCCGCCGATGTCACGCGTCCGGCCCGACGCCGCGGGGCGGTCGGTCGGTGGACACGTCGTCGTCGGACGAGCCGCCCGGATCCACTCGGCCCGAAGGCCGGCGATGGGGCGTTGAGACGGCGCGGCCCCGCGTGATCTGTCGCGCGGCGCACGCCAAAAAATGTGGCGTCCGGTCGGCGGCGGCGCGTGCGCGCGTCGCGCGCGGACGTCGTGCGTCACGCGCGCGACGCTACGGCTGGATGACGAACACCGCGGGCCGGGCGACGGTCGACACCTCGTCGAGCGACGCCGACGGCTCGAGCACGACGAGCCCGATGTGCAGCGGCACGCCGATCGCCTGCGGCACGTCCGGGATGGGCAGCGTCGCGTCTGCACGTCCGGCGCCGTCGAGCGTGCCGACGAAGCCCGGCAGGAACACGGTGGCCTGCGCGAACCAGTCGTACGCCGTGGGCAGCGTGAACCCCGAGGCCCCGAAGACGAAGCCGCCGGCGGGCGCGAGCGCGGCCCACGCGGCGTACGGCTTGCCGGCGCCCTCGTAGGGCTCGGAGAACTCGAGCGTCGTGAGCTCGCCCACGGCGAAGGGCGCGCCGCCCGGCGCGAGACCGACCTCCGCGACGGCGGTGTCCGAGCGCGTGGACCAGGCGACGGACAGCGGCTCGCTCACACCGTCGAAGCGTTGGAGCGTGAGGCGCACGACGTACGTCCCCGTGACGGTCGCGCGGAAGGTCGCGATCTCGAACGGGTTGGCGGCGCTCGCGGAGCTCGCGACGACGCCGCCGCCGGGCGCGAGCACCGCGAGGTCGACGTCCATGTCGAGGACGTCCGTGGTGTAGGCGGAGTCCGGGTTGCTGAACCAGAGCGCGACGACGCGCACGTCCTCGCCGGCGAGCGCGGGCACGGGCACGTCGAGCACGCCGCCGGCGAAGTCGCCGGCGAAGACCTCGTCGTGCCACCAGCGCCCCTCGCGCGCGAGCGCCCAGGCGGCCGCCGCGTGCACGCCGCCCGCGCCGTCGCGCTCGCTGAGGAGCGCGTCGCCCTCCACGTTGTGCCAGGCCGACGCCATGAGCGCCGCCTTCACGGTCGTCATCTCCGCGAGGAGCGCGGGCTCGCCGGCGCTCATGAGCGCGGCGACGCCGCAGGTGAGCGGGCTGGCCGACGACGTGCCGCCGAAGCCGTTCTGGAGGCCGCTCGGTCCGGTGCCGGTCGTCGTGAGGCCGGTGCCGGGGCTCGCGACCTCCGGCTTCTCGTGGCCCTCGACCGGGTCCCAGTACGAGCTCGTGCTCGCCATCGCGTCGCCGTCCCACACGACGTCGTCCTGGTCGGTGTAGGCGCCGGAGTTCGTCATGTTGTAGCCGTTGCCGGGCGTCGTGACGTACGGCGTGGTCGAGGTGCCCTGGTTGCCCGTCGACTTGAACATCATCACGCCGAAGTTGCGGATGGTGTGGTCGAAGAAGCGGTCGAGGAACGCGATGGAGCCCTTGAGGCCGTTCCACCAGGAGCAGTTGCCGTAGTCGACGCCCTCGGTGATCGCCTGGCTCCAGATCGGCGGCGCCGCGCTGTCGCCCGAGCCGCCCGCGCTGAAGATCCGGTCGATGGTGTAGTTGGTCGCCTTGTGCACGGGGTGCGTGTTCGCGATGTTGCCGGCGACGCCGGTCGCGTGCGACGCGTCGCTCGCGGCGTTCAGCGCGACGACCGGCGGGAGCCACGGGTTGTCGAGCTGCACCTGCGCGGTGTCGTTGACGAGCACGTCGACGCCGGTGCTCGCGAGGACGTCCTGCGCCCAGACCGTCGGGGTGCGCAGCGTGCCCTGCGCGTGCTCGCCCTCGGTGAACC
>JAUIEF010000261.1 GCA_030428785.1 bacterium
CCTCCTCGTCGACGGTCGACTGGTTCGCGGGGCTCGCGGACGAGCCGCCGAAGCCGTGGTACGCGACGATCATGGGGTGCGGCGTGCCGAGCCCGTCGTAGCCGTCCGGGAGCTGGAACTGGATGGGCTCCGAGAAGCCGGTGCCGGTGATCGCCGACGGGATCGAGAAGTTCGTGAGCGTCGCCTCCTGCGCGTCGGCGCCCTCGTGCGGCAGGTCGAGCCGGTCGGCGTAGAAGATCGTGTCCATCGGGCTGTCGGCCGTGACCGGCGGGAGCGGCGGGAAGCCGAGGTCCGGACGCGACGGGTCGTCGTCCTGGGCGCGGACGGTCGGGCCCAGGGCGGCGGCGGACAGGAAGAGACCGCAGAGGATCAAGGCGCGGATCATCGGGTGACTCGGGGTCGTGCGTGGAGAGAGCGCCGCGATCCGCCGGGAGGCCGCCGGGGGATCGGGGGAGGAGGCTCGGGGACGTCGCGACGCGGCATTCCCGGGCCCGCGTGGCGCCGAACGGACAGTCTAGTCGATTTCCGCCGGGGCGGAACCCCCGTCGGCGGCCTCGCCGGGCGCGGCGCAGTGCCGCCGGAGCTGCGCGACGAAGACCGCGAGGTCGTCGGGCAGCGGCGCCTCGACGACGAGGTCGCCCCGGCGGAGGGTCGCCGCGTGGATCGCGGGCCGCTCGAGGATCGGCCGCTCGGGCCGCCCGCGCTTGCGCCGGTAGTCGAGCTTGAGCTGGCTCAGGAAGACGCGGTCGTCCTCGCCGTAGAGCTTGTCGCCGACGGCGGGCGTGCCGCGCGCGGCGAGGTGGGCCCGGATCTGGTGGCTCCGCCCGTTGTCGGACGCGTGGAGCCGCAGCAGGCCGAAGCCGCGGAAGCGCTCCTCGACCCGCCAGAGGGTCCGGCAGGGCCGCCCGTGCCGCTCGTCGGGGACGAGCTGGGCGTCCGTGCGCTTGCGCTTGCCGAGGGGCACGTCGACCTCGCCCTCGTCGTCGCGGGGCGGGCGCCGGACGATCGCCAGGTACTCCACCCGGGCCTCGCCGGAGCGCAGGGCGTGCCCCAGGGTGTCCTCGGCCACGCGGCTGCGGGCGGCGATCACGAGGCCGGAGGTGTCCTTGTCGAGGCGGTGGACGGGCCGCGGCCGCGGTCCGGGCCGCAGGAGCGCGAGCCGCTCGACGGCCGAGCGCCCGGAGCCCACCCGGCTCGCGTCGAACGGCAGCCCGCTGGGTTTCGACGCGACGAGCAGGTCGTCGTCCTCGTGGAGGATCACGAGCGACTCGTCCGCGCGCCGGGCGAGCGACGCGACGGGGACGTCGAGCTCGAGCAGGTCGCCCGTCTTGAGCGTCTCGCTGCGCCCGACCGGCTCGCCGTTCAGGCGGATGCGGCCCTCGCGCGCCGCCGCGTCGACGAGCCGGCGGTCCACGGGCTCGCCGAGCGCGTCGAGGTAGTCGAGCAGCGAGACGCGGTGGTGCTCACGCGCGATCTCGAACGAGACCGCGGGCGCGGCGTGGACCTCGTCGGGCTCCTCGGCCGGGGCGTCCGCCGTCACGGGGCGACGTAGAGGCCCCAGTGGTTGCTCACGGAGTGGAGCGCGCCGCCGGAGTCCGTGGTGACCACCTGGGTCGGGAACCGCAGGCCCTCGAGCGCCGGGTCGTTCGGCACGGTCTGTCCCAGGGACAGGTCGCCGTCGATGTCCAGCGGCAGGTAGCGGATGAACGACGGCGGGCCCGGGAAGACCGTCATCTGGATGGACTCGATGGGCACGAAGGTCTCGAGCACGCCCATGACGAGCCAGACGGCGGGGTCGCCGGCCGGGCCGTCGATGTCGACGGTGATGGGCGAGCCGATCGCGACCGGGTTCGGGCTCGTCGTGAGCACGGTGGTCCAGGTGGGGTCGTGCGCGACCTTGAAGTCCATGGTCGTCATGCCCGGGACGTCGAGCGAGAGCGTGCCCGCGATCGGGTCGCTGTCCACGAGGGTCACGAGCGCGTTCGTCCCGAACGTCTTGAGGTACGAGGGCGACTCCGGGAACCCGCCGAGCACGAGGCGGGCGGGGCCGACGCTCGTGTTCGTGAACGTCACGCGGTAGGGCAGCGGGCCGGTGAGGCCGGCCAGGTCGGCGTCGAGCTCGATGACCTCGACGTTGGACGCCTTCGACACGATGAGCCGGCTCGAGGCGGGCCGCGCCTCGGCCTCCACGTACACGAACTTGTCGTCGCGCTCGGGCGTGAACTCCGCCCAGGAGACGGTCGTCTCGCGGTCCTGCTGCGCGTCGAAGTCCTCCGGGTAGCGGTCGACGACCTTGCCGTCGAAGAAGTCGAAGAGCGCGACCTCGTCGAGCACCTCCCACGAGTGGGGCGCGGGCACGGACGGCGGGCCCGGGAGGACGGTGCCCGTCACGACGGTCTTCTGCACGGTGCCGCCGGCGGCCTGGACCATCGACTCGATGTTGTCGCAGAGCGTCGGGACGTGCGGGATCGTGTCGAGCGTGTCGTACGTGAGGTAGGTGGGGACGGGCGCGAGGTTCGTGACCATGCTCCCGGCCGGCACGGGGATCGCGGAGGTCACGGGCGGGTAGCTCGTCTCCTCGTCGTAGAGCGCGCTGGCCGCCTGGTAGGCGAAGAGCTCGCTCGACGGCGGGCCGCCGAAGTTGAAGGCGTTCTGCATCCACGCCTTGAGGTTCACGTCGCCGAGGTTGTACTCGAGCACCCAGTCGCCGGTGCACGACACGAGGCCCAGCGCGGCGATCATGAGGCCGTCCGGGTCGCGGTGCCGCGCGGCGAAGTTCGCGCTGATCGCGGCGCCGGCCGAGAAGCCCACCATGTAGAGACGGTCGGGGTCGACGTTGAAGTTGTCGACCATGTACTGGATCGCGGCGTGGGTGTTCTGCTGGCTGATGGGCGAGCCGAAGAGCTGGTCGTCGAGGCCCGTCACCGACAGGTAGACCATGTCGCGGGCGTTGGCCTCCTCGTCGATCGTCGACTGGTTGCCGACGCTGTTCGCGGACGCGCCGTAGCCGTGGTACGCGATGACCATCGGATGCGGCGTGCCGAACTCGTCGTAGGTGTCGGGGAGCTGGTACACGACGAACTCGGCGAAGCCCGTGCCCGTGACCTCCTTCGGGATGGCGAAGGACGTCTTCGTCGCCTCGAGGACCTCGCCGCCGGGGACGGTGCCGCCGTACGGCATGCGGTCGGCGTAGAAGATCGTGTTGCGCGGCGTGTCGGCCGTGACCGCCGGCAGCGGCGGGAAGCCGAGCGTGCCGGTGACCGCGATGCGCTGCTGGCGGGCGAGCGCGTCGACGGCGTTGCCGTCGAGCCGCGATCCCGCGGAGTCGCCGCCGAGGGACTGCGCCGCGGCCGGGCTCGCCGTCGCGAGCAGTCCGAGCGCGGACGCGAGGAGGAGCGTGGATCGCATCATGCTGGGATCCATCCTGATACGGGTCGGGGTTGCTGTGCCGAGGGCTCGCCGCCGGTGCTCGGGCTGCACGGACGGAATGCCGGCCTCAGTCTACCCCCGATCCGGGGATCCCACCATCTTCAAGGGGGCGGTTCCGGGGCGGATCCGGGTCCCCTCCGGCCCTACTGGACGTCGAGCGCGAAGGGGTTGCTCGTGTCGGCCACCCAGGTCCCGCTCGGGACGATGGCCCCCTGGAACGCGAGGCGGACCCCCGCCAGGCCCGGATCGGCGGGCATGGTGAGCGTGAGCTCGAGCTCGCCCTGGGCGTCCAGCGCGAACGGGTGGAGGATCGCCGGCGGCATGGGGGAGACGGCGAGGACGACGCCCGGGCCCACGGGGAGCAGCTGCTCCTCGAAGGAGAGGATCATCCAGAGCGTGCCCGGGCCGTCGGGGGAGCGCACCTCCACGGTGAACTCCTGGCCGGGCTCGACGGGGTCCGGCGACATCGTGAGGAGCGTGCCCCAGGGGGCGCCCTCCGCGAGGTAGGCGCTCGTGCCCGCGCCGGGGACGGGGATCGTGAGGCGGCGGTCCACGGCGTTCCACTCCGAGCCGCCCACGAGGTCGCCCGTGGCGAGGTCGACGAGGTAGCCGGGGAGGTCCGCGTCGTCCTGGATCGTGAGGAGCAGGTCGTCGGGGCCGGGAGGTGTGACGGTCACGACGACGGGCCAGACGTGCGCGAGGCCCGCCGAGTCCATGTTGAAGGTGACGCCCGCGACGTTCTCGCCGCCCTCGAAGGCGATGTCCTTGTCGTCCGGGACGACGGAGGCCTGCACGCGCCCGAACGCGCCGGCGTCGAGCCGCGCGACCTCGAGGAAGGACACGGCGCCGTCGTCCACGGCGAGCGCGTCGACCCGCTCGGGGCGGCGGTCCACGGACTTCCCGTCGAGGAAGTGGAAGAGCTCGAAGGGGTCCATGACCGCCCAGGAGTGCGTGGCCGGCAGGCCCGAGTTCGGGTCGACGGTGCCCGTGACGGAGCGCGTCACGAGGTCCGTGCCGCGGTCGTCGAGCAGGTCGACGAGGGACTCGCTGAGCGCGGGCAGGTGGGTGAGCGTGTCGCCCTCGTCCCAGGTCACCCACGCGGGGGTGCCGTCGAGGTTCCAGGCGAGGCTGCGCGTCGGGACGAGCGTGCCCGGCGTCGGCGGGTACGTCCCGCGGTCGTGGTGCAGGCCGGACGCGCGCTGGTACGTGTAGAGGTCCTCGTCGGGCGTCGCGCCGAAGTTGTACGGGTTCACGAGCCAGGGCTGGACGGCCGCGTCCACCTCGTAGGTGAGCGCCCAGTCGTACGCGCCCGAGACGAGGCCCACCGCGGCGATCATGAGGTCGTCCGGGTCCTTGTGCGTGCCGGCGAAGTTCACCGTGATGCCGGCGCCCATCGAGAAGCCGACCATGTAGAGCCGGTCCGGGTCGACGGCGTAGGTGTCGAGCATGTGCCGGATGACGGCCTCGGTGTTCTGCCGGCTCACGCCCGCGCCGAAGAGCTTGTCGTCGACGCCCGTCGGCGAGAGGTAGAACCACCCGTGCATCGCGCAGAGCTCGTCGAGCAGCGTCTGGTTGTGCACGCTCGCCGCGGAGCTCCCGAAGCCGTGGTACGCGATGAGCATGGGCACGGGCGGGTCGTCCGGGTCGTAGGACGGCGGCACCTGGTAGGTGTAGTGCTCGTTGAAGCCCGTGCCGGTGATCGACTTGTCGAGGATCGTGCTCACGGGCGTCGCGCCGGGGACGGTGAGCGCGATCTGCAGGTCCTGGTCCGGGCGCACCTCGAAGCGGTCGGCGTCGCGCAGCGTCGCGCGCGAGCCGGCGGAGAGCGGCGGGAGCTGCGGCAGCCCGAGCTCGGCGACGTCGCCGGGCTGGGGGAGCTGGCCGCCGGGCGCGGGGGCGCCGCCCTGCTGCGGGGCGGCGACGGGCGCGAGCACGGCGAGGGCGGCGGCGAGGAGCAGGGTCGGAACGGTGCGCATGGAGCGTCCCCGGGTCCGGAGGGAGGAGGGCGTCCTCCTCTCGTCGGCCCCGTCGGCCCCCTCCCTTGAGGCGCGCGCGGAGGGCGCGGCCCCGCCGCTCGGCCGTCAGCCGCCCAGGCGCGCCACCCGCTCCGCCGCGTCCCAGCGACCCTGCGGCGGCAGGGCGAGGAGCTCCCGGTAGACGGCGACGGCCTCGGCGGGTCGCCCCAGGGCCTCGAGCGCGCGGCCCCGCTCGTAGAGCGCCTCGAGCACGCGCCGGGCCTGCTCGGAGGCTTCCGGCGTGCCGCGGACGACGACGCAATTGCCGTTGGCGTTGGCGAGCACGCCGAGCCTGCGCTCGAGATGGGC
>JAUIEF010000028.1 GCA_030428785.1 bacterium
GATCTAAACCCGGATTGTGAACATTTACAGGGCGATATGCGTAATGTTCGCCTGAAGAAAGCGTTCGATGCGATTTTCATACATGACGCGATTATGTATATGCTTAATGAAGCCGATTTGCGGCAAGCTATCGAAACGGCATATCTGCATTGCAGGACGGGAGGGGTGGTGTTACTGGCACCGGATTGTACCCGGGAAAATTATCAGCCGGGCACCAGCAGTGGGGGACATGATGGCGACGCCGGAAGTGTGCGTTACTTGGAATGGAACTATGACCCCGATCCGAATGATACCACCTGCCAGATGGAATTCGCCATTATGATCCGTAAAAAAGGCGATGCGACCCGGGTTTATCACGATACACATACGTTTGGTCTTTTTCCCCGGGATACCTGGATAAACCTGTTGAATAATGCGGGTTTTGCTGTTACCACATTTCAGGATCCATTTGATCGTGAACTCTTTATTGCCCGCAAACCGGAGAAATAAACGACCCTCCCACAGTACTTTTTAGTATACACCTGTCGTTAAAACCAGGCTGCTTTTATCCATCCACTTCTCTTCTGCACTGTATTTAAATTAAGCAAATATTGGCGTTATGAGTTCTGTGAGAAACCGGCTTCTAAGCTGAACGAATGTTTTGGCATATCGCTGCTGAATAGCAGCGCGGATCATCTAGTGCTGTATCTCTACGGATTGGCAACCGCAATTATCGTCGGTACTATTGCCGGTAGTTATCCCGCTTTAATTATCTCCCGTTTTCGGCCGGTGCAGGTTTTGAAAGGGAAATTTCATGCCGGCGCCAGCGGACGGTCCATGCGCAAAGCATCGCTGGCTTTTCAATTTTGTATTGCGATTGCCTTAATTACCTCAACGATAATTATGAGTCAGCAAGTTGATTTTTTCAGTCAAAAAGACCTTGGGTTTGATGATAAACAGGTGATTGCCCTTCACATGCAACGGGATGGCTCCGATGTGCGCATGGGTGCAAAATTTTGCTTATCGTATCGATATGTCCGTTTGGGTATTCCTCACTACCGGAGGTATTACTTTCGCCATTGCGCTGCTGGCTGCGCACCAGGTAGGCGAGGCCGCGCTGGATGCGGGCCTCGATCCGGGCGTCCACGTCGTCGGGGTCGTGCGGCGAGTCGACGGACGACGCGCCGACGGGCGGCGCGCGCTCGGCGACGCCCGCCGGGACCTCGTCCTCGCGCAGCGACGCGACGAGCTCCGGCAGCGCGAGCCGCCCGAGCCGCTCGACGCCGCCGCAGGCCGTGAGCGCGCGTCGACATCGCTCCCGGTCGCCCCAAGCCCCGGCGTCGCCGCCCCACACCGCGGCCAGCAGCGCCTCGTCCGGCAGCTCGCCGACGGCGACGCCGTCGACCCGTGTCCCGCCCGCGCTCGTCGTCATGCGGGGCCCGACGGCGCGGCCGCCGGCGCGTGACGCCGACGTTCAGTCCGTCGGCGCGGCGAGGTACACGCCGTCGACCCACGCGGCGCGGTCGCCGGCGTCGAGGTCGCCCGCGTCGAGCGTCACGAGCTCGAGCACCTGGCCGGCGCGGAGGTCGCCGATGCGCAGCTCGACGGGCGGGTCGCCCTCGCGGACGACGCCCGTCTCGGCGACGGTCTCCCCGTCGACGCGCACGGCGAAGGTCACGCTCGCGACGGCCGGCAGCTCGAGCACCTCGTCGAGCAGGCCCGCGGTGATGCGGAGCGCGCCCGCGCCCTGCGGCACGGCGAAGCGCAGCCGCGCGTTCGCGTGCACGCCCAGGCCGGTCGTGCGCAGGACGCCGTCGACGCGCAACGGGCCGCCGCTCACGGAGAGCCCGCGCCGCCACGGGAAGAGGAGCGCTTCCGGGCCGCCGAGCGCCGGCCACTCCTCGACCTCGACGGGCTCGTAGCGCTCGAGCGGTCCGGGCGTCGCGGTGCGACCGCCCACGAGCACCGACGCCACGCACTCGAGCGGGAGCGCGAGGTCCGGCGCGAACCAGGTCTCGAGGAGCAGCGCGCCGTCGGAGACGCCGCGCAGGCCCGCCTCGAACACGGAGCCGCCGGCGAGCCGCACGGTCACGGGCCGGCCCGCCGGCCGCCCGCCCGGGTGCTCCGTCGCGGCGAGCACGACGGCCAGGACCTCGTCGGGCGCGAAGGTGAGCTCGCCGAGCGGGCTCTCCATGACGAACGCGCGGCCGTCGAGGCGCGCGAGCACGCCGGTGAGGCCGTCGAGGCCGCCGTCGGGGCGCCGGCGCCAGAGCCGGTCGTCGAAGCCGCCGTCGGCGAGGTCCACGAGCCGGTCGAGCGGGCGGTCGACCGCGGGGAGCAGCCGGTCGACGGCGTCGAAGGGCAGCTCGAGCGGGACGCCCGCGTCGATGCCGAGGGTGAGCCCGAACTCGTCGCCGCCCTCGAGCCGCCCCCACAGCCGGTCGGCGAAGCCGCCCTCCGGCGCGGCGAGGAGCACGAGGTCCGGCGGCGCGACCCGTTCCGGCGCGCGCGCCTCGAGGCCCCAGAGGAAGAGGACGTCCTCGGCGTCGCGCGTGACGACCTCGCCGTCCACCTCGAGCCGGAAGCTGTCGGCGTCCGCGTCGAGCAGCCGGCCCTCGACCCGCCGGCCGTCGCGCGTCTCGAGTCGGAAGCGTTCCCCCGCGCCGCCGACGTCGTCGGGGAGCGCGGCGAAGGCGGCGAGCGCGGCGAGGAGCCAGGTGGACATGGCGGCGATTCCGGGGAGCGGGCCCTGGGGAGTCCCCGGGACCCTACCCGCCGGACGGGCCGACGGGCAGCGTCCGTTGGACGGCGCCCGCGCTTCCGACCCGGCGCCCGGCCGGGGGGCCGGGACGACGGCCGCGGCACGTCGGCGGGCGCGCTGCCAGGGTGGCAGGCGCCGGCGGCCGCGTCGACGCCGCGCCGTGCCAGATCGGCATCAGGCGGACGACGGCGCGGCGCGGATCCGCCGCCGAAGGCGCGGAACCCGCGGGATTCGCGCGGCGCCGCGGCCCGGCCGTATTGGTCCGGGGTTTGCTTTCCACCCGCGGAGAGCCCGGGCTCGGCGCGGAGGTCCTGCGCCCGCCCCCGACCGAACGACGGCCGGCCCCGCGACGGGCGCCGGCGGATCGACCACCAGGACGACAGTGGAGAGTCAGCCCATGGCCAAGCAGATGGCCTTCGACACGGAAGCCCGTGACCGCCTGCGCGCCGGCGTGCACAAGATCGCCCGCGCGGTGGCGAGCACCCTCGGACCGAAGGGTCGCAACGCGATCCTCGACAAGAGCTGGGGCGGCCCGACGATCACCAAGGACGGTGTGTCCGTCGCCGACGAGATCGAGCTCGACGACCCGTACGAGAACATGGCGGCGCAGCTCGTGCGCGAGGCCGCCAGCAAGACGAACAAGATCGCCGGCGACGGCACGACGACGGCCACCGTGCTCGCGCGCGCCATGTTCGACGAGGGCACCAAGCTGCTCGTCGCGGGCGCGAAGGGCGACGGCCTGCTGCGCGGCATCCGCAAGGCCACCGAGGCCGTGGGCGCCGAGCTCGAGAAGCAGGCGCGCAAGATCAGCGTCTCCGACAAGAAGCAGGTCGAGCAGATCGCGATGATCTCCGCGAACAACGACCCCGAGGTCGGCAAGATCCTCGCGGACGCGCTGACCCGCGTCGGCGCGGACGGCGTGCTCACCATCGAGGAGAGCAAGAGCCTCGACACGACCGTCGACATCGTCGAGGGCATGCAGTTCGACCGCGGCTTCCTGTCGAGCCACTTCGTCACGGACGCCGAGCGGCTCGAGACCGTCTTCGAGCGCCCGCTGATCCTCATCCACCAGGAGAAGATCAGCTCGGCGCGCGCGCTCGTGCCGGTGCTCGAGGGCGTGTCGAAGAGCGGCCGTCCGCTCATCATCATCGCCGAGGACATCGAGGGCGAGGCGCTCGCGACGCTCGTCGTGAACAAGCTGCGCGGCATCCTCAACGTCTGCGCGGTGAAGGCGCCCGGCTACGGCGACCGCCGCAAGGCGATGATGCAGGACCTCGCGGTGCTCACGGGCGCCACGGTCATCGCGCCGGACTCGGACCTCGACCTGGAGCGCGCGACGAACGCGCACCTGGGCACGGCCCGCAAGATCATCGTGACGAGCGACTCGACGACGGTCGTCAAGGGCGCCGGCAAGTCGGCGGAGGTCGACGCGCGCACGGCGCAGATCCGCCGCGAGATCGAGACGACCACGAGCGACTACGACCGCGAGAAGCTCCAGGAGCGCCTCGCCAAGCTCGCGGGCGGCATCGCCGAGGTGCGCGTGGGCGCCGCGTCGGAGACCGAGCTCAAGCAGCGCAAGGCGCTCTTCGAGGACGCGCAGCACGCGACGCAGGCCGCGCTCGCCGAGGGCGTGCTCCCGGGCGGCGGCGTCGCCCTGCTGCGCGCCGCGTCCGCCGTCGACAAGCTCAAGCTCGACGAGGACGAGAAGCTCGGCGCGCAGACGGTCCGCAAGGCGCTCGAGCTGCCGCTGCGCACCATCGCCAAGAACGCCGGCTACGAGCCCGGGATCGTCGTGAAGAACGTGCTCGCCGGGAAGGCCGGCACGGGCTTCGACGCGCTCAAGGGCGAGTACGTCGACATGGTGACCTCCGGCATCATCGACCCGGCGAAGGTCGTGCGCACGGCGCTGCAGAACGCGTCGAGCGTCGCGACGATGCTCCTCTCCACCGACTGCCTCGTCGCCGACCTGCCCAAGCAGGAGGACGAGCACGCCGGCCACGACCACGGCGCCGACATGGGCGGCATGGGTGGGATGGGCGGCATGGGAGGCATGGGTGGGATGGGCGGAATGGGCGGGATGGGAGGCATGGGCGGCATGGGCTTCTGAGCCGCGCCACTCCCCCGCTCCCCCACGACTGAACCGAACGCACCGAACACAGGAACACCCGAGTCATGACCACCATCAAGCCTCTCGACGATCGCGTCGTCATCCAGGTCCTCGACGCCGAGGAAGTCACCGCCGGCGGCATCGTGCTGCCCGAGTCCGCCAAGGAGAAGCCGCAGCGCGGCAAGGTCCACGCCGTCGGCGCGGGCCGCTCGCTCAAGGGCGGCAAGCGCGCGCCCATGAGCGTCAAGAAGGGCGACGAGGTGATCTTCGGCCGCTACGCCGGCACGGACGTCACCATCGGCGACAAGGAGTTCAAGATCATGCGCGAGAACGAGATCCTCGCGCGCTGCGACTGATCCGCACACCGCACGCAACGAGAGAGAGAGCCGAACCGACATGGCCAAGCAGCTGCTGTTCGACGACGACGCGCGTCGCAAGATCCTCGCGGGTGTGCAGAAGCTCGCCCGCACCGTGAAGGTCACGCTGGGCCCCTCGGGCCGCAACGTGGTCCTCAAGCGTTCCTTCGGCGGACCCCACGTGACCAAGGACGGCGTGACGGTCGCGAAGGAGGTCGAGCTGGAGGACGCCTTCGAGAACATGGGCGCCAAGCTCGTGAACGAGGTCGCCAACAAGACCAACGACGTGGCCGGCGACGGCACGACGACGGCGACGATCCTCGCCGAGGCGATCTTCACGGAGGGCCTCAAGTTCGTGGCCGCCGGCGTGAACCCGATGGACCTCAAGAAGGGCATCGACGCGACGGTCGAGGCGGTGGTCGCCGAGATCGGCAAGGCGAGCCGCAAGGTCAAGGGCACCGAGGAGATCGCGCACGTCGGCGCCGTCTCCGCGAACAACGACCCGGTCATCGGCAAGCTCCTCGCGGACGCCATGGAGCGCGTCGGTGACGACGGCGTCGTGACGGTCGAGGAGTCCCAGACGGCCGAGACCTGGCTCGAGTCGGTCGACGGCATGCAGTTCGACAAGGGCTACCTGTCGCCGTACTTCATCACCGACCCGACGAACATGGAGTGCGTCCTCGAGGACGCGCTCGTGCTCATCCACGAGAAGAAGATCTCGAACCTCCGCGCGCTCCTGCCGGTGCTCGAGCAGGTCGCCCAGTCCGGGCGCCCGCTGCTGCTCATCGCCGAGGACGTGGAGAACGAGGCGCTGGCCGCCCTCGTCGTGAACCGCCTGCGCGGCCGTCTCGCCGTGTGCGCGGTCAAGGCGCCGGGCTTCGGCGACCGTCGCAAGCAGTACCTCGAGGACATCGCGGTCGTCACGGGCGGCACGGCGATCACCGAGGAGCGCGGCGTGACGCTCGAGAACGTCGAGCCCGCCATGCTGGGCCGCGTCAAGAAGGTCATCGTGAGCAAGGACGCCACGACGATCGTCGAGGGCGGCGGCAAGAAGACGGCCGTCACCGACCGCTGCAACCAGATCCGCGCGCAGATCGAGCAGGCCTCGAGCGACTACGACAAGGAGAAGCTCCAGGAGCGCCTCGCGAAGCTCACCGGCGGCGTCGCCGTCGTGCACGTGGGCGCCGACACCGAGACCGCGCTCAAGGAGAAGAAGGACCGCATCGAGGACGCGCTGCACGCCACGCGCGCGGCCGTCGAGGAGGGCATCGTCGCCGGCGGCGGCATCGCCCTGGTCCGGGCGCTCGCCGCGGTCGAGGACCTGCGCCTCAAGGGCGACCAGAAGTTCGGCCGCGACGTCGTGCTGCGCGCCATGAGGGCTCCGCTCCGGCAGATCGCCGACAACGCGGGCCTCGACGGCAACGTCGTCCTCGAGGAGACCCTCGAGAAGAAGGGCAACCAGGGCCTCAACGTGGCCACCGGCGAGTGGGGCGACATGCTCAAGATGGGCATCATCGACCCCGCGAAGGTCGTGCGCACCGCGCTGCAGAACGCGGGCAGCGTCGTCGGCCTCATGCTGACCACCGAGACCGTCGTGACCGAGCTCAAGGACAAGGAGCACGAGGTCGAAGGCGCGCTGACCTGACCCGATGGCCGCGACCCGGGACTACTACGAGATCCTGGGTGTCTCACGGGACATCTCGGACGCCGACCTCAAGAAGGCCTACCGCAAGCTCGCGCTCAAGTACCACCCCGACCGCAACAAGGGGGACGAGAGCGCGGCCGAGCGGTTCAAGGAGGTCTCCGAGGCGTACGAGGTCCTGTCCGACGCCGAGAAGCGGAAGGTCTACGACCAGTACGGTCACGACGGGCTGCGCGGTCGCGGCTTCAGCGGCGCGAGCGCGCAGCACGCCCGGGACATCTTCGAGTCCTTCTTCGGCGGCGGCGGGCTCGACTCCGTGTTCGAGGGCCTCTTCGGCGGCGGCGGCGGCGGTCGCCGGGGAGGTCCGCGCCGCGGGAGCCACCTGCGGGTCGCGGTCCAGATCGGGCTGAAGGACGCGTACACCGGCACGACGCGCACGCTGACCATCCAGCGGCGCGAGAACTGCTCGACCTGCGACGGCAGCGGCGCGAAGCCCGGCACGACGCCGGAGACCTGCTCCACCTGCCACGGCCGCGGCCAGGTCCAGCGGCAGCAGGGCTTCTTCATGATGCAGACGCCCTGCCCCGCCTGCCGCGGCGCCGGGCAGACCATCACGGACCCGTGCACCGCGTGCCTCGGCGGCGGCCTCGTCAAGACGGACGCCGACATCGAGATCCGCATCCCCGCGGGCATCGAGTCGGGCCAGCAGCTCCGCGTGCAGGGCGAGGGCGAACCCGGCGAGAAGGGCGGCCCGCGCGGCGACCTCTACTGCGTCGTCCAGGTCGAGGAGCACTCCTTCCTGGCGCGCGACGGCGACAACCTCCTGTGCGAGGTGCCCGTGACCTACCCGCAGCTCGTGCTCGGCGGCCAGGTGGACATCCCGACGCTCGAGGGCACGAAGACGCTCAAGATCCCCGCCGGCACGCAGAGCGGCCGGGTGCTCCGCATGCGCGGACAGGGCATGCCGTCGGTGCGCGGCTTCGGGCACGGCGACCTGCTCGTGCGCGTGCAGCTCCACACGCCGGCGAAGGTGAGCGGCCGCGAGAAGGAGCTCGTCGAGGAGCTGCGCGAGCTCGAGGGGACGGCCCCCTCCTCCACGCAGAAGTCGTTCTTCGACAAGGTGAAGGACCTGTTCGACTGACGGACCGGAAGGATCGGACGGACCATGAGCAACAGCGAGAAGACCCGCGCCTCCGCCTCGACCGGGCCGGAGGACGACAGCCCGCTCGACGGTGAGCAGCCGGAGGAGCGTGCGGAGGCCGTCGGGAACGACGACGACGCGACCGACGAGGCCGACGCCGACGCGGCGGAGCCCGGCGTCGAGGAGCAGCTCGCGGAGATGAAGGACCGCTGGATGCGCGCCCGCGCCGAGACGGAGAACGCGCGGCGTCGCGCCCGGCTCGACGTCGAGGAGGCGCGTCGCCACGGCGCGTCCGGTCTCGTCGCGTCGCTGCTCCCGGTGCTCGACTCCCTCCAGCGTGCGCTCGAGGCACGCCCCGAGGACAGCCACGACATGGTCTGGGAGGGCCTGCAGCTCACGGAGCAGATGCTCGTCGGCGCGCTCGCGGCCCACGGCGTGACGCCCATCGAGGCGAAGCCCGGCGACGCCTTCGACCCCACCGCGCACAAGGCGCTCCTCGAGCAGCCCACCGCCGACCAGGAGCCGGGGACGATCGTCGCCGAGCTCGTGCGCGGCTACCGCCTCCACGACCGCCTGCTCCGCGAGGCGCAGGTCTCCGTCGCGAAGGCCCCCGAGGACGGCGACGCGACGCCGCCCGCCGCGGACTGACCCGCGATGCCCACCTACGACTACCGCTGCCGCTCGTGCGAGCACACGTTCGAGCACTTCCAGGGCATCTCCGACCCGCTGCTCCGCAAGTGCCCCGAGTGCGGTCGTCGCACCCTCGAGCGGCTCTTCGGCACGGGCGCGGGCGTCGTCTTCAAGGGCAGCGGCTTCTACGAGACCGACTACAAGCGGTCCGGCAAGCCGCCCAAGGAGGACGCCGGCACGGGCGGCGCGAAGGAGGGCTCGTCCGCCAAGGACGGCGGCACCTCCGGGAAGGGCGGCGCGAAGGGCGACTCCGGATCGTCGGGTCCGGCGTCCGGCGGCGGCTCGAAGGGCTCCGGAACCTCCAAGTCCGGCGACTGATCTGCCGACAGGGAGGTCACCGGCCGGACGTCCGACCGCGGACGGCGGCGACGCCGGACGCGTCGAGGACCGGCGTCCCGGTCGGTCGCGTGACACGCAGGTTGTGCCTATAACTGTGGGCTCGGACCGGAACCCGGCAGACACCATGACCTCCCAACGTGCCGCCAAGACCACGCGCGAGAGCGCGAACATCCTCCACCTCGCCCAGGACCTGGGCCTGGAGCGGCTCGAGTGGGCCAGCCGCCCCACCGAGGTGGAGTTCGGGTTCAACAACACCTGCAACCTGCTGTGCGTCATGTGCCACCAGGCGGACGGCATCCCGAACAAGAAGATGCCGGTCGAGCAGGCGCGCGAGGCCCTCGGGCAGATCCTGCCCTACGCGCTGCACCTCACGCCCTCCGACGCGTCGGAGCCGATGATCAACGACCTCGACGAGATCGTCCGGCTCTGCGAGCAGTACGACGTCCTCCTCTCCATGTACTGCAACGCGACGCTGCTCGACCGCGCGCGCTTCGAGAAGATCGCGCGCTGGACGCACCGCATCTGGTTCTCGATCGACTCGCCGCAGAAGGAGATGTTCGAGAAGCTGCGCGTGAACTCCGACTTCGAGAAGGTCGTCGAGAACATCCGCGACGTCATGCCCATGGCCCGGGCCGCGCAGGTCGAGATCGGATTCAACGCCGTCGTCATGGCGCCCAACTGGAGCCACATGCCGGAGCTCGTCGACTTCGTCGCGGACCTCGGCGGCGAGACGCTCGCCATGCAGGAGCTGCTCCCGAACTCCACCGGCTACGACGAGCTCAAGATCGAGGGTCGCGTGAGCGAGGAGGAGTTCGGCGCGATGGTCGCGCGCGTCAAGGAGCGCGCGGAGGCCCGCAACGTCGACCTCACGCTCCAGCTCCACGCGCCGCACGGCGGCGAGTACGGCACGCCGCAGGAGAACCGCCCGACGAAGGCCCCGCTCACCACGGTGCGCGAGGTCCACATGGAGAGCCTCGGCCCCATGTCGCCGGGCTTCTGCCAGATGGCGATGAACTACGTGAAGGTCACGCCGGACGGCAAGGTCTTCCCGTGCTGCCGCGGTCCCGAGGAGCTCGAGATGGGCAACGTCCTCGAGACCTCCTTCGAGGACATCTGGAACGGGCCCGCGTACAAGGAGTTCCGCCGGCAGATGTTCTCGGGCGAGTACCCGGAGGTCTGCGCGAACTGCCTCGTGCTCACGGGGACGCCCTGGTTCCGGCACAACGCCGAGCGCGACGGCGAGGGCTGACGCGCGGCGTGACGCCCGGGCGCCGCGGACGGCACGCGCCGCCCGCGGACACCCGGCGTCGGACCGGGGTCAGTCGCCCGTCGTGAGGTCGACCTCGCGGTACTCGCCGGTCTCGAGCGACACGGCCTGCGACGCGACGGGCTGGCCGCCGAAGCCGCTGCCCATGACCTCCACGGTGTAGTCGCCGGCGCCCAGGCCCTCGAACGTGAAGCGTCCGTTCTCGGTCATGGACATCTCGCGCATGCCCGGGCCGCTCAGCGAGACGGGCGCGCCCTGGAGCGGCTGACCCGTGTCGCCCGAGACGACGATGCCCGTGAGCGTCGCGCCGCGCTCGACCTCGATGCGCACGTCGTCGAGCGTCGCGCCCTCCTTGACCTCGACCGGCCCCACCTCCCCGCCGATGTACGCGCCGCCGAGGGCCTCGACGGTGTACGTGCCCGGCTCGAGGAAGCGCACCTCGAAGTCGCCGTTCGCGTCCGTGCGCACCTTGGACTGCGAGCCGCCGCCGAACTCCATGGACATGCCGCTCCCGCCGCCGCCGCGTGAGCCCACCATGACGAGGCTGATGGCCGTCTCCTGCTGTGCCTGCCCGGTCTCCTGCACGGGCGTCACGACGATCGTCACGTCGCGCGCGCCCTGCTCGGTCGTCTTGTCGACGACGCGACCGCGCAGCGTGGCGCCGGAGAACACGAGGTCCGCCTCGGACGTGCGCCCGCCCTCGAGCTTGACCTCCGCCGTCTCGGGGAGCGCGGCGCCGGGCACGACGGTCGAGACCTCGTACTCGCCGGGCTCGACGTTCTCGAAGGTGAAGCGCCCGTAGCGGTCCGTCTCGACCTGCTGCCCGCCGAACGGCAGGAACGAGCCCGCCGCCTTGAGCGAGACGAGCGTGACCTCGACGGGCTCGCCGCCCGCGAGCACGCGGCCCTCGAGGGTCGCGGTCGGCGGCTGCACGAGCTCGACGAAGACCTCCTCGCCGGCGAGAACAGTCACGCGCCGAACCTGCGACTCGTCGCCGCTGCCCTGCACGCTGTCGCCGATGAAGACCATCGCGCCGCCCATGCTCATGCCGCGCTGGCTGCCGATCTCGACCTCGTACGGGCCGGGCGGCAGCGAGCGCACCTCGAAGGTGCCGTCCGCCGCGGTCGTCCCGCGCTGCGGACCGTCGGGCCCGCCGCCGAACATCGCCTCGATGCGACCGTGCGCGTCGTGACCCGTACCGCCCGCCGGTGCCGCGGGGCGCACGATGACGCTCACGGAGGCGACGGGCGTGCCGTCCTCCTCCACGACGCGCCCCACGACGGCGCCGCCCACGGCGAGCTCGACGACGAGGTCGTCCTGGCTCTCGCCCTGGTCGAGGCTGATGACGCGCGCGTCCGACGCGACGAAGTCCTCGGCGCGCGCCGTGAGCTCCCAGTCGCCGGCGGGCACCCCGCGCATGACGAAGGTGCCGTCGTCGGCGGTCACCGCGCGCGTCGCCTCCTGCATCGGGTCGCTGTCCTCGCCGCCGCCGATGCGACGACGCACGTCGCGACGGAACTCGAAGCGCCCGCCGTGCGCCGGCTCCGGCGGCACGTACTCGGTGAGGCGCACGCGGGCGTCGGCGATGCCGTTGCCCGCCTCGTCGACGACGCGGCCGGCCACGACGCTCTCCGGCACGAGGTCGACCGTGAAGCGCTCCGACCCGCCCTCGGGCACGGACGGCCCGTCCACCTCGAGCGCCGCGAAGCCCTCCGCGGCGACGATGAGCTTCGTCCCGCTCGGGCCCGCGCCGCGCACGACGTACTCGCCGGGCACGCTCTCGGACTCCTCCACCTCGAGGGACTCGCCGAACATCATGAACGGTCCGTCGGCGCGCGGCTCCGCGTGCACGTCGGCGCCGGTGATCGGCGAGCGGTCGGCGCCGTCCCGCAGCGTGACGATGAGCTCGCCCAGCACGGCGAGCCGCACGGAGAGGTCGCGCGTCCCCGTCGGCACGTTCTCCGTCGACGAGCGCGCGAAGCCGTCCGCGGTCACGTGCACGGTGTACTGCCCCTCGCCGAGGCCGAGCAGCTCGAACCAGCCGTCGGCGTCGGTCTCCGCGCGCAGCCGCATCTCGCGGCCGAGCTGCTGCCGGGGCATGTCCTCCATGCGCCGCACGACGATGCGCGCCATGCTGCTCACGGTGACGACGGCGCCCTCGACGGGCGCGCCGTCGGCGTCCATGACGAAGCCCGCGATGGCCGCGCCGGCGGGGAGCGCGATGTCCCCCACGTCGAGCGACTCGCCCTCGGCGAGCTCGAGGTCGCCGCGCACGCCGACCTGCCGGCCGTCCGCCTCCGCGACGAGCTCCGCGCGACCCGCGGGGAGCCCCGTGACGAGGAACCGTCCGTCGGGACCGGTGACGTCGGCGTTGTACTGCTCGGTGACGCGGCCCGAGAGGAAGCGCACGAAGCCGCCGCTCCGTCCCTGGTCGGAGAGGTGGTGTCCGGTGACGCGGGCGCCCGCGAGCGCGCGGCCGGCGTCGTCGACGACGCGACCCACGAGCTGCGTCCCGGGCTGCACGACGAGCACGCCGAGGTCGGTCGTGCCCTCGACGAGCCCGGGCACGTCGTGGACGAGCGTCGCGTAGGCCTCGTGCACGGCGGCGACCTGCGGGCGGCTGCGGAGCACGACGGGCATGTCGTCGTCGCGCTGCTCCTCGTCGGGGACGTCGACGGTGAGCTCGAAGCGGCCCTGCGCGTCGGTGCGCGTCTCGGGCGGCGCCGCGGGCTCCGCGTCCTCCTCGTCGTCGTCGCCGAGGCGCAGCAGGCGCGGGCCCGCCGCCTCGTGGAACACGACGCGCGCGCCCCGCACGGCGCGGCCGCTCACGTCCGCGACGCGCCCCGTGAGCGTGACCTTCGGGCGCGGCGCGACCTCGGCGGCGGCCGTCCCGGCGTCCGTCGCGGGCGCGGGCGTCTCCACGGCGATGGGCTCGACGTCGCCGGACTGCAGCCGGGGGGCGTCGGGCTCGGCGCCCTCGGGCGCCTGCATCGTCTTCGAGCGGGCCGGCGCATCGCCGGCGACCACGGGCGCGCTGCCGGCCGGGGCGTCCTCGCCACCGAGCCACAGGGCCACGCCCACCACGGCCCCGAGGGCCACGAGGGCGAGCGCCCCCTTCATCCATGCTGCCACAGCACGATCCTCCTCAATCAGACAGTCCGCACCGTGTGGTCGAGTCGGTCGTCCCTGGGGCGTGTCCCACCACGCCGCCGGGCCGTGCGGGCGACAGGATACGCGTCGGCGCGCCTCGAGGACCCGCGAAATCCGACCGGGCCCGGGACGACACGCATTCGCCGGATCCGCGAGCCCCGACCGACGACGCACGGCGCGCGCGCGCGGGGCCGCCGCCGACGACGCGCGGCGCGCCGGGACAGAAGGCCCCGACGCGCCGCGGTCGACCCCCGACGTCCGTCAGGCGTCGTGACGCGCGAGCATGTCCTGCGCGCGCTCGCCGGAGGGCGTGTCGCCGTACTTCTTGGCCACGGACTCGAGCGCTTTCAGCGCGCGCTCGAACTCCCCCTCCCGCCACTTCTCGAGCGCCGACTCGAGCTTCTTCGCGGCGGCGAGGTCGTCCTTGGCATCCTTGTCGCGGCCGATGGACTTGGCGAGGTCCGCCGAGTCCTCCGTCCCGGGGATGCCCTCGAACGCGTCGGCGAGCTCCTCGTGGATCGCGAGCGCCCGCGCCCAGGCGCCGTCGACCTCGGCGCGCTTCGCGTCGGCCAGCCGCGCCTCGACCATCGCTTCGAGTCCCTTGACGAGCGCCTCGAGGTCCACGTCCTCCGGGTGCTCGACGAGCAGCTCCGAGGCCTCGGCCCAGAGCTTGCCGTACTCCCGCTTGGCCGCGTGCTTCGACAGCGCGCGGGCGTGCTCCTCGGGGACGGGCGGCACGACGCTCGCGCGCTTCAGCTCCGACTCGAGCCGCTCGTGACCGAACTCGCGTTCGAAGCCGCCGGGGTGCCCCGACCAGAGGATGTCACCGTCCACCCCGACGAGGAACGACGACGGGAACCCGCGGATCCCGTAGTTGGCCTCCTCGGGCGTGTCCACCATCGCGATCGGGAAGCGCATCTTGTTCTTCTCGACCGTCTTCTCGACGAGGCTCTCGGGCTCGTTGGTCACGCCAACGACCACAAGCCCCGCGTCCCGGTACTCCTCGTACAAGGAGTTCAGGTGCGGGACCTGTGACTTGCACGGGCCTCACCAGGTGCGCCAGAACTCGATGAAGACGACCTTGCCCCGCAGCTCGGCGAGCGAGGTGTCCTCGTAGGACATCCACTCACCTTCGAACTGGGGGGCGGGGTCGCCGACACCGGGCACGATCTTGTCGGCGGGCGGCGCCGCGACCACGGCGAGGCTGCCCGCGAGGACGAGGGAGAGCATGGAGCGACTCCTCGGGTTCGGATCGACGTCGCGGCATGTCCGCGAGCGGCGCGCATTCTAGCAGTCCGCCTCGGCGCCGCCGCCGCCGCGTGACGCCCGCCCCGGGCGATGGCGCCCGCTCCCGGACCGTGCGCTATGATGGCGCCTCGTCGCGCACGACGGGGCACACCGGACGACGGGAGATCGCCGCGCACCGCACGGGGGGCCCGACGGCCCGCGGACCGCGCACGCGTCTCCGACGGTCGACGACCGCCCCGTCGCGACCCTGTCTCCTCCCGATCCCGACCGACCTCGGAGCACGCTCATGTCGTGGACCCGACCGCTCCCCCGCGCCCTGGCCGTCCTGCTCGCGCTGCTCTGCGCGACGCCCGCGGTCCCCGCCTTCGACAAGGTGCTGCTCAAGGACGGCCGGCTCATCGAGGGCAAGCTGCTCGACTCGGACGACGCCGCCTACGTGCTCCTGCGCCTCGCCGGCGTGGACATCCCGATCAACCAGGAGCTCGTCGACAAGACCTTCGTCGAGGACCTCGAGGACTACGTCCCGAAGAACGACAAGGAGGAGCAGTACCTGAAGAAGGGCTGGGTGCTCTTCGAGGGGCGCTGGATGAGCCGCACGCGCCGCGAGAGCGAGCTCAACAAGCGCAAGAAGGAGGAGAAGGACGCGATCGACCGGGCGCGCAAGGAGCAGCGCTGGGGCAACGCGAAGGAGCTCGAGACCTCGCACTTCGAGATCAAGTCGAACTGCCCGCAGGAGATCCTCGACGACTACGCCGGCCGGCTCGAGGACTACTACGACAACTTCATGGACCACTGGTCCATCAAGCTCTCGCCGAGCATGAAGAAGGAGAAGAAGAAGTTCTTCCTGTACCGGAACTACGAGGACTTCCTGACGATCACGGAGTCGAGCCCGGGCGTGCAGGGCTTCTTCAACTGGGTGCTCGGCGAGCTGCACCTCTATCACAAGAACGAGGAGCCCGAGTACTCGGTCTCGGTGCTCTACCACGAGGGCAACCACCTCCTCACGCACCTCATCGACCCGAACTTCCGCTACCCCACGTGGATGAACGAGGGCATGGCGGAGTACTACGGCAGCGCGCAGGTCGACGAGAGCGGCGAGTTCCTCGTCGGCGGCCTCCAGTACGGGCGCATCGCGACGCTCATGACCGACCGGGAGAAGGGCAACGAGATCCCGCTCCAGGAGGTGCTCACCATCGAGCAGTCGGGCTACTCCGGGCGCCACTACGCGTACGGCTGGAGCTTCGTGCACTTCCTCATGGAGACCCCGGAGTACGCGGGCGCGTTCCGGAAGTTCTTCGCGAAGCTGCCCGAGAACCGCGACGTGGAGCGGAAGGTCGTGTCCGGCGCGACGCGCATCGCGGGCAAGGAGTACTCGATCGTGCTCACCGAGCCGGACCTCGACTCCGTGCTCGACGTGCTCGAGAAGACGCTCGGGCGCTCCATCGCCGAGCTCGAGCGCGAGTGGCGCGAGTTCACGGCCCAGGCCTACGGCGACCTCTCGGCGACGGCGTACTTCCGCGCGGCCCGGCTCGCGCGCGGCTTCGGCGACGTCACGGAGGAGTCCGTCTCGAACGCCTTCGAGTACTACGAGAAGGCCGTGGACCTCGGCGTGACGCTCTCCGCCTGCTACGCGGAGTACGCGGAGATGCTGCGCGAGGGCGGCACGGCCGGCCTGCGCGTCCGCCCCCCGGACATCCCGCGCGCCTGGGAGATGATCCAGAAGGCCATCGAGTACGACCCGATCAACCCGTACCACTACCTCGAGGCGGGGCACATCCTGCTCGTGGAGAGCGAGGTGCAGGAGCTCGACCAGGCCCTGGCCATGGCCGAGACCGCGCGCGCGCTCGCGCCGCGCGACTTCCTCGTGCGCACGCTGTCCGACCTGCTCGTCGCGGAGATCGAGCCGGCGCGCGAACGCATGCACCGCGCCGCCGAGGAGGTCGCGCGCCGCGCCGAGCTCGACGAGCGCGTGTGGATCGTGCAGCCCGCCTACGTCGACGGCGAGACGGTGCCCGACCAGATCCCCGACCTCACCACGAAGGACGTGCTCGAGCTCATCGAGGCCGGCGTCATCTCCCAGGGCGACTGGGTGTTCCAGACCTTCCGCTACGCCGACCCGGACACGGGCGAGCTGCTGGACCCGGTCGAGAAGTGGGACAAGGAGTGGGTGGCCGTCGAGGAGGTGCCGGACTTCGCCGACGCGATCGCGGCGGCCGGCTGAGCGCGTCCCGCCGGACCCCGACCGCCGCTTGTCCGGGGCCCCGGGCCGCGATACCGTCGGCGCCATGCGCGCACACCCGTCCCGCTGGCTCGTGATCGTCCTCGCCCTGGCCCTCGCGGGCTGCGCGGCGCCCATCCCCTCGCACCTCACGCGGCTCTGGCCCGTCGGTCACAGCGACGAGCCGTTCCTCGGCCTCTCGACGGAGGAGGGCGTGCTCGTGCTCACGGCGCCGCACTTCCAGGTGGGCGACCTCTTCAGCATCCAGTTCCCGGTCGGCGACTCGGGCGTCGTGGACCTCGGCAAGATCGACCACCTCAACGACGACCTCGCCGTCATCCGCCCCATCACCGCGCACCTCCTGCGCGGCCGGCTCGCCGCCTCCCCCCCGCTGCCGACCGAGACGATCTACCTCGCGCGCCGCGACGACGAGGACAAGCCGTGGATGGACCCGGTGGACCGCTGGCGCGAGGGCGCGTACGGCGACTGGATCACCGTCGGCGGCGTCGACGACCCCGCGGCCTTCGCGCGCGACTTCGCGGGCAGCGGCCTCTACGTGAACCGCCGCGGCCGCTGGCAGATCTGCGGCATGCTCGCGGGCGTCACCGCCAACCTCCCCGGTGAGGACGCGGACGACGCCGGCATCGGCTACATCGGCCTGCTCGAGATCGTGCGCGTGCTGCCCGACCAGATCGACTACTTCGAGCGCGACATCAAGCCGCAGCGCCCCGACTTCGAGTTCGGCGTGCCGCTGCAGCCGAGCGACGTCGTGATCTTCGAGTCGCTCGACGAGGACGGCGAAGGCGCGTCCGGCGGTCCGTGAGCGGACGGGAGGGCCTCTCCCCGGCGACGCGCCTCGTCGCCGTCGCCGTCACGGGCGCGCTCTTCTTCGACGCGACGGCGCGGTCCTACGCGGAGCCGGGGCTCTCGACCTTCGGACGACCGCCCGAGCTCGCGGCCCTGTGGGCGACGCTCGGCGTGCTCTCCGTGCTCCTGCTCGGCGGCGCGCGTGAGCGCATCCTCTGCGCGCGGCGGCTCACGATGGTGCTGCTGCTCGCGACCTTCTTCGACGGGGCCGCGCTGCGCGCCGCGCCGGAGCTCGTCCTCGCGCTCACGGGCGTGACGCTCGCGATCGCGGGGCCGCTGCTGCGTGTCGGACCGGCCGGGCTCGCCGCGCTCCTCGCCCTGGCCTGCGCGGTGCCCGGGCTGCTCCGCTCGGACGCGCCGCAGGGTGGGCTCGACTGGGCGACGGCCGCGCTGCCCGTCGCCGCGCTCGCCGTGCTGCTGCCCTCGCTCTTCCCGGGTCGGCACGCGCGCCGTCCGGCGCTCGTCGTCGCGGCGGGCGTCGCGGTGCTGTCGCTCGCCGCGCTCTCGGGCTACCTCGCGCTCGCGCGCGGCCTCGACCTCCCGCTCGGGGCGCTCACGGCGACGCGCCTGCGCCTCATGGGCGCGCACCCCAACCTCGGCGTGCCGCAGCTCCTGCTCGCGCTGCTGGTCGCCGCGGCGCTCGCATGGACGCCGGGCGAGACGCGGAGGGCGTGGGCGCGCGGCTCGGCGCTCGCGGTCCTCGCCGCGCTGCTCGCCGTGCAGTCGCGCACCGGGTTCCTGGCGGCGGCCGTCGCCTTCGCGCTGCTCGTCGCGCGGCGGCTGCCGTTCCGGGCGGCGCGCTTCGTGCAGCCCGTCGCGGCGGCGGCGATCGCCGTGGGGAGCCTGCTGCCGGTGGTCGGCGTCGGCTCGGGCAGCATCACGCACGCGTCGCGCGACACGGCGAGCAAGGCCGTGAGCTTCCGCGCGTCGATGTGGGAGCTCGGCCGCGACACGCTCGCCGCCGCGCCCTGGCAGGGCCACGGCCCCGCCGGCTTCCGCTACCAGGCACGGCACGCGCGGCCGTCGCGCTACGACGGGCTGCCCAAGGTCGACCACCCGCACAACGTCGT
Source organism: bacterium (assembly GCA_030428785.1). Classification (GTDB taxonomy): domain Bacteria; phylum Planctomycetota; class B15-G4; order B15-G4; family B15-G4; genus JAUIEF01. Next base: position 18,836 of record JAUIEF010000028.1, read on the forward strand.
GCTCGCCGTGGGCGGCGCGTTCGGCTGGCCCGGCCTGTTCGGGCTCGCCGCCCTCTTCGCGGCGACCTGCCTGCGGCGGCGGGACGCGAGCCTGCTCGCGGACGGCGCCTCGGCGGCGGCGCTCGCCGTGTGGGCGACGCACGCGCTCGACCTCGGCGGGTCGACGTCGACGCTCTACCCGGCGGTCGTGCTCGTCGCGCTCGGGCTGCGCGACGCGACCGCGCGTCCCGACGACGAACCGGCGCCGCGGGCCGCGGTCGGCGTGCCGGTCGCGCTCCTCGGGATCGCGGTGCTCGTCGCGGGCGGCTGCGGCTTCACGGGGCGCGTCCTCGTCGAACGGGCGGCGGCGGGGCTCGCCGCGGACGCGGGGGACGGCGCGCCGGACGACATCGCCCCCGAGGACCTCGACCTCGCGGCGCGGCTCCGTCCGTTCGACCCGGAGGTGCCGTACGTCGCGTCGCGGCTCGCGGAGCGGGCGGGCGACGCGGCCGCGCAGCTCGAGCGGCTGCGCGAGGCGAGCCGCCGCGACCCGACGTCGCCGCGCCTCCTGCGCGAGGAGGCCGTCGTGCGCGCGCGCCTCGACCCCGACGACCCCGAGGTCCTGCCGCTCCTCGACGTGGCGGCCTCGCTCGACCCGCGGGGCCCGCGCTCGTGGCGCGCGCACGCGGAGCTCGCGCTCGTGCTCGGCGCGCGCGGCCGCGAGGAGGACGCGCTCACCGCGCTCGTCGACGCGCTCGTCCTCCGTCCCGAGGCGATCACGCGCGCCGGCTGGGACCGGCGCGGCGACCGCGTCGTGCTCGGCCTGGGCGGCGAGCGCTCGACGAGCCTCCCCCTCGCGCGCGTGCTGCTCGCGCTCGCCCGGGAGCGCGCGGACCGCGGGGAGGGCGACCCCGCGACGGCGACCCGGCTCGCGCTGCGCGAGGTGGAGATCCTCACCGCGCTCGGGGAATTCGACCGCGCCGAGGCCGCGTGCGAGCGCCTCTTCGCCGACGACGACCTCTACCGGCACACGCGCCTCGCGACCGTCGCGATCGCGCGCGGCGATCCGGCCCGCGTGCTGCGCGAGATCGACGCGATGCCCGCGCGCTTCTTCGCCTCGCGGGTCTGGGGCATGACGGCGCTCTCGGAGACCGAGGACCTCGACGTCGAGGCCTTCGAGCGGCTCGCCGCGGAGGTCGAGGCCGAGCTGCCCGACGTCGTGTTCGAGGCCGGCACGCTGCGCGAGGTGCTCCGCGCGCGGCTGCGCGTCGCGGAGCGCACGGCCCGCGCCGACGAGGCGCTGCGTCACGCGGACGCGCTGGCCTACGCGTCGCGCTGACCGCGGACGCGGTCCCGCGTCAGCCCTCACCGAGCGCCGCGCGCGCCTCGTCCGCGAAGCGGTTCACGCCGCCGCGCGCGAGCTGCTCGCGCAGCCGCTCGGCCGCGTCCGGCGCGCCGTCCGCGAGGTCGAGCAGCGCGTCGAGGGTGAGCGCCTCGACGTCCCGTGACGGGTGCTCCGCCGCGCGCGCCGCGAGGGCCCGCGCGGCCCCGCCCAGCCCGGCGCCGCGGAAGAGCACGGCCGCCGCGATCTCGGTGAGCGGCCGGCACGCGCGCGGCAGGCCGAGCACCGTGCCGCAGGGTGGTGTCACGGGCAGGTCGTCCGCGCCGGGGAGCGCGCCCGCGCGCAGGCGCGCCTCGAGGTCGTGCCGCGCGAGGAAGGCGTCGTCGACCGCGGCCGCGCGCACGTAGACCGCCTCGCTCGTGCCGAGCCGCACGAGCCGCCAGTCGTCGCGTCGCAGGAGACGCACCGACAACGGGCAGGCCATGGGCACGAGCGCCGCGTCGAGCCCGTGCCGGTCGCAGAGGCGGTCGAACGCGAGCGGGTCCTCCATGGACACCGCGGACATGACGTCCTGGAACCACGCCGTCGGGTAGCCGTGCGTGTTGCCGTTCGTCGACGCGGCCTGCTCGGGCCAGCGCCGCCCGGTGAACGTGCTCCCGTAGCGGAAGGCCGTGAACACGCCGACGGTCGGCAGCTCCTCGGCGAAGAAGTCGATGCCCCGGTCCGGGTAGGCGACGGTCGACACGCCGGTCCCCCACTCGCGCTCGAGGCCGTCGTGCACGGACGTGGCGTCCGTGACCTCGCCGAGCGCGACGACGACCGCGAACGCGACGGGCAGCACGAGCCCCGGCACGCGCGGTCCCAGCCGCGCGGACGCGAGCCCGGCGACGACGGGCCCCGCCGCCACGGCGAAGAGCGCGATGCTCCGGTGCAGCGAGCGGCTCATGACCGCGAACTGGACGACGAGCAGCACGAGCGGCCAGCCGAGGCGCTTCCACGCGTCGCCGGACGTCGCGGGCGCCGCGGACGCCGCGGTCGTCGGGTCGGCATCACCGCTCGAGGCCGCCCCGCCGCGTCGCCGCCCGGCGAGCGCCGACCACGCGAGCACGACCGCCGCCGCCCCGAGCAGCACGAAGAAGGCCGCGCGGTCGTACGAGCCGCGCGGGTCGGGCGCGAAGGTCGGCCGGAACTCCTCGATGGTCGAGGTGTAGAAGTCCCGGTGCTCGGAGAGGTCCTCGAGGATCGCGAACGGGTGGAGGAAGCCCGCGACGCCCGACGGGTTCAGGAAGCACGCGAGCACCATCGCGAGCGCGAGCCCCGCGAACCGCAGGCCGGTCGCGCGCCCGGCCCGCCCGCGCAGCAGGTGTCCCGCCGCCACCGCCCCCACCGTGAGGTACCCCAGCAGGAAGTACCCGTGGACGTTCACCCACAGGACCTGGAGCGGCAGGAGCCGGCGTGCGGCGCGCCGACCGTCGGCCCGCGCGACGAGCACGACGTGCACGACGACCGCGAGGAGCAGGAGGCTCAGCAGGCCGGGCCGGAACAGGAAGCGCGAGCGCATCGCGACGAGCGCGAGCGTGAGCACGAGCAGCGTCATGCCCGGCGACGCGCCGAGCCCGCGCGCCGTCGCCCAGAGCACCGCGAAGAGCGCGAGGATCCACAGGACGCGCAGCGCGACGACGGCGTCCGCGCCGGCCCCGTCCCACACGAGGTGCGCGAGCACCTGGAAGCCCCACTTGTCGTGCACGGACGGGTGGTCGCCGTGGATGGGCGACAGGACGTTCGTCGTCGGGACCTCGCCGTGCTCGAGGATCCACTCGCCGGTGCGCGCGTGGAGCCCGAGGTCGAGGTTGTGCACGCGGAAGGTCCCCGCGACCGCCGCGAGCGCCAGGAGCACCGCGAAGGCGAGGCGCGCGCGCGTCGGTGAGGGGCCGCCGTCCATGGGCGCGGATCATACGCGCCCGGAGCGCGCCTCCCTCAGTCGAGCTCCCGGACGCGCACCTCGTAGCGACCGTATCGGTGGAGCTTGTTGCGCGTGCGCACGAGGAAGCGCCAGGTGCCCGTCTCGTGGACGACGATGTCGGAGATCCGCGCGTTGCGGCCGGCGCCGGAGTCGTCGTCGCGCGCGACGCGCTTCCCGGACGGGTCGAAGAGCACGAGCAGGGGGTCCGCCTGCGTGCCGGCGTCGCCCGCGCCGCCGGGGTAGCGCGTCTCGACCTCGACGCGCTGCCCCGCGACGAGGTCCACGGCGAACCAGTCGCGGTCCTTCGGCCCGGGGCCCGGGCCGTCGGCGTCCGGCGCGTAGAGCGTGTGCACCGCGTCCGGCGCCCAGACGTCGTCGCTGAGCAGCGCGACGGGCGTCGCGTCCTCGGGGTCGCCGTCCGGCTCGAAGGCGTCCGCCCAGAAGTCGAGCGCGCGGTCCTCGTAGACGTCGACGAGGCGCGAGTACTCGGGCTCGGCGTAGGCCTCGAGCCAGGCGTCCCACGCGTGGTTCACGTTGACCTTGCGCGCGCGGCGGAGCGGCCCGGCGAGCACGTCCCAGAGCGCCTGCGTCGGCGTGAGGCCGTCGACGTCCGCGCCCGTCGCCATGAGGTCGTCGTCGAAGCCCGCGTCCTCCGCGGACGTCCCGTCGAGCAGGTCGTAGAGCACGCAGGCCACGGCGATCTCGTCGGCCGCGCCGGTGCTCACCTCGTCGTAGGGCGCGGCGGTCTCGAGGTCGAGCGCGAGCTGCGCGCCGCCGACCTGCGCGCTCCCGTTCGCGTCGACGTAGCACGCGGGCTGACCGAGCCGGTCGAGCACGATGCCCGCGAAGGCCGTCGCCCAGCCCTCGCCGAACGCGAGCCGGAGGTCCTGGTCGCTGTCGCCGAAGAAGTGGATGCCGCCCGGGTTGTCGCTGTCGCTGTAGACGTTGTGCACGAGGTGGCCGACCTCGTGCAGGATGACGGCGTCGTCGTAGCCGTCGCTCGTGGCGATCCACGCGCGGCGCCCGATCGCGAACGAGCCCGTCGGGCTCGGCCAGGCGAGGCGCAGCGAGCGGCCGCGCTTCGTGAAGCCCACCTCGGGGCCCGTCACGTACTCGAAGGCGGCGACCGCGAGGTCGAGCACGTTGAACGGGTTGCCCTCGCGACCGGAGACGTCCGTCTTGAGCACGGTCGTCGTGCCGACGTCGACGTCCGTGCCGACGGGGTGCCCGGGGACGTCGGGCGCGAAGGCGGCGTAGACGGACGCGCCGGGCGAGACGACGCGCAGACGCGGGAACGGCTTCTCGGCGCGGGCGCGCGTCCGGGTGTCCGCCTCGACGCGCACGGCGAGGTCGACGGTCGGCCGCTTGCTGCGGCAGGCGACGGCGAACTCGCCCTCGTCGTCGGTCGCGCCGCGGCCGAGCACCTTGCCGGTGGCCGCGTCCGTCACGACGACGTCGGCCCAGCGCACGGGGCGCAGCGGGTCCTCGCCGGTCCAGCCGTCCTCGTCCCAGGCCTTGTCCTCGTACTCGAAGCGGCCGGTGACGAGGAACTCCTGCGCGACGGCGGGCGGCGCGACGACGGCCGCGAGGAGCGCCGCCGAGGCGACGGGCGCGGGCGTCGGCGACGCGGGCGGCGCCGCGACGACGGGCGCGCCCCATCCGAGGACCGCCGTGAGGAGCGAGGCGGCCGCGCGCAGACGGCGGCCGGGGAGCCGGGACGCGGAGCGGGACATGGGTCAGCGACCGCTCCGGTGGAGCACGGGCAGCGGCGCGACGCGCGACCGCGCGCCGGTCTCCCGGTCGACGAGCACGGCGTCGGGGCGCGCCGCGGGCGCGGCGCCGAGACGCGCGGACCGCCGGACGACGATCGGCGCGCCGCCGGGGAGCCGGCCCTCGACGACGAGCGCGAGCTCGCCCGCGGGGTCACCGCGACGCGTCACGGGGAGGTCGACGACCGTGGCCTCGCCCGCGCGCGGGTCGGCCGCGCCGGAGGTCGGGCCGTCGGCGACGACGCCCGGCGGCAGCTCGAGCCGCCACGCGAGCGCGTCGAGCGCGAGGACCGGCCGGAGCTGCAGGCGCAGGTCGAGCCGCCCGTCGGCGTCCGGCGTCGGGACGACCTCGAAGCCCACCTCGACCGGCGCGCCGGGCTTGCAGGCGCGCGCCTCGAGCACCTCGACGACGGGCCCGGCCGCGACGTGGTGCAGGACGTCGACGCTCGGGGCGGCACGGGCCGCGACGGGCGCGGGGCGCCGGACGTCGGCGGCCGGGGCGGGCCGGGCGGCGGGCGCGTCCCGATCCGGACCGCGTCCCGCGGGGACGCCGGCCAGGGTGAGGACGAGCAGCGTGAGGAGGACCGGGGTGCGCGTCATGGGGCTCCCGCGCGGGGTCCGGGACCTCCCGGACGGATGCGCGTGACCCCATGGATCGGCGCGGACGCATCAACCGCTGGAGATGCTTTTCCGGAGAACCCGGAAGCGCCACGGAACGCCCGCTCCGAGGCGGTCCTCGCACCTCCCCGGTCCGGACGCGCCCCCGCTCGGGGGACGGCCGGGCGCCGCGGGCGGGTGCTCCCCCGCCGCGCGACGCCCGGCGCGCGGGGCCGTCAGGCCCCGGGGACGACCTCGACGTAGTTCGTCTGCGAGGTCTGGTAGGTGCCCGTCGCGCCCGGGTCATCGGGCACGAGCACCTGGACGTAGAACGGCACGCCGCAGAACTGGCTGTCCGTGAGCGGGACGGGCATGTCGAGCACGCCGCTCCCCGGGATCCCCGCGAGGAAGATGCGGTTGATCGTCGGGTAGAGGAAGCCGTCGTCGAAGGGCGCCGACTGGAGCGCGAAGCCCACGAAGATCCAGGCCTGCGCGCCCGGCAGCCCGTTCGTCATCTGGAGCTTGAAGCCGGTGCCCGGGATGACGGGCGAGCCCACCGGCGCGAGCGCGGGCGCCCCCACCGAGCCGGACTTCGACACGCCGCCGACGGACGTCGACGCGAGGTTGCCGCACGGGCTGCCCGCCGGGTCGACGGTCACCTGCACGACGACCGGGTCCGTCGTCGCGCCGAGGTCGTCGGACACCGTGAGCTGGATGTCGAAGACCGTCGTCGCGCCGACCGCCGGCGGGTCGAAGGTCACCGACGGCCCGCTCCCGAGGATCGTGCCGCCGCCGAGCGGCGTCCAGGTGTAGGTGAGCACCTGGCCCGCGTTCGCGTCGGTGGCCGTCGCCGAGAGCATCGACGTCGCGTCGTCCTGGATGGACGGCGGCACCGCCGACGGCCCGCTCGTGATGACGGGCAGGAAGTTCTGGAAGTTGTAGGTGATGCGCCACTCGTAGCTGCCGTAGTACCGGATGCTGCTCGTGGTGCGGATGCGCCAGTGCCAGTCGCCGGTCGAGGGCAGCGTGAAGTTGCTGATGCGCGCGTTGCGCCCCGTGCCGCCGGACTCCTCATTGGCCTGCAGCACGACGTCCTCGTCCCACAGCGTGAGGTTCGTGTCGCACTGCGTGTCGGCGTCCGAGGCGTTGCCCGGGTAGCGGGTCTCGATGGTGACGCGCGAGCCCTGGACCATCGGGGCCGAGTACCAGTCGAAGTCGCCGTCGCCGGGCGACGGCGGGGACGCGTCCGAGCTGTAGAGCGTGCGCGTCGCCGACCAGCCCGTCGGCGCGGAGACCGCGACGGGCTGCGCGAAGACGTCGTTCGGCTCGTCCGAGTCCTCGTAGAAGCGGATGCGGTGGTCGTCGAAGATGTCGCGCATCTCCGTGTACATCGCGCCCGCGCCGTGCTCGCTGAACCAGCCGTCCCACGCCCGGTTGATCGTCAGGCTCGGGGCGACGTCGATCGGCCCCTCGAAGACGTCCCACCACGCGCGGTGCACGTTGAGGCCGTTGATGGTCACCGTGGAGTCGAAGGCGTCGTCGTCGGAGCCGCCGCTCTGATCGTTGCTGTTCTCGTCGTCGAGGATGTCGAACAACGTGCAGGCCACGGACACCTCGTCCGCCGCGCCGAAGGAGTCGCCCGCGTACGGCGAGGTCTCCTCGAGTCGCAGCCGGAGCTGCACGCCGCCGGTCTGCGACGAGCCGTTCGCGTCCATGTAGTGGCCCGCGCGGCCGATCGACCAGACCATGACGGTCCCGCCGAAGAAGGTCGCGTAGCCCTCGCCCATGGAGAGCCGCGGGTCCTGGTCGCTGTCGCCGAAGAAGTGGCTGCCGCCGGGGCTGTCGCTGTCCGAGTAGAGGTTGTGGACCACGTGGCCCCACTCGTGGAGCGCGACGGCGTCGTCGTAGCCGTCGTCGTCGGACATGGTGACCGTCGAGCCGCTCGCGAAGGAGCCGCCGCCGCCCGGCCAGTTGATGCGCACCGTGCCGACGTTCGTGTCGTTGACGAGCGGCCCGGTGATGTAGCTCCAGGCCTCGACGCCCATGTCGAGCAGGTTGAACGGGTTGCCCTCGTCGCCGCCGGCCAGCGACTTGAGCACGGTCGTCGTGCCGACGTCGAGCGGGCCCGACGTGTCGTGGCCGTTGAAGACCGGGCTGAACGCCGTGTACTCGGTGTTGCCCGTCGTCGTCGCGCGGATGCGCTGGAACGTCGGGTGGTTGTTCGTGTCGGCGTTGAGGCGCACGACGACGTTGATCGTCCCGCTGCCGGAGGCCTGGATCGAGAACTCGCCGTTCTCGTCGGTCCAGCCCGTGCCGAGCACCTGGCTGTTCGTGTTGTTGAGCACGGTGACGTCGCAGTAGCGGATCGGGCGCGGGGCGTCCGAGCCGGACCAGCCGCCGTAGCCCCAGCCCTTGTCCTCGTACTCGAAGGCGCCGGTCACGGTGAACGTCTGCGCGGAGGCGAGGCCCGCGAGGAGCCCGAGCGCGAGGAGCGTGTGCAGGAAGCGCGTCATCAGGTCACCGTCCCTTCCGGTGCGCCGTGGGCAGCGCGACGAAGGTCGTCGGCGCGCCCGTCTCGGCGTCGGGGGAGACCACGAGCGGCGCCACGAGCGGCGGCTCGCCCCAGGTGAGGTGCTTCATGACCTCGAACGGCTCGTCGAAGGTCGCGCCCGTCTCGTCGCTGCCCTCGAACACGCCGCGCACGACGAGCGTCGCCTTGCGGTAGGCGCCGTCGACGGGCAGGGAGACCGCGGTCGTGCCGCGGGTCGTCTCGCCGAGGCCCTCGGCGGCGACGCCGGCGCGCGCGCCGTCCAGCCGCACGCCGTCCTGCGGGAGCACGAGCTCCCACTCGAGGGCGCGCAGCTCGCGGCGGGGCGTCACGGACCACTCGAGGTCCACGCGCGAGCCCGACGCGGCGGTCTGCACGAGGCTGACCTCGGCGGGGCCGGTGGGCTTGCAGCTCCGGTCGACGACCGGGGCGGGGCGGGCGACGTCGGGACGTGGGGACGCGTCGGCGGGCAGCGGGCACGCGGCCGTCGGCGCGGGGGAGGCCGCGGGCGCGGCGGGGTCGGAGAGGGCACCGGGCAGCAGGCAGAGCGCACCTGCACACAGTGCGGAGACGCACGTACGGATCATGGTCCGTCCTCAGCGGGAGGGAGAGTGTCGAGGATCCAGCCCCCGGGACGCGATGGGAGAGAGTCCCGGCGGGCACGGGACGCGACGCCGGCCGGAGGGATCGGGTTCGGGAGGCCCGCGAGCGCGTCCTCCTGAGTATAAGCCGCTCCGCGGGGCACCTGGGGCTCTCCTTCGGTCCGGGAGGCTCGGGACGGCCGTCCGGGCCGTCCCGCCACGGGAGGACGCGCGGTCCGCGGCCCGATCCCGCAGAGGCCCGGCGGCCCGGCGACGCCTGGGCTGGGGCGCCCCGGCCGGTATCATGCGCGGCCCCATGAGAGTCGACCTGGACAAGTACCGCGAGGCGGGCCGCATCAACGCCGAGGCGCGCCGTCGAGCGCTCGAGCAGGTGGAGCCCGGCGTCCGCTACGTGGACGTCCTGGACGCCGCCGAGGACTACATCCGCTCGCAGGGCGCCGAGCTGGCCTTCCCGGCCCAGGTCTCCGTGAACGACGTCGCGGCCCACGACTGCTGCCCGATGGACGACCCCCGCACCTTCGCCGAGGGCGACGTCGTCAAGCTGGACTTCGGGGTGCACGTCGACGGCTGCATCGCGGACGGCGCCTCGACCAAGGAGCTCGGCAACCGCTTCGGCCAGCTCCTCGAGGCCTCGCGGCACGCCCTCGAGGCCGCCATCGAGCTCGTCGGCCCGGGGCGCAGGATCCGCGAGATCGCGACCGCCATCCAGAGCACGATGCGCGAGTTCGACCACCTCCCCGTGGCGAACCTCACGGGCCACGGCATCGCGCCCTACACGATCCACTGCTCGCCCTCCATGCCGAACGTCCCCGAGGGGACGTCCGGCGTCCTCAAGGAGGGCATGATGATCTGCATCGAGCCCTTCGCGACGACCGGCAAGGGCTACGTCGAGGAGCAGGGCCGCGCGGAGGTCTTCGGCGCGCGTCGGAAGCTCAAGGCGCCCAAGCACGTGGACAGCGGCGTCGTCGACCAGATCGTCGCGCGGCGCGGGCTGCCGTTCAGCCGCCGCGAGCTCCAGAAGGAGCACGGCAAGGACGTCACCGAGCGCAGCCTGCGCGACCTCACGCGCGTCGGCGCGGTCTTCGGCTACCCGCCGCTCGTCGAGGCGCCGGGGTCGTTCGTCGCGCAGTTCGAGCACACGATGTTCGTGGGCAAGGACGGCTCCGAGGTCATGACGCGCTGAGGCGCGCGCGGGCGGCCGGCGACTCGCGCGCGCGGAGCCCGGTCGGCCGCTTCCCGCCTCTCACGGCGCGCGGCTAGCGTCGCTTCGGCTTGCGCTTCGCCTTGAGGAACGCGAGGCCCTCGCGCGGGCCGCCCGGGCCCAGGTCGTGGCCGCCCGGCTCCTCGACCCAGCGCAGCTCGTGGCCGAGACCGCGCGTCGCGTGGTCGCGCATGCGCTCCACGAAGCGCCGGAGCGTCGCGCGGTCGAGGACGTCGTCCTGCGCGCCGGTCCACAGGTAGACGGGCACCTCGGCGAGGCGCGGCACGGGCTCCTCCGCGAGCCCGACGACGCGCGGCCGCGACCCGCCGTCGGCCGGCGGCGCCCAGACGGGCGACGGCGTGCCCGACCACATGGCGACGGCGGCGAAGCGGTCCGGGTGCCGCGCGGCGAGGTGCACGGCGGCCGTCGCCCCGGCGCCGTGCCCCGCGAGGTAGACGCGGCGCGGGTCGGCGCGCCGTCGCGCGACCTCCCGCTCGACGAGCTCGAGCACCCGCGCCTCGCCCTCCGGCGTGGCCCAGACCGTGGCGGCGTCGCCCGCGAAGTGGGTCGGGTCGGGGGGCGCGTCCGGGACCGGGCGCGCGTCCGCGACGACCGCGTGCGGCGTCGTCCGCCCGAACCAGGACTCCGGCGCCACGGGCGCCAGCAGCCGCAGGCCGAGCTCACGCGCCGCGTCGTCGAGCGGCTCCACCGCGCGCTCGGCGAGGTCACGCGGCGTGCGCGGCCGCCAGCTCCCCCCGTGGAGCACGACGACGAGCCGGCGCGACGAGAGGCGCCCGCCCTCCACCACCTCCGGCGCGACGGGAGGCGCGCGTCCTCCCCGGCTGTCGACCAGCGGTCCGCCTGACCACGGACCGGGCCAGAGAAGGTGGACGATCACCAGGAGGATCGGAAGGGTGGAGGGCAGGCGCATGCCCGGGAGACGGCGCCCGGAGCTGGGCGTTACGTCGTCCGGCCCGGCGCCTCTCGGGGTGCGTGGTGGCAGGCCCGACGTCGCGCGCGCCGGAACGCGCGGCTCGCCGGCGGACCGTCGAAGACCCTCCCGGCCTTGTCCCCCTCTCCCCCCTTCGGTACAAGGAGCGGCGAGTCGGCGCGCCCCCCATCGCGCCTCGTTGCGGACCGCAGCGGCTCGCCGTCGGGGTGTGGCTCAGCTTGGTAGAGCGCTTGTCTGGGGGACAAGAGATCGCAGGTTCGAATCCTGTCACCCCGACCACTCGCAAGTCCCGCTGAACGCGACGCTTACCGCGTACGCTTCCCGTCAGAGCAGTCGTGGACTCGAGGTGCTCCTGGAGCACTCCAGGACTCCGGAGACGCCCGCACCGACGTCCTGCAGGCCGGCGACACGTGCTGGAGGCCGCCGAGTCCGTGCCAGGTCACGGAGCCGTAGCCCGGACGCCGTTCGACAGCGTCAACCCCTCGGGCACCGACATGTCCTGGACGATGAACTGGAAGTACGTCGCGGTGGCGCTCGGCACGCCGGCCGGCCATGGCACGGTGGCCGTCCACGTGCCCGAGGCGTCGGCCGAGAAGAACAGCTGGTTCGCGGGAGGCGTCGCGTAGATCGTGCCGCCCAACTCGTTCTGCGGCGTCGACGTGAATGCGATCCACGCGAGCATGAGTGCGTTGGACGGCGTGTTCATCAGCGAGAGCGTCGTCGGAGAACCTGCAGTGAGCGGGCCGTCGCCCTCGAGCGTCGGGAAGCCGTTGATGCCCGAGGTCGCGCCGCCGAGGTCCTCCCATGGGTCGCTCGGCACGACGCAGTTCGTCGTCATGAGCCAGACCTCCCCGGCGGAGTTCGTCGCCTCGGGCGCGCCCACGAGGAGCTCGTCGCACCCGTCGCCGGTCAGGTCGCCGAGGTTCGCGATCGACTCGCCGAGGCCCAGGACCGAGCCGGCTCCGGACTCGAAGTTGTTCGAGAGATACGAGCCGTCCACACCCGAGAACGCGGCGACCCGGTTGCGGTTCAAGGACAGGTCGTACGCACCGGCGACGAAGTCGCCGATGCCGTCGCCGTCGATGTCACCTGCGGCGCAGACAGACCTGCCGATGCCCGTGATCCCGGTGGCTCCACTGCCGGCTGACAACGACGTGCTGTACAGCACGGAGCCATCGACGCCCGAGAGCACCTTCACTCCGTCGTGACCAAAGAAGGTGTACGTCACTCCGACCGCGAAGTCGCAGAGTCCGTCTCCATCCACGTCGCCGATGGCGGCCATGGCTCCCTCGAAGGACGTACCGAACGGCGTGGAGCCCGTCACCTCCCAGATCGTCGAGCCGTCGACACCTGAGCAGAGGCGGACCCGGCAGAGCGCGCCGAACGACTGCCAGCCGGCGCCGCCGAGCAGCACGTCGGAGATCCCGTCCCCGTCCATGTCCGGGACGACCGTCATGCCGACGCCGAGCGCCGAGTGGTTGGGACCTTGGATCTCGTAGACGAGCTGCCCGTCGGAGCCCGAGTAGACCCTCGTCAGCCCCGGGTCCTGTCCACCACCGCCGCACCCGCCACAACCTCCGGCCACGAACTCCTGGACCCCGTCGCCCGTGATGTCGTCCATGGCCTCGACGCGGGTGCCGAGATAATCAGTCGGCGACGTGCCGGACACGCTGAACAGGACGGCACCCGTGGCGCCGGAGTGGAGTTGGACCGTTCCGTTGCCTGCCACCGGCGTTCCCACGAGGAAGTCCGGGACAGCGTCGCCATCCGTGTCCCCGATTCCCGCGACGTTCACGAAGAGAGCGGTGATCGAATCCACGCTGTGCATCGTGGCACCGGTAGCTCCCGAGCAGACGCGTGCCGCCTCGAGCCCTGCGTAGAAGCTGCTCCGGTGGGCACCGATGACGTACTCGGCGACGCCGTCACCGTCCAGGTCCCCCAGGCGAGCGACGCTCCTGCCCAGGCCCTGTCCGGCGCCGTCTCCCAGCTGCAGCTGGTCGTCGATGGTGATCCACTGCTGAGCGCCCGCCGAGTGTGCCGCGGCCAGTCCTGCCCAGAGGACGGCTAGGCGAGGCAGTGCCAGACGGCCCTTGCGATGTCGCATCATGAGTCCCCCTTCGTCTTCTCGAGTGTCTCCGCCTTCACGTCGCAGGCCCATGCATTGCACACGCGGTTCGGAGAACCGTCAAGGCCGCGTGCCGGTCCGCGAACGCCGCGCCGCCACGGCCTCATGCGCGTCACCTTCACCGGGCGGGCCCCCCGGAACGCACACGGGGCGCCCGTCACCGGACGCCCCGCGAGATCCTGGTCACGACGGCGCAGCGCACCGACGGACCGATCGGTGTGGATCGAGGCCGCTCAGGCGTCCTCGACCTCGAGCTCCTCGATGAAGTGGTCGCCGTACTGCTCGCTCTTGGGCGTGCCGTCGTCGTCCGCGATGTCGATCGTCGCCAGGCCGGCGAAGAAGTCGACGAGCTCGCCGAGGTTCAGGTAGAGGCCGCCGTGCGCCATCGGGAGGAGCAGCTCGAAGCCCACGCGCCAGCGCTGAAGCATGGGCGGCGTGCCGTGGTCGAGCTGCGCGATGTTGATCGGCAGCACCATGTTGTAGTGGTCCGTGCCGTCCTTGCCGGGCTCGCCCCACGCGCGCTCGCTGCCGTCGCGGCCGGCGAGCACGAAGTGCATGAACTCCTGGTCGTAGCTCACGTGCGAGCGACGGCCGTACCACTCGCGGCTCTTGGGCGTGAGGCCCCAGCCGATTCCGACGCCGACGTAGTTCGTGGCCTCGACCTTCACGCCGACACCCACGGCGTAGCCGTACTTGATGTCGATGACGTCGCTCGCGTCGAGCAGCCGGTCCTTGGCGTACTGGCAGCCGGGCGTGACGAGGGCGAGAGCGAGGAGGAGGGTGGTGCCGAGGCGGGTGAGGCGGTTCATGCTTCTGTTCCCGGGGGACGCGGGCCGGCGGGGCTCGCACCCCGCAGATCCCGGGATGTCGGCACGATGCGGGGGACATCTGTAGGCGGGCTGCCGCCGGATCGCGCGCCGCGCCCCCGCCCCGCGGCAACGGCTTCCCGTTACCGCCCCGAGGCCCTCACTTGACCCGCTTGAGGTGCTTGGCGAGCGCCTTGGCGGAGACCCCGTCGAGCGCCGCCGCGAGCGCCGCCCGCGTGGCCTCCGCGTCGCCCATGTAGCGCCCCGCGTTCGTGAGCCAGCCGGCCCCGTCCTCGTGGAGCGCCGCGAGCTCGGCGAGCAGCGCCGAGAGCCGCTCCGGCTCGTCGTCGTAGAGGTGGTCGAGCAGCGCCCAGGTGATCCGCTGCGGCGTCGTCGCCCGCCCCGCGCCGTCGTCGTGGAGCGCGAACTCCGCCGGCGCCCACGCGTCGCGGTCCTCGGCCTCGAGCACGGCCTCGCGCGCCTTGGCCGGCCAGTCGAAGTGGTCCTCCGCCGCGACGAAGCCCGTGGCGTTCATCTGGTAGATCGTCCGGAACAGCCGCTGCTCGACGAGGAAGCCCACCCCCCAGCGCAACGACTCCGGCACCTCGCCGAAGCGCGCCTTGAGCACGCACTGCGCGAGCTTGTGCGCGAGCTCGTTGTCGAGCCGGAACTCGTCGTCGCCCGCGGCGGCGTCGCCCGCCATGTCGAAGGTCGGCTGGAGGAAGCCGGGCAGTCCGCGCAGCATGAGCGGCCCCGGGTCGGCGACGAGCGCGCGCGCCGCGTCGGGCACGAGCTCGTTGCGCTCGACGAGCGTCTCGAGCACGGCGGCCCACGCCTCGCCGCGCACGCCGTCCTCGTCGAAGAGGACCACGAGCACGGCCTCGTCGCGCGCCGGGTCGGCGTCCGCCGGGCGCAGCGCGTCGAGGAACTCCCACGCCTCGTCGAGCACCTCCGTCGCGCGCTTCACGTCCGCCGTGTCCGCGCTCGCGAGCACGACGGCGCCGGAGTGCTCGGGCACCGCCACGCGCAGGTCGTGCGCGGCGACGACCTCCGCCCAGTCGTTGAGCGCGACGCGCACGGGGACCGAGAGCTTCTCCTCGAGCTTCCCGGCGGAGGAGCGGCGCCGGCCGTGCTGGAGCGGCAGCTCGGAGGCCGCCGCCGACAGCGAGACGGGCTCGGGGAGCTCGTCCTGCTCGCCGCCGGGCCCGCGGGCCGCGGCGGGCGGCGCGAGGAGCGCGGCGGCGAGCGCCGCGCCGAGGAGCCCGCCGACGACGGCTGCCGATCGGGGGGCGCGGGGCGTGCGGGTGGTCCGATCGGTCACGACGTCGGCGTGCGCAGGGCTCATCGGGCAGGGTCCCCCCATGGGTATCGACCGCACCCTGACGCGAGGCCCCCCGCGGATCTGTCGCGCCGATCCGTGACGCCTCCCGCCGGCGCCGTCCGCGGCGCAGGCTCAGCCCGGCGGCGCCGGGTCCCGGCCCAGGAGCTCCGCGAGCTGCCGCACCGTCTCCGGCCCGTGCCCCGCGTAGTGGTTGTTCGCGAAGACCCACGAGAGCGACGCCCGCTCCGAGAGCGCGTCGAGCAGGTCCGCCCAGCGCCGCAGCGAGGCCGTGCGGTCCACGACGATCCGGTCGAAGACCTTCGTCTCCTTCTCCACCGCCTTGCGGTCGCCGATGAGCCGCGCGTACACGAAGTCCGCCGTGACGACGTCCAGCGAGGCCGCGACGTCGGCCGGGTGCGGCATGTAGCTCATCTCCACGAGCACGAGCGCCGCGCCGTGCGCGCGCAGCACGTCGGTGAGCGGCTCGCCGAGCCACTGCTTGTTGCGCACCTCGACGGCGCAGCGGAAGCCGTCGGGCAGCGCGCCGAGGTACGCGTCGAGCCGCTCGAGGAACGGACCGACGTCCGGGAAGCACGCCTTCGCGAAGTACGGGAACTGGAGCACGAGCGGGCCGCGCTTCTCGCCGAGCAGCTCCATCGCCGTGCAGAACGCCTCGGTGTCCGCGCGCACCGCGTCGGGCACGAGCACGCGCGTCGGATCCGGCTTCGGCCCGTCGCCCGCGTGTACGATGCTCCGCGGGAACTTCGCGCAGAGCGTGAAGCCGTCGGGCGTGCGGTCGCGCCAGCCCTCGACCATCGAGCGGCTCGGCACGCGGTAGTAGGTGACGTCCGCCTCGACCGTGCGGAACCGCGTCGCGTAGTGCCGCAGCCAGTCCGCCTTCTTGCAGCCCTCCGGATAGAAGGGTCCCACCCAGCCATCCGTGCTCCAGCTCGAGGTGCCGAGGAGGATCTCGCCCACCGGTGTCTCTCCGCGCGTCGCGTCGCCGGCCATTCTTGCGCGCGACCGCCCGCGTGTGCCACAACCGGGCGCACGCCCCGCCCGGGGCGCTCACCGACCGCGGCGAGACCCGACGTGTTCCGCAAGCTGCTCGCCGCGCTCACCGGCCGCAACCGCTCCTCCGGAAGGACCGCCTCCATGGACGTGCCCCCGTTCCGCCTGCCCGACGACTCCGAGTGCACGAAGACCGCGAGCGGCCTGCAGTACACGGTCGTGCAGGAGGGCTCCGGGAAGGCTCCGGGACCGCGCGACACGGTCGAGGTCCACTACGCCGGCTGGCTCACGGACGGGACGCCCTTCGACTCCTCGTACGGCCGCGGCCAGACGATCAGCTTCCCGCTCGACCGCGTCATCGCGGGCTGGACCGAGGGCGTGCAGCTCATGAGGGAGGGCGGCACGACGCTCTTCGTGATCCCGCCGCAGCTCGGCTACGGCGCGGCCGGCGCGCCGCCCGTCATCGGCCCGAACGCGACGCTCGTGTTCCAGGTCGAGCTCGTCTCCGTCGGCTGACCCCGGCGGGCCGCCCGGGCGGCCCCGTCGCGCGACGTCCACGCCGCCCCCGCCGCCCCTCCGGCGGACGATCCGCCGTTCCCCGGGAGCGGTCCGTTCCCCGCCCCGCAGGTGCCTTTTCGCCTCAAGACCCCGACGTCCGCGGACGAAGGGAGAAGTCGCCGTGACGGAGGCACCCGCCTCCTGCCCGCACGGTGCGCACGAGGACGGACTGCATGGCGGACGGATCGAGACAGGGCGGTGACGACAAGGCCTCGCCCGCGGACCCGCGGGAGGCCCCCATCGTCCACGAAGACCTGCCGGACATCCTGGAGATCTTCGGCTCCGATCCGCTCGTGAAGGGCAGCACCCGTCCCGCGCGCGACGACGACGACGTGTCGATGCGAGGAGCGGTGAACGGCCGGCTCGCCACCGAGGAGGAGTCCATGTGGGACCCGATGGCCTCGCCCGTGGACGAGGCGGACGACGAGGAGTCGTACGAGGACCCGCGGTCGGACGCCCGTGAGACGCGGGCGGCCGTCGCCGACGACGACACAGGCACCGGACTCCGCCAGATGCACGACCTGCTCCAGCTCAACGAGGACCGGCTCGGTCGTCTCGAGACGACGCTCGAGAGCCTCTCGAAGCAGACGAACTTCCTGCCGCCCAAGCTGCGCGGCCTCGGCAAGAAGGTCGACGAGCTGTCCACGACGCTCGGCGACGCGCGCATCCGCAGCCTGCTCTCCGACGTCGTCGGGCTCGCGGACCTCGCCGAGGGCGCGCTGCGCGCCTTCGACGACGAGGAGGCCTCCGTCTCCGCCGCGGAGGTGCGTCGCTACTTCAAGGCGATGGCCACGCGCGTCGGGCAGATCCTGGAGAGCAACGACCTCCAGGAGATCCCGACGGACACGGAGTTCGACCCGACCATCCACAACGCGATCGACGTCACGCCGGTGGCCGACGAGAGCCTCGACGGACGCATCCTCGACGTCGTGCGCCGCGGCTACCGCAGCGAGCACTCCGTGCTCCGCTACGCCGAGGTCACCGTCGGGCGCCTCGACGCGACGACCCAGGACGGGACCGGGCCGGTCGCGGAGGGCCCGATCGACGGGGACCCGCTCGACGGCGTGCCGGACGAGCAGGAGCCGGTCGACGGCATCGCCGCCGACTTCGCGCCCTTCCTCGGCCCGAGCGGCACCGTCGAGGACAGCAAGAACCTGACCATGCGGGGGACGCGTCGCTCCTCCGAGAAGAACACCGACGACCAGCAAGACCCCGCTGACCGGCCCGCACCGGACACGCGCGAGCACCTCTAGGGAGCAAACCGATGACCAAGCGCTACGGCATCGACCTCGGCACCACCTACTCCACGATCTCCTGGTACGACGACAGTCGCCAGGAGGTGAAGCCCCTGCCCCTCGAGAGCGAGGACGGCGAGACGACGTCGCTCCGGTCGGTCGTCTACTACCCGTCCGAGGGCTCGACGGTCGTCGGCGAGGTCGCGTGGAACACGCGCAAGCAGGACCCCGGCCGCGTCATCGTCGGCATCAAGCGCAAGATGGGCGACGAGTACCAGACCGAGGCCATCGACGGTCGTCGTCGCACCCCGCAGGAGGTGTCCGCGGACATCCTGCAGGTGCTCAAGGACAACGCCGAGATCGAGATGGGCGAGGCGGTCGAGGACGTCGTCATCACCGTGCCCGCGTACTTCGGCGAGCGCCAGTGCGCCGCGACGATGGAGGCCGCCAAGGCGGCCGGCCTCAACGTCATCAACATCCTGAGCGAGCCGCACGCCGCGGCCGTGGCCTACTCGATCGAGCAGAACACGAGCCTCACCGGCAAGCACGTCCTCGTCTACGACCTGGGCGGCGGCACCTTCGACGTGACGCTCATCAAGCCCGTCATCCCAGCGGACTTCGCGTCCACGGGCGGCGGCGTCCAGAACCTCACGCTCAACACGCTCTGCAAGGACGGCAACCGCGAGCTCGGCGGCCTGGACTGGGACGACGTGCTCATCGACATCGTCGCCGACAAGTGCATGGAGCAGTTCGAGGTCGACCCGCGCCTCGACGCCCGCAACGCCGCGGTCCTCCACGACAACTGCGAGAAGGCCAAGCGCGCCCTGTCCAAGAAGACCACCGAGATGGTCGTCGCGGACCTCCAGGGCCACATGGTCGAGGTCTCCCGCGACGAGTTCGAGGAGCGCGCGAGCGGCCTCCTGCTCCAGACGCAGATGCGCCTCGAGCAGGTCCTCGCCGAGGCCGAGCAGAACCACGGCATCACGCGTGACCAGGTCGACGTCCTCCTGTGCGGCGGCGCGACGCGCATGCCCATGGTCAAGGACATGATCCAGCAGGTCTTCAACCGGGCCCCGCTGGAGTACCGCAACCCGCAGCTGCTCGTCTCCTGCGGCGCGGCCTACGTCGCCCACGCCATGGACGACGCGGCGACGATCCCCCTGCCCGGCCCGGCCGGCGAGGCGAACGACGACCGCAAGGTGCGCATCACCGAGGACTCGATCACGGACATCACCTGCCACGCCGTGGGCATCCAGGTGATCCGCGAGGACGCGTCGGGCGAGCGTCGCCCGTTCAACGCGGTCGTGCTCGAGCGCGGCACGCTCTTCGGCGAGAAGCGCCAGTTCGTCACCGAGACGCTCTTCGACAACCAGACCGAGGTCTGCATCCGCCTCTTCGAGGGCGACCAGGACGACATCGAGGAGTGCGTCCACCTCGTCGACTTCCGGATCGAGGGCCTGCCCCCGAACCGGCCCCGCGGCCGCCCCATCCGCACGACGCTGTGGTTCGGCGCGAACGGCATCATCAAGGGCAACGCGGTCGACATGGAGACGAACACCGAGATCGAGATCCACTACGACCGTTGGAACTCGCCGGCGCCCTCGTCGCGCAAGCCCGTGCAGCAGCAGCCGCAGCAGCAGCCCGCGGCGCAGCGGCCGGCCATGTCCATGCCCGGCGCGACGCCGAACAACCCGGTGCCGCAGCAGCAGCCCGTCGC
>JAUIEF010000262.1 GCA_030428785.1 bacterium
CCGTGACGCGCGTCACGACCTCCCTCGTGCCGCCGACCCGCCTCGCGGCCGTCGCCGCGGGCGCCGGCTGCGCCGACTGCCACCTGCCCGACCACGACACCTTCCGCGACGAGCGGCTCGTGCTCACCGCCGAGGACCACGCCTGCTCGGGCTTCCCGCTCGACGCGCCGCACGACCGCGCCGACTGCGCCGCCTGCCACGGCGACCCCGAGCGACCGTTCGCGGAGCGCTACCCCGGTCGTCGCGCGGACGACTGCGCCGCCTGTCACGACGACCCGCACGGCGGCCAGTTCGCGACCGGCCCGTTCGCGGAGGACGGCTGCCTCGCGTGCCACGACCGCACCGCGTTCGCGCCGCACGCCTTCGGGAGCGAGGAGCACGCGCGCGCGTTCCTGCCGCTCGACGGCGCGCACGCCGAGCAGGACTGCGAGACCTGTCACGAGGTCCCGCGCCGCGACGCGCCCCGCGTGTTCCGCGGCACGCCGAACCGCTGCGAGGACTGCCACGCGGACGCGCACGACGGCTTCTTCGACGCGGTCGCCGCCGGCCTCCCGCGCAAGCGCGCCGGCGAGTGCAGCCGTTGCCACGGCACGACGACCTTCTCGGAGCTCCCCGAGCCCTTCCCGCACCTCGCGTGGACGGGCTTCGCGCTGGACGGCTCCCACCGGCAGGCGGACTGCGGCGTGTGTCACCCGCGGGCCGCCGAGCCGGACGACACGTCTCGCACCTTCGGGCGGGTCACGGAGTCATTCGGGGCCGTCGAGGGCTGTGCCGATTGCCATCGTGATCCGCACGAAGGTGCGTTCGACTCCCCCGGGATGCCGGCCCGCGTGGACGGGGCGGCCGGCTGCGCGCGCTGCCACGGCACGACGAGCTTCCGCGCGCTGGCCGACGACTTCGACCACCGGCTGTGGACCGGCTTCCCGCTGAACGGCGCGCACGCGTCGACGCGCTGCGACGTGTGCCACACGCCGCTGCGCCGCCCCGACGAGGTCGGGCGCACGTGGGGACGCGCCGCGGGCTCGGACTGCGCGGCCTGCCACGTCGACCACCACGCCCAGCAGTTCGCCGTCGACGGCGTGACGGACTGCGCCGCCTGTCACCGTGACGGGGACGCGTTCTCCGAACTGCGCTTCAGCCACGAGCAGGACTCGCGCTTCCCGCTCGGCGAGGCGCACCGCGACCTGGCGTGCGCCGAGTGCCACGAGCCCGAGTGGGCGGGCGGCGCGCAGGTCGTCCGGTACAAGCCGCTGCCGACGGAGTGCGTGGACTGCCACGGCGTCCACGAGTCGGTGCTGCTCCGGCGCGCGGGGATCTCCCGGTGAGGCTGCCGCTCGCGACGCGGGCGCTCTGGGTGGTCGTCGGGTGGTCGGCGCCGATGCTCGTCGCGCAGGGGGCGCCGCCGACGACGCCGCCCGTCGCCGTCGTCGACGAGATCGCCGGACCGATGCGGCGCGCGCCGCAGGACGCCGAGCCGCTCGAGTCCGTCGCGCTGCGCGTCCTCACCGTGCGGCGCCCCGGCTTCGTCGAGGTGGACCGCGGGACGCGCGACCTCGTGCGCCCGGGCGACGTCGTCGTGCTGCGGCCGGTGGGCCAGGCGCCCGTGCGCGGCCGCGTCCACCGCACCGAGGAGCGCTCGTCGCTCGTGGAGCTCGAGGACCCCGCGCGCGTCGTCGAGGTCGGCGTGCCCGGCGTGGTGCTCGTGCCCTCGGCGCGCTTCGAGGAGGCCGATGACCCGGCGCCCTTCGTGCCGCAGGGGCCGCGCCGCCCGCACGCGCCCTGGCAGAACCGGGACGAAGCCTACGAGGACGACATGCCGCTGCTCGCGACGGTGGACGTCCTGCGTCCGTCGGAGCGCACGCCCCGGCTCGTCGGGCGCGTGTACGTCACGGCGGACGCCGGGCGCAGCAGCCTCGACGACCGGAGCGACACGCTCTTCCGCGTCGGCACGGACGTCGAGATCGAGAACCCGTTCGGGCGCGGCGGGCGCGTGCACTTCGACGCCGAGCTGAACCACAGGAGCACGGACGTCGACGGGCAGGTCGACGAGCGCTTCTCCAAGGGACGCCTCGACCGGCTGTCCTACTCCTGGGGCGGGACGCGCTGGGAGCCCGTGCGGCAGGAGGTCGGCCGCTTCCTCCAGCACGGCATGCCGGAGTTCGGCGTCGTCGACGGCTGGGAGTGGGGGCGGCGGCTCGACGACGGCTCGTCGTTCGGCTTCGCGGTCGGCGCCTTCCCCGAGCCCGACATCGCCATGGAGACCGGCGACGACTACCAGGTGTCCGGCTACTACCGCTGGGTCGCCGACGACAGCGAGCGCTTCGCCGCGACCGCGGGCTTCCAGAAGACGTGGCACCACAGCGACCCCGACCGCGACCTGCTCGTCGCGAAGGTGCACGTCCTCCCCGAGGACGGCTGGAGCGTCACGGCGAGCACCTGGTTCGACTACTACGGCGACTCCGACGACGTGAAGGGCCGCGGCGTCGAGCTCACCGAGGCGCACGCGACGGCGACGCGCCGCTTCGACGACGGCGACGGCGTCACGCTCGCGTTCACGCACCGGCGCTTCCCCGAGATCGACCGCGAGGAGTTCGTGCCCGTGCTCGCGGCGCAGCTCGCGGACGACCGCTACGACCGCCTGTCCGCGCGCGGCTGGCACGCGCTCGACGACCGCGTCGAGCTCCAGGCGGAGGTGGGGGCGTGGGACGACGAGGACGAGTCGGGCGGCGACGCCGAGCTCGGCCTGGAGGTGGTCGACCTCTTCGCGCCGGGCAGCCGCTCGACCGCGTCCGTGTGGCTCGCCGAGGGGCGCTTCACGAGCAGCCGCGGGGCGCGCGTGAGCTACGGGCAGCCGTTCGAGCGCCGCGCCGCCGGCCGCTGGGACGTCTCCTACGACCTCTCCCAGCACGACAGCGAGGACTTCGACTCGGACTTCGCGGACATCGTCCAGCACCGGCTCGCCGTGAGCTGGGTGCTGCGGCTGGCGGACGGCTGGTCCGCGACGCTGGGCGCCGACGCCCTCCTCTGGGACGACGCCGAGGAAGACGCTGAACGCGTGCACCTCCACCTGTCGAAGAGCTTCTGACGGACCCCGACGACCCGCGATCGACCCCCGACCGCATCACCGACCCCCGACCATGACCCGCAGCACGACACGCCCGCCGCGCCGACGCCGCCTCCCGGCCCGTCTCCTGACCGGCCGCCTGGCGGCCGCGCTCGCGCTGTCGTACCTCGCGGCGGCCTGCGTGGCGATCGGCCTCGGCGAGCTGGGCCGCGGTCCGCGGCACGGCTGGTGGGACGGGCTCGGCGTCGTCCTGCCGCACGACACATTCCCCGCCGACTGCGACCTCTGCCACGTCGCCGACGACTGGTCCGTGCTGCGCGCGGACTTCTCCTTCGACCACCTCGCGGAGACGGGCGTGGCGCTCGACGGCGCGCACGCGTCGGCGCAGTGCCTGCGCTGCCACAACGACCGCGGGCCGTCGCAGGTGCTCGGCACGCTCGGCTGCGTAGGCTGCCACGAGGACGTCCACTTCGGGCAGCTCGGCAGCGACTGCGCGGCGTGCCACGACGAGTCGACGTGGGAGGCGAACGGCCAGCTCGCGAACCACGACCACTCGCGCTTCCCGCTCGTCGGGATCCACGCGAGCACCTCCTGCCGGCGCTGTCACACCGGCGCGGACGTCGGCAACTTCACGCCCATCGACAACGAGTGCGTCACCTGCCACCGCGACGACCTCGCGCGCGCGCAGAACCCGGACCACGCCGCGCTCGGCTGGGTCCAGAATTGTGACGCCTGCCACGTGCCGCTGCACTGGAACGCGGCGGAGCTCGACCCGGACTTCGCCGCCGGCGGCGGCGGGGGCTGAGCGGCTCAAGTCCCCGGCGGGGCGCGACGATGACAACGCGTCGTCGGGAGCGGGTGCGGCCCCGGGCCGCCTCGATCGCGCGGCACCGCGAGGGAGAGCACGGACACCGCACCCCCGGCAGGCCCGGCCCATGACGATGCCACCCGCACCGACCTCCCGCGCGCGTCGCGTGCACCTCTTCGTCGCTCTGCTCGCGCTCCTCGGGGTCGTCACGGCCTGCGGCGGCGGGGGGAGCGGCGGGGGAGGCGGCGGCGCCGTCGCGGCCGGCAAGGTCGAGTCGTGCATGCTCTGCCACAACGCCTCGACCAAGAACGACTACGCGGGCCCGGGCCTCCCCAACCCGCACCCGTTCCCCGGCGCCGCGAAGATCCGCTGCACGACGTGCCACGGCGGCGACGCCAAGGGCGAGGACCAGGGCGACAGCCACGTCCCGCCGCCGCCGGAGATCGGCGACGACGACAACCTGCTCGTCGACCGGCACGCCTACTTCAACCGCCTCACGCTCGCGGGCATCGACAAGTTCCCCGACTACGAGGTGGACGGGAAGACCTACACCGCGCTCGACTACCTGCAGTTCATCAACCCCGGCGACCTGCGCGTCGTGCAGGCCGGGCGGTCGTGCGGCGAGTGCCACGCGCCCCACGTGGACGACGTGTCCGGGAGCGTGCTCGCGACCTCGACGGGCATCTTCTCCGGCGCGCTCTACGCGGTGGGCCAGGACAACCGGATCGCCGGACAGGACGGCCTCTACCAGGACACGGCGGCGGACGTCGGCGTGCGCGGCATCGTCGACGGGAACTGGAACGCGAACCCCGCGGACACGGGCGCCGTCGGACAGCTCGTCGAGTACCCGGTGTACAGCCGCAAGGACGCGACCGGCGACGCGACCATCAAGGACAACGACCTCTACCTGTCCGGGTCCCTCGTGAACGACGTCGAGGCGGACGGCCAGGTCGTGAGCGACTCGCCGCTGAGCCACCTCTACCACGAGCAGGTGGCGTTCACCTGCGGCGACTGCCACCTCGGGAGCGCCGGCGCGAACAACCGCACGGGCGACTACCGGTCGAGCGGCTGCACCGCCTGCCACATGCCGTACTCGCTCGGCGGGCGCTACCTCGGCACGGACCCCAACGTGAACAAGGTCGAGCCGCTCGACCCGGACGACATCGACGAACCGGAGCGCCCGCACGTCCGCGAGCACCGCATCGTGAGCGTCGCGCGCACGCTCGCGAACGGCGTGCAGCAGGCCGGCATCGACGACTACACCTGCGCCGGCTGCCACCAGGGCAGCAACCGCACGGTCATGCAGTACTGGGGCATCCGCCTCGACCAGAACCAGGACGTGCGGCGCGGCGTGCAGTACCCGGCGAACCCCGTGAGCTACGTCGACACGCGCGACGACGAGCGGCTCTTCGACCCCGTGCTCGGCAACAACGAGTTCAACGGGCGCAACGGCCGGCAGTACCTGCTCTTCGAGGACTACGACGGCGACGGCCGCGACGACACGCCGGCCGACGTGCACTACGAGGCGGGCATGGGTTGCATCGACTGCCACGGCAGCTTCGACCTGCACGGCGGCGACGTGAAGCAGCCCGGGCGCGACCTCTACAGCCGCATGGAGCACGGCACCGCCATCTCCTGCGAGAGCTGCCACGGCACGTCCGAGAGCTACGCGGCCACCAAGAACGGCAAGCGCTACGACGGCTCGAACGCGACCCTCGCCGTGGACGAGGAGGGGCTCGTCCTCAAGCACGTCGAGCGGGACGCGCAGGGGGACTACTGGCTCACGAGCCGCCTCACGGGCGCCAAGCACTACGTGCCGCAGGCGCGCGACACGGTCGTCGACAGCGGCGTGCGC
>JAUIEF010000263.1 GCA_030428785.1 bacterium
CGAGATAGAGCTCGCCCGGCACGCCGACGGGCAGCGGCTGGAGGTCGGGGTCGAGCACGTACGCCGTCTGGTTCGCCATGGGCTCGCCGTACGGGATGCTCTTCCACTCGGGGTCGACCGCGAGCACCTCGAAGATCGTGCTGTCCATCGAGCACTCGGTCGCGCCGCCCATGCTGATGACCTGCACGTCGTCGACGAGCGCGCGCAGGCGGTCGGGCAGGTTCACCGGGATCCAGTCGCCGCCGAGCAGCACGAGCCGCAGGCTGTGGGGCACCGCCTCGGCGTCGCCCTCGAGGTGGTCGACGAGCATCTTGAGCATGGCGGGCGCGGTGTGCCACGTCGTGACGTGCGCGTCCTGCATGAGGCGCGCCCAGTGCACGGGGTCCTGCATGCCGTCCGGCTCGGGCAGCACGATCGTCGAGCCCGCCGCGAGCGTGCCGAAGACGTCGTAGGCGCACATGTCGAAGGACAGCGACGCGAGCGCGATGACCGCGTCGCCCTGCCCCACGGCGAAGCGCCGGTTGAAGTCGAGGAAGTTGTTCACGCGGCCCTGGTGGTTGAGCATCACGCCCTTGGGCGCGCCCGTGGAGCCGCTCGTGTAGATGACGTAGCTGAGGCTCAGCGCCGTCGCGCCGGAGTCGGGGCGCGCGTCGCTTTCGCCGTGATATGCACCCGCCTCGTCGAGCAGCACGATCGTCGCGTCGCTGTCCGGCAGGCCCTCCGCGAGGTGCCGCTGCGTGAGCAGCACGGGCACCTTGCTGTCCTCGATCATGTACTCGATGCGCTGGCGCGGGTACGCGGGGTCCATGGGCACGTACGCGCCGCCGGCCTTCGCGATGCCCATGAGCCCGACGACCATCTCGAACGAGCGCTCGACGGAGATGCCGACCATGACGTCCGGGCCGACGCCCAGCGCGCGGAGCCGGTGCGCGAGGCGGTTGGCCGCGCGGTCGAGCTCGGCGTAGGTCATGCGCCGCCCGCGGAAGATCGCGGCGACGGCGTCCGGCGAGGCGTCGCAGCGCTCCTCGAAGAGCCCGTGGAGCGTGGCCTCCTTCGGGAAGTCGATCTGCTTGGCGTTCCAGTCGACGAGGATCTGGCGCTCCTCGTCCGGAGTGAGCAGCGGGAGGCGCGCGACGGGCTGCTCGGCGTCGCGGGCGGCGCCGCCCAGGAGCATGCCGAGGTGGCCGGCCATGCGGGCGATGGGCTGCTCGTCGAAGAGCTCGGCGTTCGCGAGGAGCGCGTAACGTCCGGCGGCGGCGTCCGTCAGCGAGAGGACGAGGTCCAGGGCCTCGCAGCCGGCGGGGAGCGCGGCGCCCTCGGCGAGGACCGCGACGCTGAAGAGGTCGGTCGCGCGACGCATCCCGAGCTGCGCGAGCAGGGCCTGGAGGTCGACGGCCCCCGCGGCGCGGGCCTCCTCGAGGGCGGCGGCGAAGCGCGCGCGGAGCTCGCGGAAGCCCGGGCGCCCGGAGGCGTCGAGACGCAGGACGTGGGTCGCGCCCGGCTCGACGAACGCGAGCACGAGGTCGGACTGTCCGGCGGTGCGGTGGAGCAGCGCCGCGAGCCCGGCGGCGAGGGTCACCGCGGGCGCACCTCCCCCGGCGGCGAGCGCGGGGAGAGCCTCCGCGGGAAGGGTCGACTCGAGGCGCGCCTCCCGGTACGGCTGGTTCGCCGAGCGTCCACGGCTCGTCGGCAGCTCGAGCGCCGGAGGGCAGCCCCTCAAGGCCCCTGCCCGGGACTCGAGCGGATCTCGGTCAGACATGGGGGATGGGTCTCAGGACAGCCTGGGGAGCTTATCCCGCTGCGAAACGGCGGGCAAGGCGACCCGGGCGCGCGCGGAGACGTACGCACTTCGCGCACGCGACGCGACGCGCAGGGAGCAGGCGACCCCCCGGTCCGGCGGTTAGGATGGAGGGACCCGCCACGCGACAGGGACGTCTCCCGGCGGCGGGATCCCTGGCGCGGCGACACCCTCCGGTTCGCGCCCGACGGCGACCCGGCACGCCCCCCCGTCCACCCGATGAGCCGACGCCTCCCCACCCTGCTCCTTGCGCTCGCGCTGCTCCCGGCCTGCGCGCCGGACGAGCCGCCGGCCCCCCCGCCGCGCCCGGACGTCGTCCTCTATCTCGTCGACACGCTCCGGCAGGACCACCTGGGCGTCTACGGCTACGAGCGCGACACGACGCCGCACCTCGACGCGCTGGGCGCGGAGTGCGTCGTCTTCCGACGGGCCTTCGCGCCGAGCTCCTGGACCAAGGCCTCGACGGCCTCGCTCATGACGGGCCGCCACCCGATCCACCACGGCGCGACCTCGCGCACGAGCCGCGTCGCGGACGACGTGCCGATCCTCGCGCAGTACCTCGAGCGTCTCGGCTACGCGAGCCTCGCCGTCGTCACGAACCCCTTCGTCGTGGGCCACTGGGGCTTCGACCGCGGCTACGAGGAGTTCCTCGACCTGGGCGAGAAGGCGCCGGGCCCGCAGGGCTGGCAGCACGTGGGCGCCGAGCACGTGCACCGCCGGGCGTTCCGCATGCTCGACGAGCGCACGGCCGACGACCGGCCGCTCTTCCTCTATCTGCACACGATCGACGTGCACGGCCCGAACAACCCCAAGCCGCCCTACGACACGCGCTTCACGGACGCGCCGAAGCCGCCGGGGCAGGCCGGGCGCCTCACGCCGGCGGACCCGCAGCGCGCGAAGGAGACCATCGACCTGTACGACGCCGAGATCGCGTACATGGACGACCGGCTGGGCGAGTTCGTCGCGGAGCTGAAGGACCGCGAGATCTACGACGACGCGCTGCTCTGGTTCGTGAGCGACCACGGCGAGGAGTTCCTCGACCACGGGCGCGGCGGGCACGGCACGCAGCTCTTCGACGAGACGGTCGTCGTGCCGCTCATGGTGCGGCTGCCGGGCGGCCGGCTGGGCGGGACGGTCATCGACACGCCGGTCTCCATCATCGACGTCGTGCCGACGGTGCTCGCGATGCTCGGCGAGGAGCCGCCGGAGGAGCTCGAGGGCCGCGACCTGCTGCCGATCGCGGAGGGCGACGCGACGCCGCGGCCGTTCTTCTTCGACCTCAACCTCATCAGCGGTCCGGAGCAGACGCTCCACGTGTCGCGCGGCGTGTTCTACGAGCGCTTCAAGTACGTCGAGGAGTCGCTGCCCGAGCCGCGGCGCCTGTTCTTCGACCTCGCGACGGACCCGGGCGAGCAGCGCAACCTCGTCGACGCGCCGGCCGCGCGCGACAAGGTGCGCGAGCTCGAGACGATCCTGCGCTTCCACCGCGCGAGCCGCCGCACGGGCCTCGTGCTGAGCGGCGTCGGCGACAAGGACCCCGCCGGGCGCGCGATGGAGGTGCGGCTCTCGACGGACGGCCGCTTCGTGGGCGCGGAGCTCTTCGACCACGAGGCCGGCGACGTCGCGGAGTACGAGGCGGGCGGCGCGACGATGACGCTGCGGCTCGACCTGCGCGCGTACGACAACAACGTGAACAAGGGCGCGCTCGTGCAGGACATCGACTCCGTGCACCTGACCGTCGAGCCGCCCGGCGCCGCCGTGCGCGTGGAGTCCGTGACGGGTGCGGACGGCCGCGCGTGGCCGGTGTTCCTCGGCACGGCGCGGGCGCGCGCGGACCTGCCCGCGTCGCTCGCCGCGGACGACGAGGCGCTGCTCACGGACGACATGGGCCTGCTCTTCAGCGAGGAGGAGCGGCGGCCCGTGGCGGGCGAGGCGCCGAGCGTGCCGCCCGGGCTCTACGTCGTGAGCCTGCGCGGCCTCGACGCCGAGCTGGACGAACTTCCCGCGGAGATGCACGACCGTCTCAAGGAGCTCGGATACGTGCGCTGACGACGACCGGAGCGACGATCGACGCGGAGCGCACGAGCGACAGGAGGACCCCATGAAACCGATCACCACCACGCTGGCCGGCGCGGCCCTGCTCACGGGGCTCGTCGCGCTCACCCCCTGCAACGGACAGGCGGCGCCGACGCCCGGCGCGCCCCCCGGTGCGCCGCAGCAGGCCCCCACCCTCGGGAACGGCGCGTCGCCCGGGAGCACGCTCTTCGAGGGCGGCCCGCAGAAGATCCTCGCGCCGGACACGGCGGCGGGCGACATCTTCGCGGCGGCCGTGCACGTCGACGACGACGTCATGATCCTCGCCGCCGAGTACGACGACGACAACGGGATGGACTCGGGCAGCGTCTGGGTCTACCGCCGCACGAAGGGCGGCGTGTGGACGCCCGAGCAGAAGCTCAAGCCCAGCGACGCGCAGACCGGCGACAACTTCGGGCGCGCGGTGTACGTCGAGGGCGACCGGCTCATCGTCGGCGCGCACTGGGACGACGACAACGGCAACAACAGCGGCTCGGTCTACGTCTTCGAGCGCGAGGGCGGCACCTGGGTGCAGAAGCAGAAGCTGCGCGCGCCGGACGGCGCGGCGGACGACCGCTTCGGCGCGACGCTCGCGTTCTCCGGTCGGCACATGCTCATCGGCGCGTGGCTCGAGGACCCCAACGGACTGCAGGGCGCGGGCTCGGTGTACGCGTTCGAGCACGACGGCGCCGAGTGGGTCTTCGCGCAGAAGCTCGTGGCGCCGGACGCGCAGGCCGGGAACCAGTTCGCGCGGTACGTGTCGCTCGAGGGCACGGTCGCGTGCATCGGCGCCTGGCGCGACAACGACAAGGGCTTCCAGAGCGGCTCGGCCTACATGTGGCGCTTCAACGGGACGAACTGGGTCATGGAGCAGAAGCTCGTGCCCGACGACCTCGGCGCGGGCGACGTCTTCGGCTGGGCGACGTACACGGACGGCAAGCGGGCCATCATCGGCAGCTACGGCGACGACGACATGGCGCAGGACGCCGGCGCGGTGTACGTCTACCGCGACGACGGCGGGACGTGGGTGCTCGAGCAGAAGGTCTTCGCGGACGACGCGGCGGCCTTCAACGAGCTCGGGTACTCCATCGCGATCGACGGGAGCACGATGCTGCTCGGCGCCAAGATCACGCAGGGCTCGGCGAACGAGGTGGGCATCGCCTACGTCTTCCGGCTGCACGACGGCGTGTGGAAGCAGGTGCGTCGCCTCGACCCGCCGGACGGCGAGCCCTTCGACGCCTTCGCGTTCCACCTCCACTCGGACGGCAACACCTTCGTCGTTGGCGCGTGGCGTCATCCGCAGGCCGGCTTCCAGGCGGGCGCCGGCTACGTGTGGACCGACCCGGGGCTCGAGAACCAGGGCCGGGCGCTGAAGAAGTGACGGAGGCGCGCGCGGAGACGACCGAGCCCGGCGGGCCGTCCTCCTCGGAGGGCGGCCGTGGCTGACCGCAAGCCGGGGCTCGGCGGAGGACTCTCTCCCGAGCGCCAGAAGCTGCTCGCGAAGCTGCTCGCCGCGAAGGGCGTGAAGCCCGCCGCGGCGGGCGGCGGGAACGACGCGATCCCGAAGTGGTCCGGCGACAGCCCCGCGCCGTGCACGTTCGCGCAGGAGGCGCTCTGGTTCCTCGACCAGCTCGAGCCGGACACCTCGCTGCACAACCAGCCGGGCGCGGTGAAGCTGACCGGGCCGCTCGACGTCGCGGCGCTCGAGCGCGCGCTCGACGGGATCCTCCGCCGGCACGAGGCGTTGCGCACGACCTTCGTGGAGGTCGACG
>JAUIEF010000264.1 GCA_030428785.1 bacterium
ACGAAGTCGCGAGCGAGCAGGTTCGCCGCGACCGGCAGCTCGTGGTCCGAGTCCGTCGTCCGACGCCCGCGTCGCTTCACGACCGCTGTGAGCCCCGCTGTCCGCATCATGCGGGCGACCCTGTGTCGACCGACCACACGCCCTCGGCACCGCAGCTCGGCGAAGACACGCGGACTGCCGTACGTCGCGTGACTCGTCGCGTGGATCGCGCGGATCTCGTCTTCGAGATGCGCGTCCTCCTCGACCTTGGCGTTCCAGCGCGGACGCCTCCTCGCGGCGTAGAGCCCGCTCCGCGAGACGCCGAGCACGCGGCACATGAGCGCCACGGGGAATCGAGCCTTCTCCGCCTCGATCAGCTCGTGCGGCGATCCTCGTCCGCGGCGAAGAAGGCTGCGGCTTTTTTTAGGAAGTCGCGCTCCATGCGCAGCGTGCGGACCTCGCGACGCAGGCGCCGCAGCTCCGCCTTCTCGTCGCTGGTGAGGGCCCCTCCGGGGCCCTCACCAGCGTCCACCTTCGCCTGGCTCACCCACGCCTTGAGCGTCGTGCTCTGCGGTGAAGCTTCGTCTCGGTCGCCGTTCCACGATCTACCTCCTCGGCCATTCTGGCCTCATCTGAGGTGTCCGGCAAACCGGGGGAAGGTCAGTGTGACGTGCACGCGGATGTGCACGTGTGACGTGTACGCGGATGTGCACGTGTGACGTGCACGCGGAACGATGCCGTGAGGGGGAGCGGTGGGACCGGACTCTCTTCGTGTCCCGGATCGTTCTCGCCTCGCGTGGGCCGTGCACGTCACGCGCCCGCGTCCGCGTGGGCCGCGCACGTCGCACGTCCGCGTCCGCGTGGCCGTGCACGTCACGCGTCCGCGTCCGCGTGGGCTGTGCACGTCACGCGTCCGCGTCCGCGTGGGCCGCGCACGTCGCACGTCCGCGTGCGCGTGGGCCGTGCACGTCACGCGTCCGCGTCCGCGTGGGCCGTGCACGTTACACGTCCGCGTCCGCGTGGGCCGTGCACGTCACGCGCCCGCGTCCGCGTGGGCCGCGCACGTCGCACGTCCGCGTCCGCGTGGCCGTGCACGTCACGCGTCCGCGTCCGCGTGGGCCGCGCACGTCGCACGCGCGCGTCCGCGTGGGCCGTGCACGTCACACGTCCGCGTCCGCGTGGGCCGTGCACGTCACGCGTCCGCGTCCGCGTGGGCCGTGCACGTCACGCGTCCGCGTCCTCGTGGGCCGTGCACGTCACACGTCCGCGTCCGCGTGGGCCGTGCACGTCACACGTCCGCGTCCGCGTGGTCCGTGCACGTCACGCGTCCGCGTCCGCGTGGGCCGTGCACGTCACGCGTCCGCGTCCGCGTGGGCCGTGCACGGGCACGTGCACGTCCTCGTGCACGGTCCCCCGGATCCCCCGGGGGATCCGAGGGACTCCCTCTGTTTCCCGACCCTCGGGTGTGATACCTTCTTGAGATCGTGTCTCATCTCCACCTCGCCGATCTCCAGCCCGGTCAGACCGCCGTCGTGCGCGCGGTGGGCGGGGACCGTGCCTACCGCCGCCGGCTCATGGAGCTGGGCTTCGTGCCGGGGACGCGGCTGAGGCTCGTCCGGCGGGTCGACGTCGGGAACGTGCTCGAGGTCGAGCTGCGCGAGAGCCGCGTCTCCCTGCGCATCTCCGAGGCGGACGTGCTCGAGATGGAGCCCGCGGACGGACCGGCCGCGGCCGCCTGCTGTGCCGGACCCGCGGAGGGTCCGGGCTCCGCGTCGCCCGACCGTGGGTCGGCCGCCGGCGAGCGCGCCGCGCCGGACGCCGCGCGACCGACGGGCGACGACGGCGGGGTCGCGCCGCATGGCGCAGCCGACGAGGCCGGGTCGCGCGCCGCCGCGCCCGGAGCCGCCCCGTGAGCCGCGCCGTCGTCGCCATCGCCGGCAACCCGAACAGCGGGAAGACGACGCTCTTCAACGCGCTCACCGGCGCGAACGCGAAGGTCGGGAACTACCCCGGCATCACCGTCGAGCGGCGCGAGGCGAACCTCACGCTGCCCGACGGTCGCGAGGCCGTGCTGCTCGACATCCCGGGCACGTACAGCCTCTCGGCGCGCACGGCGGAGGAGCAGATCGCGATCTCCGCCATCGCCGGGCTCAACCGCTTCGAGGACCCCGACGCGATCATCGTCGTCGTCGACGGCACGCAGCTCGCGCGCAACCTCTACCTCGCGCTCCAGGTGCTCGAGCTCCGGCTCAAGGTCGTCGTCGCGCTCAACATGACGGACGTCCTCGAGCGCAACCGCGTCGCCGTCGACACGCGCGCGCTGTCCGAGGAGCTCGGCGTGCCCGTCGTCCCCGTGTCCGCGGTGCGCGGCACCGGCATCGCGGAGCTGCGTCAGGCCGTGTCGAGCGTGCTCGCCGCCGACGTGGGGGCCGAGAGCCGGGGCGTCGTGAAGCGGGTCAACGGCGTCGTCGGCGCGGCGGTCGACGCGGTCATGCCCGTCGTGCCCGACGGCTGGAGCCGCGGGGACCGCGAGCGCCGCGCCGCCCTCGCCACCTGGGCGCTGCTCTCCATCGACGAGGACGACGAGCTCTGGGACGTGCCGGACACGCTCCGCGCCGCCGTCCTCGACCAGCGCGAGCACGCGGAGAGCGCCGGCGTCGACATCGACCAGACGGTCATCGCCGCGCGCTACGCGTGGATCGACCGCGTCACGGACCGCGTCATCGGCGAGGTGCCCTCGGCGCTGCGCCGCCTCACGGACGCGCTCGACAAGGTGCTCATCCATCCGTTCGCGGGCTTCTGGCTGTTCCTGCTCGTCATGGGGATGGTCTTCGAGGCGCTCTTCTCGTGGAGCTCGCCGCTCATCGACTCGGTGGACGGCGCCGTCGCGGCCTTCGGCGACGCGCTCGGGCAGGCGATCCCCGCAGGCCTCGTGCGCGACTTCGTGACGGACGGCCTCGTCGCGGGCGTCGGCGCGGTGCTCGTCTTCCTGCCGCAGATCCTCATGCTGTTCCTCTTCATCAGCCTCATGGAGGACAGCGGGTACATGGCGCGCGCCGCGCTGCTCATGGACCGCATCATGAAGGCCATCGGGCTCACGGGCCGCGCCTTCGTGCCGATGATCTCCGGCTTCGCGTGCGCGATCCCCGCGATCATGGCGACGCGCACGATGGAGCGCCGGCGCGACCGCATGCTCACGATGATGGTCGTGCCCATCATGACGTGCTCGGCGCGGCTGCCCGTCTACACGCTCATCATCGCGGCGCTGTACCCGTCGCCCGACGAGCCGGGCGGCACGGTGCTCGGCTTCTTCTCGCTCCAGGCGCTGCTCATGGTGGGCATGTACGTGTTCAGCACGGTGCTCGCGCTCGCGGCCGCCGCGGTGCTCGGGCGCACGCTCTTCCGCGGGCCGTCGTCGCCGCTGCTCCTCGAGCTCCCGCCGTACCGCTGGCCCGCGCCGCGCTCCGTGCTGCGGCAGATGTGGGAGCGCAGCCGGCTCTTCGTCACGGAGGCGGGCACGGTGATCCTCACGTGCACCGTCGTGCTCTGGTTCCTGCTCTCGTTCCCGCGGGAGGTCACGCTCGAGCGCGACTACGCCGCGGAGGCCGCCGCCGTCGACGCGGCGGTCGAGGCGGGCGCGCACGACGAGGCCTGGCGCGACGACCGGCTCTCCGCGCTCGCCGCCGAGGAGTCCGGCGACCGCCTCCGCGCGTCGTGGGGCGGCCGTCTGGGGCACGCCATCGAGCCCGTCATCGCGCCGCTCGGCTTCGACTGGAAGATCGGCGTCGGCCTCGTCGGCGCCTTCGCGGCGCGCGAGGTCTTCGTGAGCACCATGGGCGTCGTGTACGGCATGGGCGAGGAGGTCGACGAGGAGACCGTCCCGCTCCGCGACCGCCTGCGACACGAGACCTGGCCCGACGGTCGCCGCGTGTACACGCCGCTCGTCGGCCTGTCGCTCATGGTGTTCTTCGCGCTCGCCGCGCAGTGCATGAGCACGCTCGCCGTCGTGAAGCGCGAGACGAGCAGCTACCGCTGGCCGGTGTTCCTCTTCACCTACATGACGGTGCTCGCCTGGGTGGCGAGCTTCTGCGTCTACCAGGGCGGGCGGCTGCTGGGCTACGCGTGATCCGGAGCGGGGCCGGGCCCCGTGCCGGGAGCCGGCTCGCCGCAGGCGCCGCGGGCGTCCGCGGCACCGTACGATGCGGTGCCGGAGCGGCGCAGGTGTACGATGGGCGGCGATCGCGCGGCACGTCCTTTCGCCGCGCGGCGGGAGCGTCGCCGGGGCGACCGCCCGGCGCGGAGGAGACCGACCCATGCCGAACCCGACCCTGCTGCACCCGCTGTTGCAGCCGTTGTTCCTGTCGTGCGCGCTGTTCGCGGCCGCGCCGGGCGACCTGTTCACCGACCTCGGCTACGAGGCGGCCGGGGCGCGGGCGCGGGAGGACGGCCTCCTGCTCCTCGTGGACGCCACCGCCGAGTGGTGCGGTCCGTGCCAGCGCATGGAGCGCGAGACCTGGGCGAAGTCGGCGGTGATCGAGGCGCTCGATGGCGCGGCGCTCGCCGTGCAGGTGGACGTCGACGAGCAGCCGGAGGTCGCGCGCGCGCTCGGCGTGTCGGCCATGCCGACGGTCGTCGTGTTCCGCGACGGCACGGAGGTCGCGCGCAAGGTCGGGTACATGGGCGAGGCCGCGTTCCTCGACTGGTGGGCCGGCGTCGAGGCGGGCGAGGAGACCTTTGACGCGCTGCTCGTCGAGGACGACGCGCTCGCCGGGAGCACGGACGCCGACGCGCGGCACGCGATGCTCCAGCGCCTGCTCGACGCGCGGGAGGACGAGCGCGCGCTCGTGCACCTCGAGTGGCTCTGGGACAACGTCGGCGAGGGCTCGTCGCTCGTCGGCGTGCGGACCTCGTTCATGCTGGGCGACTGGGTGCAGCTCGGACGGCGGCACCCGCCCGCCCGCGAGGCGCTCGTCGAGCGGCTCGACGCGCTCGCCCGCCGCGTCGCCGACGACCCCGGCGCGCTCGACGCGGGCGCCTGGCGCGACTGGATCGCCCTCGAGAAGAACGTCGCCGACGGGCGCGGGATCACGGCCTGGACGGAGGGCCTCCCGATCGTCGACGGCGTGATCGACCTGTCGAGCGTGGATCCGGCGGCGCGCCCCGGCGTGCGCGAGCGGCTCTTCTCGTTCTTCCTCCGGCGGCGCGACTTCGCGGCCGCGGCGCGCACGGGCGCCGACCTCGCCGGCGAGATCGACGACGCCCTGCGCAGCTACAAGTTCGCGCTCGAGCCGGAGCGCGTCGCGCTCATGCACGGCGAGGCGCGCGAGCTCTACGAGAGCTCCACGGAGGGCCGCCTGCGTCGCGCGCTCGCGGACGTCCACGCGACGGCGGTCGTCGCCGGGCGCGACGAGGTCGCCGCGCGCGCCGCGACGGAGCTCCTCGACTACCTCGACGACGCGGAGAGCCGCGTCGCGCTCGTGCGCGCCTGCCTCGACGCGCGGCAGCGCGACCGCCCCGAGCTCCTCGTCTGGCTCCAGGAGGCGGCGAAGCGCGGCGAGCCGGTGGACGACCTGCGGCGCGAGGTCCAGGGCCGCTGACGACGGGCCGCTGACGCCCGGCCGCCGACGACCGTCCGCCGACGGCGGGCCGCGG
>JAUIEF010000029.1 GCA_030428785.1 bacterium
CGGGCCGCATGCGATCGCCGTCGACGTGCAGGGCGACGTGTTCGTGACGGGGGCCGTGTCGGACAACGTGTTCCGCATCGCGACCGACGGGACGATCGCGCAGGTCGTCGGACCGGAGGGTGACGGCCTCGGCCACCCGCTCGAGGAGCCGGAGGCGGTCGCCGTCGGTCCGGCGGGCGAGGTGTACGTCGCCGGGTACGCCTCCTCGAACGTCCTCCGGCTCGACCCCGACGGCACCGTCACGGAGATCCTCGACGCGACGGGCGACGGCGGGGGCAACACGCTCGCGGGCCCCGAGGCGCTCGCGGTCACGGCCGACGGCACGCTCTATGTGACGGCGCGCTCCGGTGGCTTCGCCGTGTTCGAACGGACGCCGGCGGGTGACGTCACGGCCGTCCTCCTCCCGGACGACGGCACGCTCCTCTTCCCCGAGGACGTGTTCGTCGACGCGTTCGGCTCGGTGTACGTCGTGAGCAACTTCAGCCGGGACGTCCTCCGGCGCGACCCGGACGGCACGGTCACCCAGCTCGTCGCGCCTTCGGGCACGTGGCCGCTGGGCTTCCCGGTCTCCCCGTACAACCTGACCGTGACCGGTTCCGGCGACGTGTTCGTCACGGGCTACGGCCTCCCGTACCTCCTGGAACTGGACCAGGCCGACTGGTTCGCCGACCTGGGTGGTTCGTCGCCGGGGATCGCGGGGCGGCCGGAGCTGCGCGCCAAGGGCGTGCTCTCGCCGGGGACGCCGCAGGACCGCGTGCTCCGGCACGCCCCGCCGAACGCGCTCATGCTCGCGTGGATCGCGTTCGCCTCGACGCCGCTCGACGCGATCGGCGGCACCGTGCACGCGTTCCCGCCGAACGTGCAGCTCTTCTACGTCGCGGACGCGGTCGGCAGCTCGTCGCTCTCGGTGACCTGGCCGGCCGGCATCCCGTCGGGCATCGACCTGTATCTCCAGTTCATCGTGCAGGACCTGTCGGTGCCGGACGGGCTCACGCTGTCGAACGCGGTGCTGCGGACGACTCCGTGACGCTCGACGTCGGGCTCGGGCCCACGCGGGGTAGGATGCTCGCATGAGCCGCTCCGCGACGCGTCGCCTCGGCTGGACGCTCCTCGCGATCGCCGTGGTCGCGGTCGTCGCCTGTCGCGCGCCACACGTGCACGTCGAGGCGCCCAACGTGTTCCTGAAGTTCTGCTGGCGGATCGGCGAGGCGCTCGTCATCTGCGGCGGCCTCGTCAAGCGCTGCGTGCGCGCGGTGCTGCGGATCCGGATCCGGTGAGGGGGCGCGGGCGACCCGCTCCGCTCGTGCTCGTGAACCGGGTCGTCGTGCGGGCCGTGGTCGCGACGTTCGTCCTGCTGCTCCTGTCGCGGCACGCGGCCGCCGACAGCTGGGTCGAGTACGGCACGCAGGTCCACGTCTCCCCGGACGGCCGCTCGTACGTCGTCGTGGACGGCAGCGCCTTCGACGGCCGGCGCTGCGGACCCGCGGACTCGCACCTCTTCCTCGTCGGGCGCGCCGCGGGCGCCGAGCCGGTCGTCGCGCGCAGGATCTCCACGGCCGACCTGCCGGACGACGGAGTCCGTGGGCTCGTCGACGGAGACGTGCTCCGCGGTCGCGTCGAGCTCGCGCAGATCCCGCGGGTCACCCATGTGCTCGACGACGGGCGCGTGGCGCTCGTCGACAGCTACGCGTCGATGGGGCACCTCGACCTCGTGATCCTGCTCGGAGCGCGCGGTCAGGTCCTGCATCGCCTCGCTCCGGAGGACGTGTTCGAGCGCTTCCGCGAGCGCGGCTACGTGGAGACGGTCTCGAGCATCCACTGGAGCCGCGCGTCGTGGATCGACGAGGGGCGCGACGTGCTCGTGCTCGTCGCGCGGGATCACGCCGTACGCACCGTGCATCTCGTGACGGGAGAGGTCGCCGAGGGGGCGCTCGACGACCTGCTCTTTTCGCCGACCGGCCCGGGCTCCGAGGACGAGCGGCGCGCCGGCTGGGAGCTGGCCCTGGAGCTCGACGTGCCGGGCGCGGTGGAGCACGCACGTCGACTCCTGGCCGAGGACGGTCACCCGGAGTCGGTGCGCGTGCGGGCCGCCGCCGTCCTGGGTCGCGCGGATCCACTCGTGACGCGTCCGGTGCTGCTCGCGGCCGTCCGCAGCGAGGATCGTCGCGTCTCCGACTTCGCGTGGCGGCACCTCGGCGACGTCCTCGGCGACGCGGCGCTGCCGCTCTACCGCGAGGAGCTGCGCACGTCCGAGGAGCACATCCCGGTGCTGGCCGAGTCCGTCTACCGCGGCATGGCGTCCTGCGGCGACGCGGCGGTGCCCGTCGTCGTCGACATGCTCGTCGAACCGCACGACGACCCGAGCGGGAACTGCCTCGCGCTCCGTGCGCTGAACGTGCTCGAGGGCGGCGACGACCCGCCGTTCCGCGAGCTGTTCGAGGAGGACGAGCGCGCCTTCGTCGGACTGCGCGACCGCGGGGTGACGACGGGGCTCGCGTCGCTGCTGCGACCGAAGCGGGAGTCCGTGTTCCGCCCCGGCCGGCGCTACTCCTTTCTCGCGCTCCCGACGCTCGAGCTGCTCCGCCGCTGTCCGCTGCCGGGCGTGCTCGATGAGCTGGAGACGTTCCGCGAGCGGTTGCGGGAGGACCCGCACCAGGACCCGGTGTGGGACGCGCTGCTCACGGACGCCGTGTCGGCAGCGATCGCTGCGACGCGCGACGTCGGAGGTTGATCGAGGCCGCTGTGCGACCCGACCTCAGCGCCCCGCGTCCTCCTCCGGCCACGCGTCGAGCAGGCGCTCCGCGAGGGCGCGCGCATCGGCGACGCCGTCGTCGGGCACGAGCGCCGTCGCGGCCGTGACGACCACGCGGTCGTCGCGTCGCGCGGCGGCCGCGTCCTCGGGGAGCTGCAACGCCGCGTGGAACTCCTCGGCGTCGGCGGCCGTGTCCCACGCTGTGAAGAGGACCGCGACGCGCTGCTCGCCGGACGCGTGGAGCTGGAGGCGGTCGCCGCCCCAGCCCGCGGTCGCGGGCGAGCTCCAGCCCGACGGGACGGTCGGGTCCGAGCCGGGCGCCGGGTGCTCCGCGCCGGTGAACGCGCCGAGCAGCAGCTCGCCGAGCCGGATGTCGAACGTCTCCTCCCAGCCGTCGCCGAGCACGTCCGCGACGTCGGGCGGCGCGAGCTCGCGCGGCTCGTCGCGCTCGGCGTCCGACCAGTACTTCGCCGGGTGCAGGATCTGCTCGGTGGAGACCGGGCCGCGCTCGAGGTCCCGCGCGCGCGTGATGCGCTCGCGACCCTCCGCCGTCGGCGACGTCGGGTCGTCCGCGCCCCAGCGCAGGAAGCGCATGCCGATCTCGTAGAGCGACGCGCGCTCGCGCACGAGGAAGCTCGGCAGCCCCTCCGCGATCGAGCGCTGGATGCCGACGCGGCGCAGGTCGCCCATGGCCTCCGGCGCGTCGAGGTCGAGGCCGCGGTGCCTGTGCGCGTCGGCCTGCTGGTCGAAGCACGCGCTGCCCTCGTGGATCGCCGAGCGCGCGAGCGAGAGGTCGCGCGACTCCGGCACCCACGGGTCGCCGGGCTCCGTGCCGTGGAGGTCGAGCGCGTGCGCGCCCTCGTGCGCGACGAGGTCGTCGACGGCGTCGACGGGCGTGTCCGCCGCGAGCAGCAGCGTGTGCATGGGCACGATGTACGAGCCCGCGGCCCAGCGTCCGAGCGCGGCCTGGTAGAGCACGTCGTGGTCGTCGGCGTCGCGCGGCCAGGCGCCGAGCATGCGGAGCGCCTCGGTCATGCGGGCGTCCGACCCGGTGAGCGGGACCCCCGTCGTGGCGAGCGCCGCGAACGTCTCCCGGTCGAGGACCCAGAGCAGCGGACGCGTCGGGAACGCCTCGCCGCGCAGCGCCTCGAGCCGCGTGAAGACCGCGTCCGCGCGCGCGTGCAGCTCGCCGCGCGTGAGGCCGCCGAGCACGCCCGTGTCCGTCGGTGCCGGCGCGACCGGCGAGAGCGAGCAGCGCCGCACGAGGGTGGGGTCGCCGCCCCGCGCGTCGACGCGCACCGCGAGGCCGCGCGCGTCCGCCGGCGGCTCGAACTCCAGCTCGATCTCGCGCCAGGCGCCCGCCGGGGTCCACAGGGAGAGCTTCTCCACGACGGTGTCCAGGCGCTCGCGCTCGGCGGTGTAGGCGTCGACGCTCGCGAACACGCGGTGCCCGAAGCCGAGCAGCTTCACCTCGGCGCGGAGCACGAAGCGGCGCGTGCCGCCGACGGGGACCATCGGCGAGGTCATGGTCGACCAGCCGTCACCGTCCTGCGCGGCGAGCCGCACGACGGGCGTGCCGTCGTCGTCCTCGTCGAGCGCGGCGTCGTCCAGCCTCCAGCTCGACGCGCCGGCGCGGAAGTCCGGCTCGAGCAGCCGCTCGTCGACGCAGGCGCGCGCGTCGGGGTCGGGCGCGTCGGTGCTCGCGTCCTGCGCGGGGAGCGCGGCGCTCGCGAGGAGCAGCGCGACGCACGTTCGCGCCGCGCGTCGGCCGCGCGCCCTCACGACGCCGGCTCCTCACCCGGCGCGGCGACGGCCTCGAGCGCGTCGAGCGCGTGGGCCCAGTCGCCGAGCTCGCGGGCGCCCTTCTTCGTGAGCTCGTAGCGGCCCCGCTCCACGCGTCGGAACCAGCCGTAGTGGTTGTCGCGGAGGATCGGCCCGGCGCGGTCGACGCCGACGCGTTCTTTGATGTCGCGCGGCCGGAGCACGCCGGCGGTCGAGAGCTCGCGCGCGCAGCGGAGCACGTCCTGGCGGTAGGCCGTGAGGCGCTGCCGGCTCGGCGCGCCGCCCTCCTCCGGGTCGCCGACGCGCGCGTGGAACTCCTCGACGAGCAGGCGTCGCCTAGCGCCGTTGGTCCGCGGGCGGTAGGGCCCCGGATCGAGCACCGGCGTCACGGCGCCGCGCGTCGACACGGTGAGCAGCCCGACGCCGACGCGCCGCAGCAGCCGCTCGACGAGCTTGCCGTGCGTCCGCCACGCCGCGCTGTGCTTGCGGCCGACGCGGAACGCGACGTAGACGTGCTCCGTCACGACGAGCCGGTCGACGGCCTGGAGCAGGAGCGCGAGCGACAGCCGCTCCTTGAGCTCGACGACCACCGGCGGGTCCTCGCCGCGCACGCCGACGACGTCGCACGCGCCGACCTCGCCCTTGACCTCGTAGCCCTGCCGCTCGAGGAAGCGCTTCACCGGCGCGTAGAGATCGGTCTCCGCCATGCGCCGAGTCTAGCGGTCCGCGCGCGCCGATTCGCGGGGAGGCCCGCCCGCCCGACCTCAGAACACGAGGTTCGCGCCGAGCACGAAGCCGCTCAGCGTGACGTCCGCGTCGTGCGAGCCGCCGATGTCGTAGTCGAGGTGGCGGTAGCCCAGCGCCAGGGACCAGCCGTCGAACACCCGGTTGAGCGTGGCCGCGCCCTGCCAGGTGAAGTCGGAG
The DNA here is from genome assembly GCA_030428785.1 of bacterium. GTDB lineage: Bacteria > Planctomycetota > B15-G4 > B15-G4 > B15-G4 > JAUIEF01. Next base: position 5,459 of record JAUIEF010000029.1, read on the forward strand.
TCGCCCGTGCCCGCGTCGCCGTAGAGCCCGGCGCGCCACGTGCCGTCCTCGCCGAGCGCCCACGAGTGGCGCGCCATGACGACGCCGTCGACGAACTCGGGGTCCTCGCGGATGGAGGGCGCGCCGCCCAGGTGGACCTCCGTGTCGAGCTCGAGGAAGCGCACGCCGACGCCGAGCTCGAGGGGCGAGCGCTCGGAGACGCGGGCCAGCGCGCCGGCCGCGCCCACGAAGAGGTCGGCGGTGAGCTCCGCCCGCTGCTTCGGGATGACGACGCCGAGCCCGGGCTGGAACGTGCCGTCGACCGAGAGCTCCAGGTACGTGACGTCGACGAGGAACGACCAGCGCCCCGTGCCGGCCTCGACGAGCAGCTGGCCGCCCTCGTCGAGGTGGTCGAGCGTGTCGTGGAACGGGACGTCGAAGTCGACGGTGCTGCCGTCCGCCGTGATCTCGCCGTCCAGGTCGGCCGCCCACACGTAGGGCTCGACGCGCCAGCGCCAGCCGTCGTCGGCCGCGGCGTCGCCGCCCGCGTCCTGCCTGAGGGTCGCCGCGCGCGGACCGGGCGCCGCCGCGCACGACGCGAGCCCCAGGAGCAGGACCGCGACACAGGCGTCGCGAAGGCGGGTCGCGGTGAGGTCGCGAAGCGTCACGACGCCGACCCTTCCGACGCCCCGTCGCCGGCCTCGCCGCCGAAGAAGCGCTCGCGGAAGCGCTCCCTGCCGATGACCTCGATGGTCGCCGTCGCGAAGGCGTAGAGCACGAGGAAGATCGCGAGGACGAGGTGCGTGGCCCAGAACCGCGCCCAGTCGATCTCGTCGAGCAGGCCGCCGAGCGCGTCGCCCAGGCCCCGCTCGCGCGCGAGCGGGATGAGCTCCTCGAGCGCCTGGAAGAACAGGACGACCACCAGGTAGAGCAGGACGCGCCACGCGACGTTCACGGCGCGCCGCCGACGGAACCAGCGGAACATCGGCAGCGCGTCGGCGATGAGGATCGCCTTGCCCATGACGAGCGCGCCGATGAGCGCCGCCCCCGGCGTCGTCAGCGAGAGGTCGTCGCCGGGACCGCCGCCCGACCCGGCGCGCATGAGCGACCGGGCCAGGACGACGGTCTCGAACACGACGAGGAAGAAGAGCGTCGGCGGGATCATCTCCCGCAGCTCCTTCTTCAGGAAGGCGGCGGCCTTGCTCATGGCGTCTCGGTCGCGGCGCGTCGACGCGCGCCGGTCCTCACTCCGTCAGCGTGATCGTCACGTGGTGGATCTTCCCGTTGAACGCGTTGTCGCCGCGCGCGTAGGCGTCCGTCACGGGCGTCTCCGGGTCGAGGCCCACGCCCGCGGTCTCGTCGGCGGAGAACATGGCGAACTGCGTCTTCGGGATCTCGACCGAGCCCACGGTCCTGCCGTCGAGGGCGAGCGTCGCGGTCCCGCCGGCGCCGGGCTTGCCGCCCCACGCGAAGTCCAGCGTGACCTTGGTCTTCCCGCTCGCGGGCAGCGCCGTGTCGGACGTGACCGTCGTGACGTCGAGGCCCACGTAGTTGTACGCGTAGGCCGGCTTGCCGTCCTTCACGTACAGGCTCCAGCCGCCGAACCGCCCGCCCTGCGCGACGAGCACGCCGTCCGCCGTCGCGTCGCCCGACTCGATCTCCGCCTCGATCCCGAAGGACGTGTTCTTCACGTTGATGAAGTCGTTCTCGAGCAGCCCGTGCATGCCCTCGTAGAGCGTGAGCGACTTGCGGCCGAACATGAGGTCGGGGCGTCCGGCCATCTTCGGGTTGAAGAGCTCGATGCGCCGGTCGTCCAGCGGCAGGACCTGGTACTTGACCGCCTCGCCGAGGAAGGCCTGCTGGAGCTTGGCGAGCATCTCGGGGTGCTGCGCCGACACGTCCGTGGACATGCTGAAGTCCTCGGCGACGTGGTAGAGCTCCCAGGTGTCGTCGGCGAGCGCGTTCTCGACCTTGCCCCACGGCGCGATGTGGACCGTGCCCGCGAACCAGCCGTCGAAGTAGAGGCCGCGGTTGCCGAACATCTCGAAGTACTGGATCTGGTGACGACCCGGCGCGTTGGGGTAGTCCCAGGTGTAGACCATGCTCGTCCCCTCGATGGGGCGCTGCGGCACGCCGTTCACGACGCGCGGCTGCGGCAGGGAGCACGCCTCGAGGATCGTGGGCACGACGTCGATGACGTGGTGCCACTGCGTGCGGACCTCGCCCTTGGCGGGGATGCGCTCCGGCCAGTGCATGACGAGCGGGTTGCGCGTGCCGCCGTAGTTCGACGCGACCTGCTTGGTCCACATGAACGGCGCGTCGAAGCAGACCGCCCAGCCCGCGGACATGTGCGGGTACGTCGTCGGGTCGCCCCAGGTGTCGTAGTGCTGGAGCATGAGGTCGATGTCCGACCCCGCCGGCTCGCCGTTGAAGTAGGTGAGCTCGTTGTAGAGGCCGGTCATGCCGCCCTCGGCGCTCGTGCCGTTGTCGCCCGCGATGTAGACGATGAGCGTGTTGTCGAGCTCACCCAGGTCCTCGATCGCCTGGATGACCCGGCCGGTCTCGTGGTCCGCCATCTCGAGGTAGGCCGCGAAGACCTCGGCCTGCCGCGCGAAGAGCTTCTGCTCCTTCTCCGACAGGTCGGCCCAGTCCGCGATGTCGGCGGGCTTGTCCGCGAGCTTCGTGGTGTCCGGGATGACGCCGAGCGCCTTCTGCTGCTCGTAGATGCGAGTCCGGATGACGTCCCAACCCTCGTCGAAGCGGCCCGCCCAGCGGTCGATGTACTCCTGCGGCACGTGGTGCGGCGCGTGCACGGCGCCCGGCGCGAAGTACACGAAGAACGGCTTGTCCGGCGTGAGCGCCTGCTGGAACCGGATCCACTCGACGGCCTTCGTGGCCATGTCGTTCATGAAGTGGTAGTCGGGGTCGTCCGGGATCTCGACCTGGTTCTGGTTGTGGAAGACGCAGGGCGCCCACTGGTTCGTCTCGCCGCCCATGAACCCGTAGAACTCGTCGAAGCCCTGGTGGTTCGGCCAGCGGTCCATGGGACCCGACGGGCTGATCTCCCAGACCGCGGTCTCGTGCCACTTGCCGTAGGCCGCCGTGCTCCAGCCGTTGAGCCGCAGCATCTCGGCGATGCCCGCGACGTCGCGAGGCAACATGCCCGTCGCGCCGGGGAACGACGTGGCGACCTCGGTGATCTTGGCCTGGTTGCACGAGTGGTGGTTGCGACCGGTCTTGAGCGCCTGGCGCGTCGGCGAGCAGAGCGCCGTCGTGTGGAACTGGTTGTAGAGCAGGCCGTTCGTCGCGAGCTTGTCGAAGTGCGGCGTCTCCAGCACGCTGCCGGTCGCGCCGGTGCCGCCGAAGCCGAGGTCGTCGAGCAGCACGACGACGACGTTGGGCGCGCCCTCGGGCGCCGCGACCTCGAAGAGCGGCGGCGCGGTCGCGTCGCGCGCGTCGACCGTGGTGATGGGCGGGTACCACGGGCCCTTCACGGGGAGCACGGTGCGGTCGACGCCGGCCTGCTGGGCGACGGTCGACGTCGTGAGGACGGTCAGGGTGAAGGCGGCGACGACGGCCGCGCGGACGGTGGTGCTCAAGGGTTCCTCCTCGGTCCCGAGGGACCGACTGTCGGTTCGAGGGTGGGCCCGCACGGGGCTGCCCGTGCGGCGCCGGTCGCGGGACGACATGGACCGGCGAGGAGGCGCGTCACCATACGCCGATCGACCGGTCGCGCGCGACGGGTGCGGTGCCGTGTTTCCCGAAGGCTCGCGCTCGCGAGGGTCGCGCCGGATAGAATCCCGACCCGAGCCCGGGCGCGCGCCCGGCGGGCACCGGTCGGGGACGCCGCACGTGAAGATCCTGAGAACACTCGGCGCCGTCCTGCTGCGCCTCCTCGCGCTGCTCCTCGCGGTCTGGGCCGCCGCGGCGCTGTGGTACGACGGACCGGCGTCGCGCGCGTGGGCCGGCGGCCTCGCCGGCGCGCTCCTGCTCGTCACGCTCCTGCTGTTGTTCGCAGTGAAGCCGTTCCGACGCGGGCTCGCGGGCTTCGCGCTCGTCTTCCTCGGCGTGCTCGTGTGGTGGCTCGCCATCCCGCCGAGCGGCGACCGCGACTGGCAGGACGACGTCGCGCGTTCGCCGCGCGCCGAGGTCGACGGCGACACGCTCGTCGTCACGGACGTCCGTCACTTCGTCTGGCGCGCCGACGACGACTACGACGTCGCGTGGGAGACGCGCACGTACGACCTCGACGACGTCGTCGGCCTCGACCTCTTCCTCTGCTACTGGGGCCCGCGCGACATCGCGCACACGATCCTGAGCTGGGAGTTCGCCGACGGGCGCCACCTCGCGATCTCCATCGAGACGCGCAAGGAGCGCGGCGAGGAGTACTCGGCGATCCTCGGCTTCTTCCGGCAGTTCGAGCTCTACTACGTCGTGGCCGACGAGCGCGACGTCGTCGGCGTGCGCGCCGGGCCGCGCGGCGAGGACGTCTACCTCTATCGCCTCCGCACGCCGCCCGAGCGCGCGCGCGGACTGCTGCTCGAGTACCTCGAGGAGGTCGACGCGCTGGGCGAGCGGCCCGAGTGGTACAACGCCTTCAGCGCGAACTGCACGACGCAGATCTTCCGTCACGTGCGGCGCCTCATGGGGACCATCCCGTGGGACTGGCGCATGCTCGTGAACGGCTACCTGGACGAGATGCTCCAGGAGGAGGGGGTCATCAACACGACGATGACCCTCGACGAGCTGCGCGAGGCGAGCCACGTGAGCGAGGAGGCGCGCGCCGCGGGACAGTCCGACGACTTCTCGGAGCGCATCCGCGACGGGCTGCCGGAGCGTCCGCCGCCGCCGCCCTTCTGAGCCGCACGGACCGCGCGCCGCCGCATCGCACGAGCACGACCGAGACCGAGGAGAGCCCGATGACCCCGCCCGCCGCCGCCCGCCCGCGGAGCCCGCGACGTCCACGCCCCGCCCCGCGGTCGCTCGCCGCGCTGCTCGTGCCGTGCCTGCTGCTCGGCGGCTGCGGCTTCTTCGCGCCCACGGTCACCGTCGACCGCGTGGGCCCCGACGAGATCTACGAGGAGCTCAACGCCTTCGTGATCGACTCGGGCGACCTGAGCACCGGCACGCGCGACGTGCTCCACACGGCCGGCCTCTCCGACCTCGTCGACGACGAGCCGCGTGAGGCGCTCGAGCACCTCCACGCGATCGCGACCGCCGACCCGTACCGCCAGGCGCTCTTCGCGCTCTCCGAGCTCGCGTTCCTCATCGGCGACGAGGACGACGACCCCGACGCGTACCTCGCGAGCGCGATCTACGCCTACCTCTATCTGTTCGGCGAGGAGCAGGCCGAGCCGCCGAACCCCTACGACCGCCGCTTCCGCCAGGCCTGCGACCTCTACAACGGCGCGCTCCTGCGGGCGTCGCGCGACGGGCGCGAGGTGGAGGTCGGCGGCGGCGAGCGCACGCTGCCCGTCGGGCGCATCACGCTCACCGCGGACCGCTCGGAATTCCCGTTCACCGAGGCCGAGTACCCGGAGTTCCTGCCCGCCGACGACTACACGATCGACGGGCTCACCCTGCGCCTGCGCGACGCGGGGCTCGGCGTCGCGCTCATCGCGGAGCCGGACCCGACGCAGGCGCAGATCGTGCCGACGGGGCCGAAGGGCGCGATCGAGCGGATCGTGAACCCCGACCAGGAGCCCGACCCGGGGCGCGTCGGTCTCACGAAGCTGCCGGCCACGCTCTTCCTCCGCGTCCACGGCGGGCTCGGCGACTTCGAGGCCGGGCTCACGGGCACCGTCGAGCTGCACCAGACGCTCGACTCGACCTCGGTCACCGTCGCCGGCCGCCAGGTGCCGCTCGAGGCGGACGTCTCGGTGGTCATCGCGTACGCGCTGCACCGTTCGCCGCTCTGGAAGTTCAGCCTGCGCGGGCTCTTCGAGGGCGACGCCGCCGTCAAGGAGAACCGCCTGCTCTTCGCGCGCACGCCGGAGCGCGGCCGCATCCCCGTCGTGTTCGTGCACGGCACGGCGAGCAACCCCGCGTACTGGGCCGAGATGTTCAACGTGCTCATGAACGACCCGGTGCTGCGCACGCGCACGCAGGCGTGGTTCTTCCAGTACGCGAGCGGCAACCCGCTGCTCTACTCCGCGATGACGCTCCGCCAGCAGCTCCAGGCGGTGATCGAGCGCCTCGACCCGGACGGCACGGACCCGGACCTGCGGCGCATGGTGCTCGTGTCGCACAGCCAGGGCGGCCTCGTCTCCAAGCTCATGGTGCTCGACGGCGACCTCGGCTGGCTCGAGGAGGTGCTCGAGGAGCCCGTCGAGGACCTGGGCTTCGACGAGAAGCAGATGGAGCTCCTCACGCGCGCCTACGAGTTCGACCCGCTGCCGTTCGTCGACCGCGTCGTGTTCCTCGCGACGCCGCACCGCGGCAGCTTCCAGGCCGCGCGCTGGTACTCGCGCATCACGGCCAAGTTCATCGCGCTGCCGCGCGCGCTCCAGAGCACGCTCGGGGGGCTCTTCGAGGAGAAGGAGCAGCTGCCGGCCAAGCTCCGCGGGCGCATCCCGACGAGCCTCGACAACATGAGCCCGGGCAACCCGCTGCTCGGCATCATGAACCGGGAGTCCGTGCCGGACGACGTGGCGCTGCACTCGATCATCCCCATCGGCGACGCGGATCCGGACGTGCCGGAGGAGCTCGCCGAGGCGGACGACGGCGTCGTCGAGTACACGAGCGCGCACATCGAGCCCGTCGAGTCCGAGCGGCTCCTCCCCGGCTCGCACAGCTGCCAGGACCACCCGACCGCGATCGCGGAGGTGCGGCGCATCCTGCGGCTGCACGTGGGATCGCCCGCGCCGGCGTGGAGCCTGCCCTGACGGTCGGCGCGGTCGACGGCGCGTCGCGGTCGTGCGGCGGGTGAGCGCGCGGCGCGCCGGGACGGCGTCGGGTCAGCGCGCGTCGAGCTCGTCGCGCAGGCGCTGCACGAGCGACTCGGCTTCCGGGTCGAGCTCCGCGAGGCGCGACGCCCAGAGGAGCGCGCCCTCGCCGTCGCCGCGTTGCACGGCGAGCTGCACGAGCGCCGCGAGCGGGTCGGGGTCGTCGGGCCGGAGGTCGGCCGCGCGCGCGAGGGCGTCGGCGGACCCGTCGAACCGACCGACGCGCCACAGCGCGAGGGCGTGGTTGTAGGCGACGCGTCCGTCGCGCGGCAGGAGCTCGGCGGCCCGGCCCAGCGCGTCGGCGGCCTCCTCGAGACGCTCCTCCTCCGCGAGCAGCAGGCCGAGCGAGTAGTGGAGCTCGCCCTCGTCCGGCACCTCGGCGAGCGCGTCGCGCAGGACCTCCTCCGCGCGCGCGTTGCGGCCCGCGACGTTGAGCAGGTTCGTGACGTTGAAGGCCGCGGGCAGGAAGCCCGGGTCGAGGTCGAGCGCGCTCTCGTAGAGACGCTCCGCCTCGTCGCGGCGGCCCTCGACGTCCGCGACGACGCCGAGGTTGAAGCGGCCGGACGGCGTGCCGAGCAGCGCGCGCTGCGTCGCGAGGGCGACGGCGTGCTCGCGCTCCCAGCGCTCGCGCAGGGCGGGGTCGACACCCGTCTCGGGGAGCGGGTGCATCGCGCGTGCGGCCTGGGCGCGCACGGAGCCGCGCGCGTCGGCGAGGAGCAGCGCGCCGGGGGCGAGGCGCTCGGCGGGCGGCAGGTTCGCGAGCGCCGCGGCGACGACCGCGCGCACGAGGGGCTCGCCGTCCCGCGCGAACTCCGCGGCCTCCGCCGGGCCGACGCCGCCGCGCGCGGCGAGCCGCTCGAGGGCCGTGGCGCGCACGATCGCCGGGAGCTCCGTCGTCCGCGCGACGGCGGCGAGCTGCTCGTCGGCGCGCGGCGCGTCCTCGCGCGCGGCGACGAGCGCCTCCGCGAAGTGCGGGCCGCGGCGCTCGCTGTCCGGGAACCAGCGCTCGACCTCCTCCGCGGCCCACGACGCGTCGCGGTCCGTGTGGCAGCCGGTGCACGGCTCGGGGACACCGATCGTCGCCGCGAGGTCGGGGCGCGGCACGCGCAGCCCGTGGTCGCGCCGCGGGTCGACGACCATGTACGTGCGCGCCGGCATGTGGCACGACACGCAGCGCGCGCCCGCGCCGTCGTCCGGGTGGTGGTGGTGCTCGGGCGTGTCGTAGCGCGCGGAGCGCAGCGTCGGGAAGCGCGGGTCCTCGCGCACGTCGTTGTGGCACTGCGTGCAGACGCCGTCGCCGGGCGCACGCAGGTCGAGCGAGTGCGGGTCGTGGCAGTCCGTGCAGCGCACGCCCGCGTGGTACATGCGGCTCTGCACGAACGAGCCCCACACGTAGACCTCGTCGAGGATCTGGCCGTCGGCGTGGTAGAGGCCCTCGTCGAGCAGCGAGGGCTCGAAGTCGTCGAGGAACGGGCGGTCGGGCCGGTCCTCGGGCGTCACGCGACGGCGGCGCGAGTGGCAGCGCGCGCAGCGGTCGACGGCGGCGAAGGAGTCGCCCGCGTAGACGTCGACCGCGAGCCCGTAGCTCGCGTCGTCGTCGGCGCCGGACCCGTCGGCGTAGGATCCGTCCGCCCAGGCGAGGTGGTCGCCGGCCGGGCCGTGGCACGCCTGGCACGCGACGTCGACGACCTCCCAGGTCGTGTCGTACGCGTCGGTCGCCGCGTCGTAGTTCGCGCGCAGGTCCGTCGAGTGGCACTCGGCGCACATCTCGTTCCACGACTGGTACGGGCCGGTCCAGTGGAACGGGTCGCCGGGCGGCGGCGGGTCCTCGCCCTGCAGGTGGAACCAGCGCTCGCGCTCCGTGTCCCAGGCGACGGAGAACGCGCCGAGCCGGCCGCGCGGCAGCTCGAGGAGCAACTGCTGGAGCGGCTCGACGCCGAAGGTGTAGCGCACCGCGAACTCGGCGGGCGCGCCGTCGGCGCCGGGCGTCTCGACGAGCCAGCGGCCGTCGCGGCGGAAGAAGCGCGTCGTCGCGCCGGCGTGCTCGAAGACGGCGTCGTCGAAGTCGCCGAGCACGGAGCGCGCGTCGACCTCCTGCATGGCGAGGTCGTGGTGGCTGCCGCTCCAGGCCGCCGCGGCGTCCGTGTGGCAGCTCGCGCAGCGCGACTCGTCGACGTAGTGCGGCAGCGGCGGCTCGTCGAGCGCGGCGAGGGCCGCGGCGTGCGGGTCGGTGGGGGACGCGCCGCTCGCGGACGTCGTTGACGACCCGGCGGCGCCGACGGTCGCGCCGGTCAGCGGGTCGTCGGAGGACGACACGGTGCCGCCCGCCGTGCCCGTCACGGCGTCGTCGGTCGGCGAGGCGGCGCCGCCGGACGAGCGCTCGCCGGACGACGTCGGCGGCGAGGCGTCGCCGTCCGCGGCGGAGTCGGTCGCCGTCGTTCCTGCGTCCCGCGCGTCGCCGCAGGCCGCGAGCGCGATCAGGGTCGCGGCGAGGAGTCGTGTGACGAGGCGGGCGCGGCGGTCCATCCGCGCATTCTGCCGGGCGGGCCCCGTCGGGCGAAAGGCCGCCCGGTCGCGTCGGTGTCCGCGGTCTCCCCGGGCCGTCGTCGCCCCGCACCGCGCCCGGGGCGTCCTGCTACCCTGGCGCGCATGCACGACACGACGCGCGTCGCCACCTCCGAGCGGTCGTCGTCGCGGCGCTCGCGGAGGACGCGCACGTGACCTTCGCGCGCCGCGTCTTCGCGATCGCCGGGGTCTACGGTCTCGTCGTGCTCACGCCGCTGCTGTTCCTCGAGGAGCGGGTCGGCCGCGACATGCCGCCGCCGATCGCGCACCCGGAGCACTACTACGGCTTCGTCGGCGTCGCGCTCGCGTGGCAGGTCGTGTTCCTGCTCGTGTCGCGCGACCCCGTCCGGCACCGGCCGATCATGCTCGCGGCGGTGCTCGAGAAGCTCGCGTTCGGCGTCGCCGTCTGGGTGCTTTTCGCGCAGGGTCGCGTCGCCGCGCTCCAGCTCGCGCCGGCCTCGGCGGACCTCGTGCTCGCGGGGCTCTTCGCCGAGGCGTGGCGACGCACGGGCGGCCGCCGCGCGGGAGACGCGGCGCCGACGAGCGACGGGGACGCGCCGCGGGCCGTCGATCGGAGCGCAGCGCCCGGAGTCGACGCACGATGATCCGCCTGCTGTCGCGCACGTTCGAGGTGCCGGTGTCCGCGGCGGACGCGTGGGCGTTCCTCGCGGACATCGACGCGTGGCCGCGCTGGGCCGGTCACATCCGGCGCATCGACGTGGACCCGCCGGGGCCCGCGGGCCCGACGACCTCCGGCGTCATCCGCCTCACGAACGGCATCACGTCGACCTTCCGCATGACGGACTTCGCGCCGCCGACGCACTGGACCTGGGTCGGGCCGTTCTTGTGGCTCTCGGTGCGCTACGACCACCGCTTCGAGGACCTGGGCGACGGCCGCGCGCGCCTCGCGTGGACGCTCGACGCCGAGGGCTTCGGCGCGTCGGTGCTCGGCCGGCTCTTCGCGGCGATCTACGCGCGCAACCTCGACCGGGCGATCCCGCGGCTGCAGCGCCTGCTCGGTGACCGGAACGGAGCCCCCGCATGACCGACGCGACCGACCGCTACCCGCCCGAGCTGGGCCCCGGCGACGTCGCGCGCACCTGGCTGCGCGCGTGGGACGAGGGCGACCTCGGCCTCCTGCACCTCGCGCCGGACTTCGTGCACACGAGTCCGTTCGGGCGCATGGAGGGCGCGGCCGAGTACCTGCGCGTCGTCGAGCCCATGTCGAGGAAGAGCGTGCGCGGCATCACCGTGCGCGACGTCCTCGAGGGCGACGGCCGCGCGGCGATCACCTACCGCCTGCGCACGCCGGCCGGCGACGTCGAGTCCTGCGACTGGGTCTTCGTCGAGGACGGCCGCATCACGCGCGTCGACGCGTACTACGACCCGACGACGAACCGCGAGGCGCTCGAGGAGTGAGCACGCCGCGCAAGGTCTCGCTCGCCGACGCCCTCGCGGCCCTCGTGCCCATGCCGGACCGCACGCCGGAGATGGCGTTCACCGGCGGGATGGAGCGCGCGTTCGCGGAGCTCGCGACCTGCGGCGACGGGACGGTCTACGTCACGTGGTACTCGGGGGACAGCGAGTGGGAGCGGCACCGCCGTGGCGACGAGCTCGTGCTCGCGCTCGCCGGCTCGACGACGCTCGTGCTGCTCGTCGACGGGCGCGAGCAGCGCGTCGGGCTCGGGGCGATGGAGTTCGCCGTCGTCCCCGCGGGGACGTGGCACCGCTTCGTCGGCTCGCGCGACCTCCAGGTGCTCACGGTGACGCCGCAGCCGACCGACCACGCCCGGGAGCGGCCCGATGGGTGAGCGTGCGCGTCGAGCGGTGCTGCGGTCCGCCGGGCGCGACCGCGGAGGGAGACGGTCGTGACCGCCCGCGAACCGCCGCAGGTCGCCGCGCTGCTCGCGCGGCTCGACGCGGGCGGCGTGCGGCACGTCGTGAGCGGGTCGGTCGCGGCGATGCTGCACGGCGTCGCGCTCGAGCCCGGCGACCTCGACGTCGTGCCCGCGACCGACGCGGACAACCTCGCGCGGCTCGCCGACGTGCTGCGGGCGCTCGACGCGCGACCGCGCGGACCGTTCGGTGACTGGACGCGCGGCGACGACGGCGAGTGGCGCTGGACCGCGCGCCCGACGATCGACGCGGACCTCGACGCCTGGGCGCCGGACCCCGCCGACTCCGCGACCTACGACCACCTCTTCAGGACGGCGCTCGGCGACCTCGACGTCGTCCCGTGGCTCACCGGCACCTACGACGAGCTCGCGCCGCGCGCGACGACGCGCGAAGTCGACGGGACGTCCGTCCGCGTCGCGTCGATCGGCGAGCTGCTCGCGCGCCTCACCGTGCCGCGCCGCGCGAAGGACGCGGACCGCGTCGACGCATTGCGGGCGCTGCAGCGGGAGGGCCGCGGCGGGGACCCCGCGTCGTGAGCGTGCGCGGCGTCCGCCGGGCGGCCGCCCTTCACGCGATCCTCACGGGCGGGCCCGCGCGCCGCCCGACGTGATAGGTTCTGCGCCATGAAGACGCTGACGTGGGTCGTGCTGCTCGTGTCGTGCGCGGTCGGGTGTCGCGCGCCGCTGCCGCCCGAGGTCGTGGAGGCCGCGACGCTCTGGGTGCCGCCGCTCGTCAAGGTCGTGCGGGAGCCCGACTGGAGCTTCACGCGCGCCGAGAAGGAGAAGGTGCTGCAGCTCTGCCGCGAGAACAGGATCGACACGCTCTTCGAGTTCATCATCGACGACGAGGGCAAGGTCGTGCGGTCGCGCCTCCTGCGCACGGACGTCGACGACGTCTACCGCGAGTACCTCGAGGACCACGCGGGCGTCATGGAGTTCCCGCCGGACGACGTCCAGGGACGCTACCGCGCGTTCTACTACCCGACGGACTACCGCTTCACGGCGACCTTCGAGTGGCTGTGACCGCGGTGTCGCGCGCGGCGCGCCGCGCTCAGCGCACGTAGCCGAGCGCGCGGAGGACCTCGAGCTCGTCGTCCGTGGGGGCCGCCGCCTCGATCGCGCCGCCGAGCCGCTCGCGCAGCGCCGCCGCCGCCGCGCGCACCGTCGCGACCTCGCGCTCGAGCGCCGCGCGCACCGCGTCGGCCTCCTCGCCCGTGCCGAGCAGGTTGCGCTCCTCGCGCGGGTCGGCGGACAGGTCGTAGAGCTGCCAGCGCGCGTCCGCCTCGCCGACGTGCAGCTTCCACGCGCCGTCGACGAGCGTCTGGTAGCCGCGGTACTGCTCGGCCACGGCGTGCAGCGGTCGCGGCTCGAACGACCCCGCCGGCAGGAGCGCGCGCCCCTGCACGACGTCGTCGGCGTCGACGCCGCCCAGCGCGAGCAGCGTCGCCGCGAGGTCCACGAGCCCGACGGGCGCGTCGACGCGACGCCCGCCCGCGAGCCCGCCCGGCGGCCTCACGAGGAGCGGCACGTGCAGCTCCTCCTCGTAGAGCTCGCGGTGCGACCAGCTGCCGTGCTCGAGGAACGCCTCGCCGTGGTCGGACGTCACGATCACCCACGCGTCGTCGAGCAGGCCGCGCGCGTCGACCATGTCGAGCAGCCGCCCGACGCCCGCGTCGACCGAGCGGATGCACCCGTCGTAGAGGCCGACGAGGTACTCGCGGTCCGCCTCGTCGAAGGACTCGCGGCCCTCCCAGAAGAGGGTGCGCACCGCGCCGAGGTCGCCGTCGGGGGCGTCGAGCCGCGACGCGAGCGCCATGACGCGCGCGCGCAGCTCGCCGGTGTAGCCGGGGTCCGTGAACACGTCGTGCCCGCGGGCCGGGACGTAGGGCGCGTGCACGCCGTACGTGTGCACGAAGAGGAAGGCCGGCGCGTCGTCCGTCGCGTCGAGCCACTCCTCGACGCGGTCGAGCTTGCGCGGGAAGCGCTCGTAGCGCGAGTCGAAGGTGTCGAAGCCGCGCGCGAATCCGAAGCGCTCCGCGACCATGCCGCCGTCCGCGAAGGCGGCCGTGCGGTAGCCGGCGTCGGACAGCCGCTCGGCGAGCGTCGGCAGGTCGGGCGAGAGCGCCGTGTCGCCGCCGTTCCAGACGTCGTGCACGAGCGGCAGCACGCCGGTGAACAGCGACATGTGCGACGGCGCCGTGCTGTTCGAGTGGGCGCGCGCGCGGGTGAAGACGAAGGACTCCTCCGCGAGCGCGTCGAGGCGCGGGCTCGTCTCGCGCGGGTAGCCGTAGCAGGAGAGGTGGTCGGCGCGGAGCGTGTCGATGGAGACGAGCACGATGCGGCGCGCGGGGCCGTCGGAGGGCGCGTCGCGCCCGCAGCCGGCGAGGACGCCGGCGCCGAGGAGGAGGACGAGGAGGTGCGCGGCGTGTCGCGGGCGGGCGGACATGGGGCGCTGGATCGTACCGCGCGTCGTCCGTGCCCGGGAGCGCCCGCGCGGCGGGCCGGGCCGCGCGACGGCGAGCGGCCGGGAGTCGCTACGGCGCGACGCCCAGCAGGCCGTTCGACAACGTGATGCCGTGCAGGGTCGCGGCGTCCTGCACGAGGAGCTGGAGCTGGAAGGAGGTCGCGGGCGGTACGCCGGCGGGCCACGCGACGGTCGTCTCGTAGGTGCCCTCCGGACTCGCCGAGAGGAGGAATTGGTTCGCGAACGGGAACGCGTGGACCGTGCCGCCGAGCGCCGGGAAGGGCGTCGGCGCGAACGAGATCCACGCGAGCAGGAGGGCGCCCGGCGGTGCGTTGCGGAGCGCGACGAGGGTCGGGGCGCCCGCCTGCAGCGTCCCCGCGGCGAAGAGGTCGGGCGCGCCGGCGCTGCCCGCGGTGCCGCCGCCCAGGTTCGTCCACGGCCCCGGCGACAGATCGAAGAGGTAGGCGGCGCCCGTGGACGTGCCCGCGACGAGCTGTCCGGGCGCGCCCGCGAGGACCTCCTCGCCCTCGAGGTCCACCTCCCGGCCGAGGAAGCCGTTCGTCGACGGTGTCGGGGCCGCGAGGGTCTGCGTCTCGACCCACGTCGAGCCGCTCCAGCGGTACACGCGCACGGTCCCGCCGTTGATCGCACCGCCGACGTCGTCGCGGAACGCCCCCACGACGAGCGTGTCTCCGTCGACGGCCACGTCCGAACCGAAGGAGTCGCCCGCCTGGCCGCCCGCGGGTTCCAGCACCTGGCCCGTCCCCCAGGTGGCGCCGTCGAACCGGAACACGACGGCGTCCCCCGACGCGATCCCGCTGGGACCCGCGGCCAGGATGTTGCCGGTCACGACGACGTCGCCGTCGAGGTCGATGTCGCCTCCGAAGTTCGGCAGCGGGAGCGTCGCGCTCGCCGTCCAGACGCCGCCGATCTCGTCGTACATCTCGATGATCTGGCCCGACATGATCGCGAGGCGGTCGCCGTCGCACGCGACCGGGCCGCCGGGCGCGAGGGTCTGTCCCGCGACCCAGTCGGCGCCGTTCCAACGGTAGTGGCGGATGACGTCCGCGCCCTCGGCCTCGACGAAGAGCTGGTCGCCGTCGACCTCGAGGTTCCAGCCGAGCCGCTCCTGCGGCGCCGTCCCCGTGAGGAACGCCTCCTCGACCCAGCCGGCGCCGTCGTGGCGGAAGACCGACACGGCGCCCGCGCTGCTCGGGCCGCCGGCGTAGTCGCGGGAGCCGACGGCGATGACGTCGCCGTCGATGTCGACGCTGAACCCGAAGTCGGTCGAGAA
Source organism: bacterium (assembly GCA_030428785.1). Taxonomy (GTDB): domain Bacteria; phylum Planctomycetota; class B15-G4; order B15-G4; family B15-G4; genus JAUIEF01. Next base: position 20,600 of record JAUIEF010000029.1, read on the forward strand.
GAGGCCGGAGGGGCCCGGGGCGCTCGACACGAGCGTCGCCTCCTCGACCCACGCGGAGCCGTCGCGGCGGAAGACGGTCGCCGAGCCGAGCGCGCCGGCGACACCGTCGTCGCCCGGCGCCGTGACCACGATGACGTCGCCGTCGCGGGCGACGCTCCTGCCGAAGAGGTCGGACGGGGCTCCGTCGGCGTCCAGCAGCTCCGTCGCCGACGGGTTCCCGGCCCAGGCCGTCGCCGTGAAGGCGAGGACGAGGATCCCGACCCGCCATGTGCTCGTATCGTGCATGTCCCGGCTCCTTCTCCCGTGGGTAGGTCCCGACGACCCCAAGGTTGCACGGATCTCGCCGTCCGGGAAGCCCGTCGGGACAGCGCGTCCGGCCATCCGCTACGCTCCGGGCGTCCCGGAGAGAGGTGCACCCATGTCCCGTACGACCCGTCCCGCGTCCCGCCCGACCCTGATCGCCGCACTCGCGCTGCTCGCCGTCGCGCTGCTGCCCGCCGTCGCGACCGCCGAGGTGTCCGATTCGACCTGGGTCATGCAGGGCAAGGCGCTGCTCAAGGTCAAGGGCACCGGCGACATCCCGTCGTTCAAGGTGAAGATCGCCGGCCCCGCGCTCGCGCGCTTCCTTCCGGGCGGGACGTTCGAGCTCGAGGACGCGGCGGAGTTCGTCATCGCCGGCGACTGGAGCGAGGTCGGCGACCTCGACATCGGCGTGGAGTCCGGCGACATCCTCGCGTTCCTGGGTGACAACCTCTTCGACCTGCCGCTCGGCCTCGTCGTCGACCAGCTCAGCAGCTCCGTGAAGCTCACCGAGAAGAAGAACGGTACGAGCGTGCTCGTGTACAAGCTCGGCTTCCGCATCTTCTTCACCGTCGACGGCGACGATGTCGAGCTCTTCTACAAGCTCACGGTCAAGGGCACGAACGACCTCACGGGCGCGTCGTCGGCCGGCGACACGTGGGACGTCGACGGCAAGGAGCGCTTCAAGACCAAGGGCCCCAAGGTGACGGCCGACGCGCCGCTCGAGCTCGTGCTCGGTCCGGACGGCGGGCTGCCCGACAACCGCTTCAGCCTGCGCGTCGCGTCCGGGCCGGAGATGTTCGGCGGCTGGTACTCGCGCGTCGGCGGCAGGATCGCGCTGCTGCCGGACCGCGCGGCGCTCGAGGCCTACGTCGAGGCGTTCATCGCGCCGTCGGTCGACGCGCAGTTCCCGGGCGGCACGGTCACGCTCGAGGTCTTCAAGCAGGTCTGGAAGGCCGTGGAGAAGAAGAACGGCACCCTCGTGCTCAAGGGTCGCACGGTGTTCTTCGGCGAGCTCGACCGCGGCCCGCAGTCGGGCTCGTTCAAGAGCACGTACAAGGTGGCGGCGAAGGGGTGAGCGAGGCGGCGCGCGTGAGCTCGTCGACCCACGTGCGCTCGTCGACCCGGCGGCGGCGCGACGGCACGGAGCACCCGCCGGCGTGAAGGTCTGCATCGTGGGGGCGTCCGGCAAGCTCGGGCGGTACATGATCGGGCACTGCCTCGAGCGCGGGCACGAGGTCGTCGGCGTGTGTCGCGCGCAGAGCGTCGGCAAGCTCGACGACGTCGCCGATCGCGTGACGATCGTGCCGGGCGACACGGACGACCCCGACGTCATCGCCCGCGCGGTCGTCGGCTGCGACGGCGTGCTCACGGTGCTCGTGCCGTGGGGCGTGAAGGGCTACGCGACGGGCACGGCGCAGGCGGTGCTCGACCACGCGGCGCCCGGCGCGCGGCTCGTCTTCTCGTGCGGCTGGCACATCACGCGCGACGGCCGCGACGTCTACTCCTGGAAGCTCCGCGCGTTCGTCGCGGTCTTCGGCTGGCTCGCGCGCGTCGCCCGCTTCGCCGACCTCCGCGACCAGGTCGAGGCCTGCCGTCGCATCTTCGCGAGCGACACGCGCTGGACCGTCGTCCGCGGCAGCGACCTCGAGGAGGGGCCGGGCGTCGGCCTGCCCGTCTGGAGCCGCCACGTCGGCGACCCGGTGCTCGCGAGCAACCGCACCCGCCGCACGGACTTCGCGCGCTTCATGGTGCACGCCCTCGAGGACGACGCGCTCGTGCGGGAGGCCCCGGCGATCGTGGGGTGCGACACGCCGAGTGCGTTGGCGCACGGTGGGAGCGGGAGCGGAGCCGGCTGAGTCGGGCGGGCCGGTCCCGCTGCGGCGGTCACCGGTGAGTCCATGAGGCGCCGTTCGGCCGGCGGAACTTCGCGCGCGACCGCTCGCCCGCTCGACCGCCGTGTTGCGCCCGCGGTCCCCGTCCGTCAGGCCGGATCCCCGCCGACTTAGGCGGACCTGCAGAAGCGCATATCGCCGGAGGCCCCGCGCCATGTCCCAGCCGTCCCGTTCCGGATCGCCCGCTCCCCGTCCCCGACTCCTCGACCGGCTCCGGCAGGAGATCCGCCTGCGGGGGTACAGCCCGCGGACCGCCGAGGTCTACGAGCGGTGGGTCCGGCGCTACCTGCGCTTCCACGGCATGCGGCCGCCGCGGGAGATGGGGGCCGACGAGGTCGCGGCCTTCCTCTCGCACCTCGCCACGGAGGGCAAGGTCGCGGCGACCACGCAGAACCAGGCGCTCGCGGCGCTCCTGTTCCTGTACGGGAAGGTGTTGCGCATGGACCTGCCGTGGATCGAGGAGGTCGTGCGGGCCAAGGAGTCGCGGCGGTTGCCCGTCGTGCTCACGCCGGACGAGGTCACGCGGGTGCTGGCTCACGTGGAGGGCACGGCCGGGCTCGTCGCGGCGCTGCTCTACGGCGCCGGGCTGCGGCTGCTCGAGGCGCTCACCCTGCGGCTCAAGGACGTGGACTTCGGCGGGCACCAGCTCCTCGTGCGGCGCGGCAAGGGCGGGCGCGATCGCCGCGCGCTGCTCCCCGGTGCGCTCGCGCCGCGGCTCGTCGCGCACCTCGAGGGCGTCCGGGAGCAGCACGCGAAGGACCTCGCCGAGGACGCCGGCTGGGTCGCGCTCCCCGCCGCCTTCGCCCGCAAGTCCCCACAGGCCGGCCGCGACCTCGCCTGGCAGTGGGTCTTCCCCGCGACCCGTCGCTACACGGACCGCGAGACGGGCCGGCGCCATCGCCATCACCTCCACGAGACGGTCGTCCAGAAGGCCGTCCGCGCGGCGACGCGCCTCTCCGGTGTCCCCAAGCGCGTCACCTGCCACACGTTCCGCCACAGCTTCGCGACGCACCTGCTCCAGTCGGGCACGGACATCCGCACCATCCAGACCCTCCTGGGCCACAAGTCCGTCGCCACGACGATGATCTACACGCACGTCGTGAACCGGGGCCCCATGGGTGTCGTGAGCCCGCTCGACCGCCTCGGCGCCGATCCGAGCACCAACCCACCCCCTCCGCCCGCCAGCGTGCCGAGACCCGCCGAACCGAACCACCCCGACGAGGATTAGACGGGTCCGCGTCCGCCGTTTACGCTGCACGACGCACATCGGGGTGGAGGACCGTCCATGACCGTCAGGACCGACGAGAACCGCGCGCTGCGAACGCGGTGCACGCCGGATGCACGGGTGGTGGTGTGCGGGGTTTTCTCACCGCAGTTCAATTGTTGTTAGCCATTCGGAGGCATGCACATGCGCTACCTGGCAGCATTCATCGTGGCCTTCGCCGTGCTCGGATGCCAAGTTCCGAGCCAGCGAGTGCAGGCGTTTCCTACGCTGAAGCTCAGTGTCTATGCCAGTCCCGAAGCGGACACGGAGTTCTCTGACGTCTTCGTAGACGGCCAGTATGTTGGCAACGGAGAGTTGCTCTACATTCCGCTGGCACTCGGCCGCCACACCATCAAGGTTGAGCTACTCGGCTACGAACCATTTGAGACAGAGATCTACCTTCTAGAACAGGCGCGGGAGCAGACGCTGCACGTCCGGCTCGTTCAAGCAGGAGATGGCTAACTGGCGCTAGCAGCGGACGGCGCTGCGCGCCGACCGCTGAACCGCAGATACGTTAGATCCCATGCAGCCTTGAACGGCAGCGCGGGTCGTCGCCGGTACGCTCCAAGGAATCAGCAAACCCCTTGGGAGCGACCCGATGGCCACGACCCGCAAGACAAAGGATACGACACGGCAGGCGACGCTGTACCTGGCTCTCGAGCTGGGCAACGGGAGCTGGAAGCTCGGCTTCAGCACGGGGCTGGGGCAGAAGGCGCGCGAGCGCAATGTGAACGCCCGCCACGGCGACGGCGTGCTCACGGAGATCGAGGCGGCGAAGCAGCGCTTCAAGCTGCCGGTCAACGCGCGTGTGATGAGCTGCTACGAGGCGGGTCGCGACGGCTTCTGGCTGCACCGCTTCCTCGAGTCGCACGGTGTCGAGAGCCTCGTGGTCGACAGTGCGAGCATCGAGGTGAACCGCCGCGCGCGTCGTGCGAAGACGGACCGGCTGGACGTGCACAAGCTCGTGAACCAGCTCATCCGGTACGACGCCGGAGAGCGGAAGACCTGGGGCGTCGTGCAGGCGCCGACGCCTGAGCAGGAGGACAGCCGGCAGCTGCACCGCGAGCTGCAGACGGCGAAGCGCGATCGCGCGAGAGTCACGAACCGCATCAAGGGCCTGCTCAGCAACCAGGGTGACGGCTCGCGTGTCGGCCCGGCGCTCCGCGCACGGCTCGCGCGCGAGTGGCAGAAGGTCGAGCTCTACACCGCACAGATCGCCGAGCTCGAGGGACTGCGGAAGGAGCGTGTGGAGGCGGCCGCGGACGACGGCTCGCGCAAAGTGAAGCAGCTCTTCGAGCTGAAGGGCATCGGGCTCAACAGCGACTGGCTCTGCGTCATGGAGTTCTTCGGGTGGCGTCGCTTCCGCAATCGCCGCGAGCTCGCGAGGCTGGCGGGGCTGACACCGACACCGCACTAGAGCGGCACGATCCAGTGGGAGCGCGGGATCACGAAGGCCGGCAACTGGCACGTGCGCTCGATGGCGATCGAGAAAGCGTGGGGCTAGCTGCACTTCCAGCCGGGGAGTCCGCTGTCGAAGTGGTATCAGCGACGCTTCGGCGGAGGCGGGAGCCGGATGCGATGCGTCGGGATCGTCGCGCTGGCGCGGAAGCTGCTCATCGAGCTGTGGCGCTACCTCGAGACGGGCGCGCTTCCGGAGGGCGCGGTGCTGAAGCCGCAGCTCAAGTACTGACCGCCTGACGGACTCAGCGAACGCACTGGGAGTGATCTGCAACGAGTGACCCGAGGGACAAGCCCGAAATGTCCGTTCGGTCGGCGCGCCCGACCGTCCGTTAGAGGGGGCTTCCCGAAGTCGCTCTGCACCGCCGCGAGGCGAACAAGGGATGTGGTGTCCGGCGCAGAGCCGGCACGGATAGTAGGTCGTCCGGGGCATCCTCACCCGGACGGATCGGAAGCAGACCGGATCACTCGATGCACGCACTCCCCGGACAGCCGCGGAGGAGTATCATGGCCCGCTGAAGGACGGACGAACGAAACGAAGGAGCGTGCTCGGCGACGGGCACATAGAAGGTGGCCTCATCGGGGCATCACGGCTCAGCACTCGATCTGAATGCCCATTCTGGAATCCGCTGGTACGATCTTCGTATTCAGGACATAAAGAGGTGTTCGCAGACTTTGTTTCTCGTAGGGAGAAGAAAGATGTTGGGAAAGACTTTAGTTGTAGCGCTATTCGCGATGTCATCCGTAATCGGCTGTGCGGCGGCCAAGCCACCCGTCAGGATGTCATCGTCTCCCGTGCTGGCGCAGGTGGCACCGCAGGGCCCCCTCGGTGAAGTCTTTGGAACGTTAGTCGCCAAGGGGCATGCCGAGCGAGTTGGTCCCGATTACTCAGGCACGCTGTTTCTCAGAACTCAGTCGGACGGCGGTCCGAATGTCTGGTTGCTTGTCACGAATTGGGGTGCTGCAGATCTCTCGATTTTCGATGGCGCAAGTAGCTCCAAGGTCGAGATGACGATTCCTCCTCACTCATCGGGCATCTTAATGATTCAGCTTAAGACCGTCGATTACCAGTGGGCTACAGACAAGGAAGGCAAGCAGTCGATGGAATGGGAGCTCTACGCAAATCCCGGGTAGCCATGGGTTCCGTTGTGTGGTCTGCAGCGTAGTCGTACGTCGGCTAACACGTCGCGCAGCAGGTCGGCGCTTGCGTGTCGACCAGCTGCGCAGCAACGGCGTTTGGCGGCGCGAAGACTCTGGCAGAGAGAATGGGTTGTTCATGGTGTGCCCCCGGTCAGCGTTGGCCCGGCACGTCGCTCCTGGGGCGCCGCGCTGCACGTCGGTCGCACACGGCACCCCGCTCGTCGCTCCGACGGTGCCGATTGGCGTCGGTAGACTGCGCTCGCTCGCGGGAGGTGCACGTGCTGGCGGTCACGAAACCTCGAGCTCGCAAGGCTTTGGCACGTGCATCGCAGACCCAGCAGAAGGAGTGGGCGCAGGCTGCTCGCTCCGCCCGTTGTCCCGCGTTCCGCGCAGAGCCGCCCGGCACAACCGGCTGCTGGTGCCATCTTCAAGTTGGCGCCTTACTGGCGTTCAGCAGAAGGTGCTGGACAGTCATGCCCAACTAGCAAGCAAGGCCAAAGGCAGCGGGGGGCCAAGAGTTCGGGTGGGACTTCCTGGCAACGGTAGCAGTCGGCGAGCCGCTTCGCGGCCCGCGGCAGTGCCGTAGAGCCACAGATTCGTTACGCAAGCAGGACATGCTGGAGAGGGGAGTTGTGGATTACGCAATCGACGGTGTGCTGCTCCTGCTTGGAGCTGTGGGTTCGTTAGCGGCACTGCTAGGAGAGACTTGGAGATCAAAGGCGCCTCCAGGGCAGAGGCTTACCAAGCAGGGGCGCATCGCGGCCTGCTGTCTGGTAGGCGCATTGCTACTCGGGCTGGTCAAGGAGCATCGTGCATCGGCTGCCAGAGCGGCCTCGCACCAGCGAACTATTGATCTCAAGAACAGCGTCGACGCGGCAGTGGCTACAGCCCAACGGACTTCTGAGGAGCTGGCTCGAGCACGCGCAAGCCTCATAACGATCCAGGCAGCCGCAGATAGTTCAGCGAGCGCGCTCGAGAAAACGGAAGCTGCGCTGAGAGTCGCGCAGGAAGAGCTTGCTGGAGTGCGACACGAGACGGCGGAGCTCAAGAAGCTCGAGAGAAAGCGCAACGAGGCACTGGCCGCCGCTGAAGAGGCCAAGCGAAGAGCGAAGGCGGATGAAGATGCCCGCTTTGCCGACGCGCGGCGAAACATCCAGTGGGTGATCCAGCTGGACGCAGGAGCACGGAAGCGCTACGACGAAGCACGTGAAGACATGAGCAAGTACGAAGCAGTCCTTGAAGCTCAGAGTCATAGCGAGGGCGCGCAAAGCTCGATCCGTACCTACGGAGAAGCGCGTACCACCGCATACATTGAAGAGCTAGGCGGGTGAGCTGCACCATTCGCGCACTGCCAAGTGAGTCACGTCGGGTCGCTCGCAGAATGCCGGCCTAAGTCGCGCACTGTGCGCCTGCCCCGTCGCACCCCGCCGAAGCGTGCGCCACACACCGGCTTACAGCCCCGGCAACTCGAGGTCGAGCGCACGCTCCTCATCCCACGCCACCGTGACCTCACGCGCGTTCATCGGCGGATCGATGCGCCCGGGCGTCCCGGCTCGATCGGCGGTCACGGCCCAGGTCCCGGGGCCGGGGAGGTAGAGCCGGAACGCGCCGTCGTCGTCGGTGGCGACGGCGGGCGGCCGCCTGGAGATCGTGTCCACCGGGTAGGCGTGCACGACGACGCCCGCGTCCGCGCCGCGCACCCGGCCGTGGACCACGGGACGCGCCGGCAGGGCGAGGGTCAGCTCCCGCGCCTCGCCGGTCGCCAACGTGAACTCGACGGCCGTGTCGGGCAGACCCAGCGCGGGCGCCGAGAGCCGGTACCGGCCGGCGAGCAGACCGCCGAAGTGGAAGCGCCCGTCGTGGTCGGTGGGGCGGTCCGTCGACCAGACCGGCTCGTCGAGGGCCTCGAGCCGGAGTGACTCCCGCCACGGGGGCGCCGTGTCGCCGTCGAGCACCCGACCCGACACCACGGCCTCGGGGACGAGCGTGACCACGACGTCCTCGACGCGATCGCCCACCGCCACGGTCAGCGAGCGACGGGGGCCGGTCGCGAAGCCGTCCGCCTCCGCGCACAGCGCCCACTCGCCGGGGCCCAGCCCGGTGAGTCCGAAGCGGCCGCTCTCGTCGCTCGTCGCCCGCTCGACGGACGCAGACGGACGATCGCCCCCCTGCTCGCGCGCCTCGACGCGCGCGCCCGCCACGCGCCGACCGTCCGTCGAACGGACCTCGCCGACCACCACCGCGCCCGGCGCCAGCGACAGCTCGAGCATGGTCCCGTCGACGTCGCCTCCGTCGAGCGTGCGCGACGCACGCCGGTACCCCGGATGCGTCGCCCGGACGACGGTCGACTCGACGACGCCCACACCCCGCACGCGGTGCGTGGAGTCGGTGCCGTCGACGGCCTCCACCGACAGCCCCGCGCTCTGGTCACCGCCCCGGCGCGCGGTGACCTCGGCGTCCGGCAGGAGCCGACCCGTGGCCTCGTCGACGCAGCGCACGAGGAGCTCCCGCTCGGGCTCGAGCCGGAGGCGCAGGGCGCCGGCACCCGCGGGGACGTCCGACAGGCGCGACGGCTCGTGGCCCGCGGCCCACGCGAGGACGTCGTTCACTCGGTCCGCGGCGTTCGCGAGCAGGAAGCGTCCGTCGTCGTCGGTGCGCGCGACGGGCAGGCGCTGCGCCGCGGCCTCCTGCGCGGCGCGCCAGGCCGACTCGTCGGACGCGCCGGCGGCCGTCGCGACCACGCTCGCCCCGGAGACGGGCGCGCCGTCGGCGTCGACGACGGTCCCGGAGAGCGCGGCGCTCCGGAGCAGCGTCAACTCGAGCTCCTCGACCTCGCCCGCCACGAGCCGGATGCCCGAGCGCGCGAGGGGCGGGTGCGCGGGGTGCTCGACGATCAGCGACAGCTCGCCGGCCCACAGACCGTGCAGCGCGAACGCGCCGTCGCGGTCCGTGCGCGTGCCGGAGAGCCGCTCGAAGCACACGCGGGAGACACCGGCGGCGCCCGCCAGGCGGAGCGGCTGGTAGACGGCGAAGCGCGGGCAGACGAAGGCGTCGCTCACCGGCAGACCGTCGGCGTCGCGCACGACGCCCCGCACGAGGGCCTCGGGCTCGAGGGCGATGTCCGGCATCGTGATGAGGTCGCGCGCCTCGAACGGCAATTCGATCGTCCGCGTGGCGTGGGACGGCGCCGCGACGACGAGCGTCCACCAGACGGGGCCCCGGTTCCACACGGGGTCGGTCGAGGCGCGCGCACGCTCTTCGGCGCCGATCGTGAAGCGGCCGTCGTCATCGGTGCGCGCGTGTTCCTGCTCGTCCAGGTCGAGGCCGTTGCGCACGTCCGCGGTGGTGACGCCGCGGCGCTCGCCGAAGAAGGTCCCCGTGCGCAGACCGTCGGGCGCGGGCCATCCCGCGAGCAGGCGGTACGGCGTCACGAGCCACACGTCGGCGCCGGGGAGCGGGCGGCCGTCCGGGTCGACGATGCGGCCGCTCCACGTGAGTCGGCGCCCGTCGAAGGCGGTCCGGATCGTGACGACCGGAGGCTCGCCCCCGTCGACGGTGAGCGGTGCGGGCGCGCCGGTCCCGACGTCGGGGAGTCGGCCGTCGCCCGTCGGGAGCGTCGTCCCGGCGGGTCCCACGCCGTCCCGGCGCACCGAGGGGACGGGCCCGCCTCCCGGCGCGTCGTCCCGGAGCAGCCAGACCGCGCCGACCACCACCAGCGCCGGCAGGAGTGCGAGCAGGGCGAGGGTGCGCGCGCGCATGGGAGCGGCTCCGACGACGGGGGCGAGGTCCCCGGTCCGTGCCCGGACCCCGGTCGCTGCGGGAACCTCACGCCGATGGTGCCAGCCTACCGGAGGGGGCGCGGCGCGACCTCGACCCCGGACGGCGGTTCCCGCGCCCGATCCCGACCGCCGCCCCGACAGCCAGCAGAGGACCCCGCCATGTCGCGCCCCCGACTCCTGCTCCCGGTCCTCGTCACGATCGTTACCTCGGCGCCGGTCTCGACGGCCCAGTCGTTCGAGGACGTCCTGCGGGTGCTGCGCCAGGGCAAGGGCGACTTCGAGGACCTCCAGGCGGCCGGCGAACAGTTCCACGCGTGGGGTGACGCCGCCCTCCCGCACCTCGCGACGATCGCCCACGACGGTGATCTGTGGCCCGGCACGACCTGGGAGGACCGGCTGCACGGGGACGACTTCGCGCAGGCGCTCCTCAGCGTCGGGACCGAGCAGAGCGCGCGCTTCCTCGCGGAGTTGCTCGTGGGCAGCGGCGACTTCGAGCCGGGTGACGCACTGGGGACCGTCTGGTCCTGGCTCGTCCTCGGATTCCCGCACGCCGAGGTGATGGAGGAGAACCCCGACTTCGAGAAGGCGGTCGTCGCGTTCGCCGCCGACGAGTCGCGGGTGCGCCGCTCGTGGTGCGCGGACATCGTGGGCGCCCGCGGCTGGTCCGACCAGCTCCCCGTGCTGCGCGAGCTCCTCCGCGATCCCGTGCTCGACGTCCGACGCGCCGCCGCCGATGCGATCACGCTCATCACGAACGAGCCCGTCGACTTCGAGCAACCCGCGCCCGACTTCCCCGCGACGGCCCTCGGCGCCGCGTGGCTCGTCGGCCCGGTCGCCTCGCTCACCTACGACGAGCAGCACCCGATCGGTCCGATGCGCATCCAGCCCTGGCTCGACGGCCGGACACGCATCGTGCAGGCCCACGGCCCCGCGCTGCACCTGCTCGATGCGCGATTGGAGGAGCGTGCCCGGCTCGACGCACCGCACCCGGTGATCGACTTCGTCGCGCTGCCGACCACGCAGCACGTCCCGGTCATCGCCGCGGCGGTGTGGACGCCTGACGCGGAGTTCCCGACGTGGATCGCGGTGGACGCGAGCGGCGCGGAGCGCTGGCGGTTCGAGCCCGACGACGAGCCATTCCAGACCGAGTCCGTACCCATCCCGGGCGACGACGGCAGCGCCTCCGGCGTGGTGTTCATCTACGGCGGCACGCTCGGCGCGATCGCATTCGACCTCGACGGCGTGGAGCTCTGGCGTACGGGTGAACGCCACGTCGCGGCCTCCGCCCTCGGCGCGCACCCCGCGCTGCCGGGAGTCGTCGTCACGGCGGCGGGCGAGCCCGCGATCGTGCGGGCCGGCGGTGAGGTCCTCGACGCTGCGTGGGACCTCGAGCCCTACGTCTGGGGCATGACGCTCTTCCCCGACGACGCGGGTGAGCCGGCGCTGCTCGTCGTCGGACCCGGCGACGAGTCGATGCCGACGATCGAGCGCCTGGACGCCGAACTGCAGGTCGTCTGGTTGGCCACGGTGCCCGAGGATGTCGACACCGTCGTGCGCGTCGAGGCGCCCGGCGAGGACCGCGTGTTCATCGCCGGTACACGCGCCGATGTCCTCTACCTGTTCGACGAGCACGGGACGCTGCTCGGTCGCCACGAGCTCCCCGGCGGCGTGGTGCCGGTCGGCCTGCAGGCGGGAGTCGTCGACGGCCGGCGACTCGTCGCGGTGCAGACGGTCGAGCAGCTCCTCGTGTACGAGCTCGCGACGGTGCCGGCGCGGCCCGTGCCGCGTGAGGACGAGGACGCGGAGGACGCCGGGCGGTAGCGCGACGGGGGCGGGCGACCGCCGGACGGCCATCCCCTGGTACGCTCCGGCGATGCTCTCGGCGTCCGATCGGTCGGCGGGACGAGTCGACCGTCGGAACGCACGCCATCCACTCCACAGGGACACTCATGAATCGGGGACGTCTGCTGCTTCTCTCGTTGGTGATGCTGGCCGCGACTTCAGGCTGCAAGACTCCTCCTCCCCCGGTGGTGAAGCTGACGTCGCCCTTCGACGAAGCGCAGGCGGCCGAGCTGCTCGAGCCCGGTGAGAACACCATCGAGGGGTCCGCTCTCATCCGGCAGCAAGGGGGCGGTGTCGTGACGTGTGCCGGGGCCGAGGTCACGTTGGTGCCGGTCACGGACTACGCCACCGAGCGGATGGTCGCCATCTACGGCTCGACGGAGCGGGGCTACCGGTTCAGCGGCACCGTCGAGTTCGAGCCGACGCCGGACGCGTATACCACCATGAACAGGAAGGTGATCGGGGATGCGCAGGGACGCTTCGTCTTCCGGGACGTCGCGGACGGTGAGTTCTACGTCGTGACGACGGTCGAGTGGTACATCGGATACGCGCGGCAGGGCGGCGTCCTGATGCAGCGCGTGGCCGTCGCGGGCGGAGAGGTGAAGACCATCGTGCTGAGCCCGTGACTCGGGCGCGGCGACGGCGCGCATCATCGGCGAGCACCCTCGACGTCGCCCCGACGCTCGCGCGCCTCGCCGGGCTGCCCGCGCTGCCGCAGGACCGCGGACGCGACCTGCTCGCGGACGGCGCGCGCCTCCCCGTGCTGAGCGCGCTCGAGATCGATCCGGAGGGCGCGACGGGCCCGCGCGCCGACCAGCGGACGCAGGCCTCGATCGTCGTCGGCGACCACCGCCTGCTCGTCACCGGCGACGGCGCGCGCCTCTACGACCTCGCGACCGACCCGGCCGAGCAGCACGACTTCGCCGCCGAACGCCCCGACCTCGTCGCCGAGCTGCGCGCGGAGCTGGACCGGCGGCGCGCGGAGGCGCCGGTGTATCCGCGGACGTGGCGGGTACCGGAGGGCGGGGCGAGCGACGCGCTGCTCGAGCACCTTCGGGGGATCGGGTACATGGGGGATCGGTAGGGGGCGGCGGTGCTCGGTGAGTGTGAGGCACAACCGACGACTACCGGGATGTGTGCTGGACGCACAACCTCGTCCAGGAGCTGAGTCGGAGGCCTGAGAGCCACACCACACTTAGGAGAGCAGCCATGGCGAAGCCAAGCGTCATCGAGTCCTTTGATTGGAACGCGTATCGAAAGCGGATCGAGCACGAGGACGCTCTTCTCAATGCGAGAGTGAACATCCTCTTGGTCGCGAGCGGTCTGGCGGCCGCGTCGAGCGGTCTCGCCGAATCGGACAGGGCCATCGGCCTGATCGTCTTCGTCGCGCTCTTGACGAGCATGCTCCTGACGTTGTGCACCGTGCAGACCGCAGTGCTGATTCGTCGGCTCACGACGGAATACATCAAAAACGCGAGCGACCCGGTGGACGGCCGGGTGCGGGAGCACCTTGCTTGGGTCCCGCGCGGACTGCGATCGACGTTCATCCTCGGTGTGTGGTTGCCCGTGGTCGTGACGGCGGCCTGGTTCGCGGCTTGCTGGATCCCGGGCTGATGGCGTCGCACTCACCGTCCGACTCCTTGACGCGCTACATCGCCGCGTCGCGGCAGCGGCTCCTTGCTGGCCCTCGGAATGAGTTCAGCGCGAGAGATGGCTGAACGGCGAGTCATGCCACACCTGCTTGGCCGTCCGCTCACTCTTCGCCGCTGCTACGATGCCGCACCGATCCGCGCGACGAGCGCCCCGCCGCGCCCACCCGCTCCGGCTCCACCCATGCCCCCCGACCCCCGCACCACCCTCCTCCGGCACTTCCTCGCCGCGCTCGCGTACCGCACGCAGAAGGCGGTGCGCGGCGCGCCCGCGGGGTACGCCGACCTGCGCGTGACCGCGAACGCCCGGACGCCGCACGAGCTCGTGTGGCACATGACCGGGCTCATGGGGTACGTCGTCGTGCTGTTCCGCGGGGGGACGTGGCGGCCCGACCGGCTCGACACCTTCGATGCGGAGCTCGCGCGCTTCCACGCGAAGCTCGACGAGGTCGCGGAGCTGCTCGGCTCCGAACCGTTCCCGGACGACCTCACGCCCGAACGCCTGCTCCAGGGTCCGCTCGCCGACGCCATGACCCACGCGGGACAGCTCGCCCTGCTGCGCCGCTGCGCGCACGACCCCGTGCCGCCCGAGAACTTCCTGCTCGCCGACATCGACCCCGCGAACCTCGGCCCCGACCAGCCGCCGCCGCGCGCGCCGAAGGAGGGCTGGCATCCCGACCAGCCGCCGCCCTCGCCGGGTCGGCCGTTACGATGACGGCGCTCCCCCGTCCTTCCGCTCGCGGGCCGGACCTGATCTCGGCGGACTGACCGACCGAGATCCCCCTGGACGCGATCGCGGGTGGCGAACCTTGCGATCAGCCGCCACCTAACCTTTCAATCAGCCGAAGGCAAACCTTACAATCAGCCGCCATGTCCGGCGGGCATCTCTACCCCCGATTCCTGGAGCCGCGCCTCACGGAGGCCCTGGACGACACCCCCGTGGTGCTGCTCCACGGCCCGCGCCAGTGCGGCAAGACGACTCTCGCGCGGACACTCGGAGACTCCCGGGGGTACGCCTACTCGACGCTCGACGACGCCGTCACCCTCGAGGCCGCGACGGCCGACCCCATCGGGTTCGTCGACGGCCTGCCGGATCGCGTCATCCTCGACGAGGTCCAGCGCGCTCCCGGGCTCTTCGCATCGCTCAAGGCCTCCGTCGACCGCCGCCGCACCGCCGGCCGCTTCCTGCTGACCGGCTCGTCGAACGTGCTGCTGCTGCCCGACCTGGCCGACTCGCTCGCAGGCCGCATGGGGATCGTCCGGCTCCACCCGCTGGCGCGGTGCGAACTCGTTGGGCGTGACCCGGAGTTCCTCGACCGGCTGTTCGACGGGAGCTTCGAGGCGGCAAAGGCAGAGCGGCTCGGCAAGTCGCTCGCCGACGTCATCGTCGCCGGCGGATTCCCCGACGCGCTCGCGCGCAAGACAGGTCGCCGGCGAAGCGCCTGGTACCGCGACTACGTCGAAGCGCTCGTCCAACGCGACGTGCGGGATCTCGCGCGCATCGCCTCGCTCGACGTCCTCCCCCGACTCCTGACGCTCGCCGCCGGCCAGACCGCACGACTCATCAACGTGAGCGACCTCGCGGGTCCGTTCCAGGTCAGCCGACCGACCATCCGTGACTACGTGACGCTGTTGCAGCGCGTGTTCCTGCTCGACGAGCTGCCGCCCTGGCACAGCAACCGGCTCAGCCGCCTCGTCAAGTCACCCAAGCTGCACGTCGGCGACACGGGCGTGGCCTGCGCGCTGCTCGGACTCGACGCCGAGGCCCTGCGCGCGGACCGCAGCCTCCTCGGACAACTGCTCGAGACCTTCGTGTTCCAGGAGCTGCGCCGACAGGCGAGCTGGCACGAGGACGAGGTGCGCTTCCACCACTTCCGGGATCGGGACGGGGTCGAGGTGGACATCGTGCTGGAGCTCGGAGCGACCCGGGTCGCAGGCGTCGAGGTCAAGGCGTCCGCGACGGTCACCGCCGCGGACTTCCGCGGCCTGAGGAAGCTGGGCGAGGCGGCCGGGCGGCGCTTCGCGGCGGGTGTCGTCCTCTACGACGGTCACACGGTCGCGGGCTTCGGCGACGAACTGTTCGCGGTGCCGATCCGGGCGCTGTGGGAACCGATCTGACGGGCGCGGATCAGTCGAGGGCTTGATCGGTGCCACGGCTCCCGAGCAGGCTTCCGAGCATGGACATCGCAAGCCTGCTCCGCCCGACGGCCGCGATCGCGCGGCTCCTCGCCCTGCTCCTCGTCGCGCTGCTCGCCCCGGCGTGCGCGTCCGGGTCGCACCGCCCGCACGCCGCGCCGCCGGACCCGTCGCCCGCGCACGACGCGTCCGCCCGCGAGCTCCGACCCGACCAGCGCGTCGGCCTCCACCACCCGCTCCTCGACGACATGCTCGGCGAGTGGGTCCTGCGCGGCACCATCGGCGGCGACGACGTCGTCCACGACGTGACCGTCGACCGCGTGCTCGCCGACGGCTACGTCCGCATCCACGAGCTGTCGCGCGAACGGGACGCGACCGGCGCGCCGGCCTACGAGGCGATCGTCTTCATCGGCTGGGACACGCCCAACGACCGCTACACCTGCCTGTGGCTCGACACGACGAGCGGCGAGGGGCTCTCCGAGGCCTACCGCGACTCGGTGGGCCACGCGGTGCGCGACGGCGACACGCTGCCGTTCCTTTTCCGCTTCCCGAACGGCAGCCCGTGGCACACGACCTTCACCTACGATCGCGCCGCCGACACCTGGGCCTGGCACATGATCGGCGACGACGAGACCGCAGAGCCGTTCGCGCAGGTCACGCTCATGCGGAAGTAGGGGGGAACTCTCTCCCGAGCGGCGGGCGCCACTCTGATCGGTGAGATCGGGCGATACGCCCGGGGCGCGGCGTTCGACGAGCTACCGAAGCCGGGCCTCGACTCGGAGGTCATCGACTTCCGAGCTAGTTCCGAGACGTTCGACGCTGTCCGCTCCATCACTCACGGCGATCTCGAGGCCTTGCGGCTCGTCACGTGCCGTCAGGGCCGCAGGGTTCCGACCGTCGGCGGTGTGATCCTGTTCGGCAAGGAGCGGGAGCGGCACTTCCCGGACCCCCGCCCCGCGCTCGACAGCGTGATCCCGGAGGGCACGCTCGCGCGTTCCGCGGCAGGTGACGGCGAGTTCGGCGCGAACGGCGTCGGAGGGTCGCGAGCGATGCGGGAGGCCGGCGCGTCCCTTCACCGCCGCCTACAACGTCAACACCGCCCGCAGCTTCTTCCCGACCTGCAGCAGGTTGAGCACCTGGCCGTTCTCGAGGAGCGGGACGGACACGTCGTCCGGCACGCCGTCGATCGTCGCGCCGAGGTTGAACTCCGTCGCGTCCTCCGGGACGAGCGTCGCGTAGGTGCGGTAGGACTTGAGCTTGGTGAGCACGACGTCGCCGCCGCCGCCGAAGAGCGGGTCGCGCGTGTAGCCGCCCGCCTGCAGCGGCGCGAGGAAGCCCGGCGCGCCGACGCCCAGCCTCGGCTCCACGAGCGGCTCCTTGCGCACGTTCACGAACAGCAGCAGGTCGTAGCCGTCCCAGTCGACGTCGAAGCCCTTCGGTCCCACGTCGTGGCGGTAGAGCGCCGCGACGGCGTTCGGGTGGCCGGGCAGCGGCATCTTCAGCAGCTTGGGCGCCTTGACCGTCGTGAGCCCGAACGCCTCCGCTCCGCCGGCGAGCCCCGGGATCTGCGGCGTGTCCTCGCCGCTCCACAGGTGCGGGTTCGGCGCGCGCGAGCCGAGGTTCCTGCCCTGCCCGTCGACGGCCTCCGTCGTCGTCGCGCCGAGCACGACGCCCGCGAACGGATCGACCGTGTTGCGACCGAGCACGAAGCGACCCGCGCCGCCGCCGACCGCGCCGCCCGACGCGTCGACCGCCGCCGCGACGTCCGCGTCCACCACGGAGGCGAACAGCTTGACGGTGCCGCCGCCTCCGCCGCCGCCCTGACCGCCGGGGCCGCCCGTGCCCGCGATGTTCGTCTGGCCGCCGGTGTCGCCGTTGCCGCCGTTGCCGCCGAGCGAGCCGGCGTCCGGGAACGGTCCGATCGTGCCGGGCAGGCCCGCGACGCCGCCCGTGCCCGGGATCGGCGCGCCCGGCGGTGACCCGGAGTGCGACGTGCCGTCCGAGCCCGTCGCGAGCACGTCGCCGTCGACGGTGATGCGCCCGGCCGCGCG
>JAUIEF010000265.1 GCA_030428785.1 bacterium
GCGAGGACGATCGCCGACGCGCCGACGACGCGCGGGTCCCCCGTCAGCGCGTCGAGCGCGTCGAGCCGGTCGAGCGCGGCGACGGGCTCGCCGCTCCACGCGAGCAGCCCCGTGAGGAACTCGAGCAGCCGCTGGTGCTCGTCGTGTCCCTCGCCGGACCAGGACGACGCGAGCGCCTCCGCCTCGACGCGCAGCCGCGCGCGCCGCGCCGCGTCGCCGCGCAGCCACGAGTCCTCGAGCGCCGCGAGCCGCGCGCGTCGCGCGGCCGACGCGTCCTCCGCCGTGCGCTCCGCCTCCTCCCAGAGCGCGCCGTCGTCGGCGGTCCAGGGCGCGTCGGCCTCCTGCCGGACGCGCAGCAGCGCGAGCGCGAGGAGGTGCCGCGCCGCCGGCCGCGAGGCCGCGTCGTGGTGGGCCGTGACGGTCGCCCGGAGCGCGTCGCGGTACTTGTCGAAGGGCGCGACGCGGTCCGCGGCGTGGAACACCGCGGCGGCGACGAGCGGGTCGTCCGCGTCCCCGACGAGCGCGCCGAGCGCCCCGAGCCCGTCCGCGACGCGCCAGGTGTCCGGCGCGAGGAGCGCGGTGACGCGCCGCAGCTCGGGACCGAGGCCGCGGTCGCCGAGCGCGTCGAGCACCGCCTCGACCGCGCGGTCCCAGCCCGACGGCTCCCGTCCCTGCGCGAACGACCGGGCCATGAGGAGCGGCGAGACCGCGAGCGCCTCGGCGGCGAGGTCCGTCGCGTCGGGCGCCCCGGCCCCGAGCCGCCGCCCCAGCGCGAGGTCGAACGCGTGGTGCCGGTCCGGCGCGGCGAGCGCCGTCGCGAGCGCGCCCTCCGCCGCGAGGCGCTCCGCGAGCACGGCGGCGTCCTCCTCGATCTCCGTCATGGACGACGGCCCGAGGCGCACGGGCAACGGCGGCGCCTGCGCGACGACGGCGGACGGGAGGAGGACGACGGCCGCCGCGAGCGCGACGGTCCGGACGGCGAACGTCATGGGAGCGATCGTCAGTAGGTGAGCTTCGAGCCGTTCTTGTTCGTCGCGGCCGTGATCTCGATGCGCTCGCTGAAGCCGCCTGTGTCCGTGACCTCGAGGATGATCGGGTTCGTGAGCTCGCCCAGGTCGACCTTCTTGGCGATGAACAGGAGCTGCTGCTTCTCCGTGTCCCAGCGGATCGTGACCGTCTTGTCGTCGGACGTGTAGACGGCCTTGGTGCCCTTCTTGTTCGTCTTCCAGCTCGACGCCGGCACCATGTGCTCGAAGGGTCCGACGCGGAAGGTCGTCGTGCCGCTCAGGATGTTGAAGCCGCCGCCGCCGAGCCGGGCGCGGAACGTCACGCGGTCCTTGTCCTCCTTCTTGAGGTTCTTGGAGGCCACGAGCGAGGTGGGCACGAGGTCGTCGAGTGAGATCGTGTCCTTGTTGCCGTTGAAGGTCGTCGCGGTGTTCTTCTTGTTCGGGTTGGCGCCGAGGAAGTTGGACACGTCCATGCCGCCCCACTCGAAGCCGACGAACACCGACGAGAAGCTGCCGAAGAAGCCGGGGATCGTCTTGTCGTTCAGCAGGAAGCTGCCCTTCGAGCTGCCCTTGTTGAAGAGGTCGACGAAGCCCTTGGTCTTGTTCGCCTTGTCGTTGAACACGTAGCGGTCCTTCTTGCCGACGCGCTTCATCATCGACGGCGGGATGACGTAGTCGAGGCCGCCGACCTCGATGCGCAGCGTGTCGACGAGCGGTTGCACCGCGAGCATGTCGAGCTCGAGCTGGCCCTTGAGGCGCACCTTGCTCTTCGCGGCGTTGTTCGGGTTCACCGACGCCTTGAGGACGTCGATGCCCAGGCCGAACTCCCGCAGCATCGGCACGCCCGTCGCCGTCACGGAGAACTCGCTGTGACGCGTGAACTCGCCCGGCACCGTGTCGTCCGCGGACGACAGGCTCAGGCCCTCGCCGGCGACGATCATCGCCGAGCCGTCGTTCACCGCGTCGAGCGCGACGGTGTACGCACCGTCCTCGCTCCACGAGGAGAAGCGCCCGGTGTAGATGCCGTCGCCCGCGACCTCGTCGCCGCTCTCGTCGGAGCCGTCGTCCATGAGGACGATCGGCGCCTCCGTCCCGCTCGGGCGCCGCACGACGCCGGAGACGGACACGCCCGTGAGGTTCGTGCCGTAGGTCACCGTCGCGCTGACCGTCATGGGGGCCGGGTAGACGTACTCCGACTCGTCCGCCTCGGCGGCGAACGAGATCGTCTTCGAGTCGCTGATGGCCTGCACCGACCAGGCGAGCGCCTGCGAGGCGTTGTCGGCGTCGAGCTCGACCGTCCAGTCGCCGGGCGCGAGCGCGTCGCCGGTGAGCGTCATCGAGACGGACGACCCGTCGATGGAGAACACGTAGTCGCCCGTGCCGCCCTCGCCCGTCGTGTCGTAGGTGCCGGTCGGGCCCGAGAGCGTCACGAGGACATCGCCCGGGGACGTGTTCCAGGACGCCACGAAGCTCGCCGACGTGCTCGTGTCGTCGACCTCGAAGGTCGCCTCCTCGACGTCACCCGGCGCGGCCGTGCCGTTCATCGTGTTGAGCACGCCGCCCTCGGCGACGTCCGCCGCGAGCTGCGCGAAGATCGCCGGGAGCTGCCCGCCGGCCGTCGCGGAGAAGAACTTGCCGCCCGTGTCCGACGCGATCTGCTGCATCGTGCCGACGTCGGCGCCGCTGCCCAGCGCGATCGTGTGCACGACGATGCCGTTGTCGAGCAGCTGGGCGAGCACGCCCAGGTGGTTGCCGCCCACGCCGTCGGACAGGAGGACGATGGCCTGCTGACAGGCCCGGTCGCCCTGCGCGACGATCATGTTCACCGCGTTCGCGAGCCCCGCGCCGATGCTCGTGCCGCCGCCCGCGTTGAGCGTGTCGATGGCCGCCTTGGCCGCGGCCTTCACGCCCGCGGTCGTCGCCTGCATCGGGAAGATGTCGCTCGCGAACGAGTCGAACGCCACGACGCCCAGCTTGTCCGGCGGCGTCACGAGGTTCGTGAAGATCTTCCCGCCGAGCTGCGCGAGCTCCATCTTCATGCTCGACGCCATGCTGCCCGACTTGTCGATGACGACGGCGAAGCGGTTCTCCTCCTCGAGCACCGTCCACGAGAACGCGAGCAGCGGGCCGCCGGGGCCCGGGTCGGGCAGCGCGGCGGGCGCCGTGAGGTCCGGGTACGCCTCGACGATGGTCTCCCAGCACGACTCGTCGTTGATGTCGTCCTGGTAGGTGTCGCCGTCCGGGTCGTGGTTCGACGCGACGCACCACTCGGTGAGCGACACGCCGTCGGCGCCGCGGATCCAGAAGTTCTCGATGAGGCAGGCGGTCTGCGTGTCGGGGTTCGCGGGCGTCGCGACGCACTTGAGGCCGGAGCCGGCCGTCGGGCCGGCGTACTCGTCCTTGATGCCGTACGCGTGGTGCCCGAACTCGTGCGCGATGACCCAGCTGCCGTCGGCCTTCGAGCTCGAGCTCACGATGTCGCTGTAGTACTGGTTGATGTGCTGGCCCGCGACGCCGTAGCGCCCCGGCGCGTTCGAGCGGCCGTTCTCGAGGATCCAGTACTCCGCGGCCTTGCCGCCGCGGCTGTTGTTGCAGACGACGATCTCGCCGAACTCCTGCTGTCCGTCGCTCGCGTCGCAGATGAGCAGCGAGGCCTTCTCGAACTCCTGCTCCATGCGGTCGAGCTGCATCTGCGTCGCATTGAAGCGCACGGACACGCCGAAGTCGAAGAAGCCGAACGTCGCGTCGTAGGTGCCGTCGCCGGCGGACGCCGTGCTCGTGAGCAGGGCCGTCGCCAGCAGGGTCGTGGTGATCAGGGACTTCATGGTGCTCCTCTCTCGCGTCGGCTCGCCGCGCGGCGTGCCCGTCCGTCGGTCGACCGCTCGCCTCGTCGCTCGACCGTTCACTTCGCCTCGTCCTCCTCCGGCGGGAGCGCCCACGCGAGGGTCGTCGGACCCTCCGCGATCTCGTCCCACGGGAGCTGTTCCAGCGTCATCTCGTCCAGCAGCTCGGCGGCGCGCACGCGGAGCGCCTCGTCGTCGCTGCGGCAGAACCCGGCGAGCACGCCCTGCGCGCCCGCCGTGTCGTCGTGGTCGTAGAGGCCGTTCTCGGCGGCCGTGCGGACCCACTCGTCGGCGTCCGTGAACGCGTCGCGGAACGCCTCGAGCGAGCGCTCGGACGACGCGTCGAGGAGCGTCTCGAGCGCGGCCTCGCGCACCTCGGGGTCGGGGTCCGTGCGCGACGCGTCGGCGAGGGCCTGCTCGGCGTCGCCCGGCACCCAGGCGGCGAGCGCCTCGATCGCGGCGAGCCGGTCCTCGGCGGTCGCGCCGAACACGAGGTCGTCGACGCGCGCCTCGAGCTCCGTCGTCGGCTCGCGCGCGGCGCGCAGCGGGCGGCCGTCGTCCTCGAGGACGGGGAGCGCCCGCGCGCCGTCCGAGTCGCGAGGCGTCGACGGCGCGGCGACGACCGGGGGCGCGTCGGCGTCGGTGCCGACGTCGGTGCCGACATCGGAGTCGTCCTGCAGGAGGACCCATGCGCCGATCGCCGCGGCGACCAGCACGGCGATTGCGCCGACGGCGCGGCGTGCCATGCGGACTCGTCCTTCCTGTTGCGCTTCTCTCGTGCGTCCGTGGTCGACGGACGTCCTGCGGGAGGCCGGGCGCGCCTCCCAGCCCGCTTCATTGTGCCACGCGGGACCGACCCCGCCCAAGGGCCGCCTTGACGCTCGGGCATCATGGGCCCACCGTCGGTGTGATGAGCGACGCGGCCCGGGCCAAGCAGCTGTTCCTCGAGGCGCTCGAGAAGTCCGCCGACGAGCGGGCGGCGTACCTCGACCGCGCGTGCGGGGGCGACGACGCGCTCCGGGCCCGGGTCGACGGACTCCTGGCCGCCGAGGAGCGCGCGGGCGACGTGCTCGGCGAGACGGCGCGGCTGCCCGGCTTCGCGGCCGCGGCGCCGGGCGTCGTGCTGGGTCCCGGCGACCGCGTCGGTCCGTACGTCCTCGAGGAGCCGCTCGGGGAGGGCGGCTTCGGCGTCGTGTTCCGCGCGCGGCAGGAGGAGCCCGTGCGGCGGCGCGTCGCGCTCAAGGTGCTCAAGCCGGGCATGGACAGCCGCGCGGTGCTCGCGCGCTTCGAGCTCGAGCGGCAGGCCCTCGCGCTCATGGAGCACCCCGGCATCGCGAGCGTCCATGACGCGGGCGTCACCGAGGCGGGCCGGCCGTACGTCGTCATGGAGCTCGTCGACGGGCGCCCGCTCACGACCTACGCGGAGGAGGAGCGGCTCGGGCTCGACGCGCGCCTCGCGCTCTTCGTCGACGTGTGCCGCGCCGTGCAGCACGCGCACCAGCGCGGCATCCTGCACCGCGACCTCAAGCCGTCCAACGTGCTCGTGACGGAGGTCGACGGGCGTCCGCTGCCCAAGGTCATCGACTTCGGCATCGCGAAGGCGACGCGCGGCGACCTCGCCGGCTCGCTCGCGACGGGCGACGGGCTGCTGCTCGGCACGCCGGCGTCCATGGCGCCCGAGCAGGCGGACGGCGCGGCGGACGTCGACACGCGCGCGGACGTCTGGTCGCTGGGCGTCATGCTCTACGAGCTGCTCGC
>JAUIEF010000030.1 GCA_030428785.1 bacterium
CGGGCGACCTGCTCGTGAGCGCCGGACAGTCGCTCGCGCTCTCGGGCGCCGACCTCACGGTCGTCGACGACGTCACCGTCGTCGGCACGCTCGACATGGGCGGCCGCACGGCGACCGTCGGCGGCGACTGGACGTCGTCCGCGGCCGGCGCGAGCGTCGCGGGCCCCGGCACGCTGGCGCTGTCCGGCCCCGGCACGCTCGCGACGGGCGCGAACACCGTGCCCGACGTGCTCGTGACCACCGGCACGCGCACCGCCTCGACGACCGTCGTCGACGGCTCGCTCACGGTCAGCGGCGGCACCTTCGTCCTCGCGGACGACGCGACGGTCGCCGTGACCGGGAACGCGGACTTCCAGACGGGCTCCGTGCTCTCGTTCACCAACACGACCTCCGGCGCCGAGACGCTCGACGTCGAGGGCTCGGTCACGATGACCGCCGCGAGCGGCCCGAGCTCCGCGAACACCGTCGTGCGCTGCGCCGGCGACTGGGCGAGCAACGGCAACTGGTCGCCGGGCGCGGGCACGCTGCACCTCGACGGCGCCGGCACGACGTCGGTCACGGGCCTCGCGCCCGACGGCGCGCTCTCGGTCCCGACGCTCGTCGTCGAGAACGGCGTGCGCGAGCTGGCCTCCGACGTGACGCTCGACGCCGCGTCCCTCTCGGTGGGCCTCGCGGCGGGCGTCGACCTGCTCGGGCACACGGCGACGATCCCGGGCCGCGGCGCGTCGACGCCCGTGTCCGTCGCGGGCGCGCTCTCCGTGGGCGCGGGCGGCGTCCTCGCGCTGGGCAACCCGGTGAACATGAACGTCGCCGACACGGGCACGCTCACGCTCGCGGGCACCATCACGGACCCCGCGAGCTTCACGCGCGCCGCGACCGGCGGCTACACGCTCACGATCCTCGGCACGCTCGACGCGAGCCACTACGTGTTCGGCGGCATGGACGGCAACGGCGTCATCATCAGCCCCACCGCGACCATCACGGACATGGACCCCGGCCGGTTCGAGGACCCCTCGCCCGCCGCCGGCTCCGTGCTGCTCAACCTCACGCGCTTCACGCCCTCGCAGTACCGCTACGTCGCGTTCGACGGCTCCGGCACGGGGACGTTCAACATCTCGACGCTCTTCGGCTCCCCCATCGAGTTCGTGAACAGCAGCGGCAACTTCGACGGCGAGTCCTTCGACAACGACCCGAGCAGCCTCGTGAGCTGGACGACCGAGTCGACGATCCTCGTGGACTTCTCCGGCTCGCCGTCGGGCAGCACGGCGACGCTCGCGTGGGAGACCTCCGCCGAGGTCGACGTCGCGGACTTCGTGCTCCAGCGCGCGACCTCGCCGGGCGGGCCGTTCACGACCGTCGACCAGGTCGCGGCGACCGGCCCCGGCACCTACGGCTCGGTGGACGGCGGCCTCGCGGACGCGACCTACACGTACCGGCTCATCGAGCTGCTCACGCACGGCGCGACGCAGCTGCTCGGCACGACGACGGTCGTCATCGACTCGACCGGCCCCGCGCCGCCCCCGCCGGTGCTCGTGGACGGCGCCGACCTCCGCGCGGACGACCTCGACGCCGGGCGCGCCCGCCGCAAGGCCGCGCCGCCCCTCACGGCCGGCGGCCCGCCGTCGCCGAACGTGACGCTCGGCGAGCTCGCGAGCCTCGCGCCGACGACCGACCTCGAGGGCGCGCTCGCCGCGCTCGCCGGCGTGCGCAACCCCGTGCTGCGCCTCGCGCCCGGCACCTACGCCGCCTTCGAGGCCGACCCGGTCTGGGAGGGCACGCTGCGCGTGATCGGCGACGGCACGGGCGTCGTGCGCATCGAC
Organism: bacterium; assembly: GCA_030428785.1. GTDB lineage: Bacteria > Planctomycetota > B15-G4 > B15-G4 > B15-G4 > JAUIEF01. The sequence continues at coordinate 1,821 of JAUIEF010000030.1, forward strand.
ACGAGCGCCGGCCCGCTGCGCGTCTCCGGCCTCGACGACGGCCGCTCGCTGGAACTCTCCGACCTCGTCGTCGGCGACGACGCCGCGCCCGGCCCCGCCGTGGAGGTCACGGACTCCGCCGGCCTCGTCGTGCTCGACGCGTGCGTGCTCACGGGCGGCCTGCTCGACGGCGACCCGACGACGCGCGCCCCGGCGCTCTCCGTCGTCGCGAGCGACCGCGTGGCCGTCCAGCGCTCGACGCTGCACGGCGCGCTCGTCGCGTCCGCGTGGTCGTCCGTGACGGTCGGCGGCGGCGCGCTCGACGCGCTGCGGCTCCTCGACGGCTCGCTCGCGCGGACGGCCGGCGTCGCGCCGGCGCTCGTCGACGCGGCGGGTGACGCGCGGCACGTGGACCACGGCGTCGGCACGCACGCGGACGTCGACGTCGACGCGTTCGTGCGGCAGGGCGTGCCCGTGACGGTGCGCCTGCGCGGCGCGCCGGGCGGCGTCGTCCGGCTCGCGGCCTCGCCGGAGCTCGGCTGGACCGACGGCTGGTCCGCGGGCGACGCGCGCGAGGAGCTCGTCGGCCTGCTCGACGCCGCGCTCGACCGCACGCTCGCCCTCGGCACCCTCGACGCGGACGGACGGCTCGACGTCGTGCTCACGCTCCCGCGCGACGAGGCGCTCGTCGGCGTGCCCGTGGCGCTCCAGACGGTCGTCGAGGACCCGGCGACGGGGGCGCGGCGCTGGTCGAACACGACCGCGATCGTGCCGCTGCCGGCCCCGCTCGACGACGTGCTCGACGCCGCGGACCGCACGGCGGACGGCGGGCTCGACGTGCCGGCGGCGCCCCAGGACGCGGCCGGCGCCGCGACGGGCCCGACGCCCGCGCGCTGACCGGGGAGCCCGACGCCGCGGGCGCCGGCGCCCGCGCACCCGCCGGCTCGCCCGTCACCGCGGACACCGACGTCCGCGGCGTCAGTCGAGCGCGTCGAGCGCGTCCTCGGCCTGCTCGAACTCCGGGTCCTCGGCGAGCGCCCGCTCCCAGCAGGCGCGCGCCGCGTCCCGGTCGCCGCGCGCCTCGTGCACGCAACCCGCGCGCCACAGCGCCGCGGCGACGCCGGGCAGGAAGTCGCCGTAGGGCCGCGCCTCCGCGTACGCCTCGAAGGCCGAGAGCGCCGCGTCGAGCTCCTCGCCGCGCTCGAGCCGCAGGACCGCGCGCTGGTAGCTCGCGACCCACCACTTGGACGTCCGCGGCCCGGCGAGCGCCGCCTCGTAGTGCGGCAGCGCGGCGTCGACCTCGCCCTCCTCGTGGAGGAGCCGCGCGAGCGTGAGGTGCAGCGTCTGGTCGTCCGGGTTGTCCTCGAGCAGCTCCTCGCAGAGCGCGCGCGCCTCGTCGACGCGGTCGTCCTGCGCGAGCGCGAGCGCCTGCATGAGCCCGCCGTGACGCGGCTCGCGCGCCGCGAGCGCCTCCGCGCGGCGCGCCGCCTCCTCCGCGTCGCCGCCGACGATCGACGGCGCGAACACGAGGAAGCCGATGCGCTCGACCTCCGCCTCGACGTTGTCCGGGTCGAGCTCGACCGCCTTCTGCATGAGCTCCTTGTACCGGCCGAGGTGCTTGAGCGCGGAGAACACGCCCTCGATGCGCATGAGCTCCGCGAGCGCCTTCGCGCACTGCCGGTGCGCCTCGCTGTCCCGCGGGAGCAGCGTCGTCGCGCGCTCGCCGAACGAGACGGCGGCGGACGCGTCGCCGAGCAGCCGCGCCGCGCGGCAGAGCGCGAGGTGCAGCCGGCCTTCCTTCGGGTCGCGCGCGACGGCGTCGGCGAGCCGGCGCGCGAGCGCGTCGAGGGCCGGCCGGTCGACGATCTCCTCGAGCTCGTCGAGGCGCGCGAGGTCCGCGGCCCAGGGGTCGTGCGGCGCGCCGACGGAGCCGCCGTCCGCGCCCGTCGCGACCGCCGACTCCGCGGAGGGTGCGCGCGTCGACGCCGCGGCCGCCGGCGCGTCGGGCGCGGAGCCCGCGGGCGCGCCGCCGCGGCCCTCGAGCCAGCTCGCGCCGGCGTCGGACTCCGGCGACTCCATCCACCACCAGCCGGCCCCGGCGACGGCGACCGCGGCGACGAGCAGGAACGTGCGCATGGGAGAGCTCCGGAGACGACGCGCCATTCTCGCACTCCCGCGCGCTCCTGCCCACGGCGGACCGGTGGCGTCGCGCGCGGGCTCAGCTCCCGCCGAACTCCTCTTGCCACGCCGCGAGCCGCGCGTCCCAGACCTCGGCCTCCTCCTCGCGGTCCGTCCCGGCGCACACCCAGCCGAGGTTCTGGTAGACCTCCGCGGTGCGGAAGTGCGCGCGGTAGTCCGCCTCGAGCACGGCGTGCGCCTCGCGCAGCAACGGCTCCGCCTCGTCCAGCCGGTCCTGCGCGAGCAGCGTCACCGCGTGTCGCATGAGGAGCACGACGAGGTCCATGGAGCGCGCGTCGAGCGCCTCGCGGCCGCGCTCGAGCGCCCCGCGCGCGAGCGACTCCGCCTCGGCCGCCGAGCCCGTGTTCACCAAGTAGAGGACGAGGTTCGCCTCCGCCTCGAGCGTGCCGGGCGCCGACGGACCGGCCGTGCGCCGCATGCCCTCCGCGACCTCCCGGAACATGCGCCCCGCCTCCTCGACGCCGCCGCGCTGGAGCACGGCGATGGCGAGGTTGCCCAGCGCGCCGAGCGTGCGCGGGTGGTCCGGACCGGCGAGCGCCGCGAAGCCCTCGTGGACCTCGCGCATGAGCGCCTCGGCCTCGCCGGCGCGCCCGCGCGAGAGCAGCACGGACGACAGCTCCTGCGCGCGCGCGATGCGGGCCTCGTCCGCCGCGGGCAGCGACGCGCGGGCCTCGGCGAGCGCGGCGCGCAGCACGACCTCCGCCTCCTCGAGCCGCCCGCGCAGCTCGAGCGCGCGGCCGAGCCCGCCGGCGATCGCGAGCGCGTCCTCGTGCGCCGCGCCGAGCACCTCCCGCGCCGTCGGCAGCAGCTCCTCGAAGTGCGTGATCGCCTCGTCGTAGCGGCCGCGGTCGAGGAGCAGGCGCCCGAGGCTGTGCCGCGCGGCGAGCGTGTCGGGGTGGTCCGGGCCGGACACCTCGACGAGCGCCGCGACCGTCTCGTCGTAGAGCGGCTCCGCCTCGTCGAGCCGGCCGAGGCCGCGCAGCGCGTTCGCGAGGTTGAGCGCCGACGCGAGCGTGTCGGGGTCGCGCGGACCGAGCACGAGCCGGAGTCCCTCCCACGCCGCGCGGAACGCCGGCTCGGCCTCCGCCGTGCGCGAGTCCGCCGCGAGCACGAGGCCCAGCGTCGACCGGCAGCCGAGCGTCGTCGGGTCGAGCGGCCCGCCCGCGGCCTCCGCCTCCGCGAGCGCGTCGCGCAGCAGCCCGACCGCCGCCTCGACCTCGCCCTGCTCCGCGAGCACCATACCGAGCGCGCTCGCGGCGAGCGTGCGCCGTGCGACGCCCGTCGACGGGTCGGCGGCGAGCGCCGCGTACGCCGGCTCGAGCAGCGCGCGCGCCTCGTCCGTCCGCCCCGCCCGTCGCGCGACGTCGCCGAGCGCGCGCCGCACGTCGTTCGCGGAGGCGGCCGTGCCGTCCTGCGCGTCGTAGAGCGCCGCCGCGCGCCGGTAGTGCGGCTCGGACGCGTCGTGCAGCCCGAGCGCCGCGTAGGCGTCGCCCACGGCCGCGCGGATCGACGCCTCGACGAGCGGCTTGTCGTGGAAGCGTCCGCCCGGCGCGGCCGACGCGTCGAGGCGCCGGCTCGCGACGTCGAGCGCGTCGCGCACCCGCGCGTCCCGACCGAGCCCGGGCTCGCCCGACGGCGCCGCCGCCCCGAGGATGTCCACCTCGAGGAAGTCGCGCACCGCGCCCGCGATCTCCGCCTGGAGCAGCGCGAGTTCCGTGCGCTCGCGCGCCTCGGCCTCCGCCTCGCGCGCACGCTCGGCCTCGTAGCGCGCGGCGTCCAGCGCGACGTCGAGCTCGGCGTTCGCGCGCCGCGCCTCCGAGAACCCGAGGCCGACGCCCACCCCGCCGACGACGACCGCCGCGGCCACGAGCCCGGCCGCCGCCGCGACGCCGCTGCGTCGCCGCACGAACTTGCGCAGCCGGTAGAGCCGCGAGGGCGGCGCCGCCTCGACGGGGAGCTGGTCGAGGAAGCGCTCGACGTCCTCCGCGAGGTCGGCGGCGCTCTGGTAGCGGCGGTCGCGGTCCTTCTCGAGGCAGCGCATGACGATCCAGTCGAGGTCCTCCGGCACCTCGCCCGCGCGCCCGGCGCGACGCCGCGCCGCGCCGGGCCGCACGGGGTCGTCCTCGCGGACCCGCCGCTGGAGCTCGACCAGCCCGCCCTCGCCGAGGATGAACGGCGGCTCCCCGGCGAGCAGCTCGTAGAGCAGCACGCCGAGCGCGTAGACGTCGGCGCGCGTGTCGACGTCGGCGGCGCCGGCGATCTGCTCCGGGCTCATCGACGAGGGCGTCCCCATGACGTGGCCCGCGCCCGTGAGCACGGTGCGGTCCGTGAGGTCCATGCCCGTCGCCTTCGCGACGCCGAAGTCGATGACCTTGGGCTCCGGCACGCCGTCCGCGACGGCGACGAGCACGTTGCCCGGCTTGATGTCGCGGTGGATGACGCCCTTCTGGTGCGCGTGCTGGATGGCCTCGCACACCGTGACGAAGAGGTCGAGGCGCCGCTCGAGCGTCAGCGCGTGCGCGTCGCAGAAGGACACGACGTCGCGCCCGTCGACGAACTCCATGACGAAGTACGGGCGGCCGAGCTCCGTCGCGCCGGCGTCGTAGACGCGCGCGATGTGCGGGTGGTCCATGAGCGCGAGCGCCTGCCGCTCGGCCTCGAAGCGCGCGATGACCGCGGCCGTGTCCATGCCGAGCTTCACGAGCTTGAGCGCGACGGTGCGCCGCACGGGCTCGTGCTGCACGGCGCGGAACACCGAGCCGAAGCCGCCCTCGCCCACGAGCTCCACGAGCTCGTACGGTCCGACGCGCGCGCCCGGCCCCGGCGGGGCCGCGACGTCCGCCGCGCCGCCCGCCGTCGGGCCCGAGGCCTCGCGCGCCGCGACCACCGGCCCGGTGCCCACGCGGTCGTCCGCCGCCTCGTGCGCCGTGAGCAGCGACGCGACGCGCGCGCGCAACGAGTCGTCGCCGCGGCAGGCCGTCTCGAGGAAGGCCGCGCGCTCGCCCGGCGGCCGCTCGAGCGCGTCGAGCAGCAGGTCCTTCGCCCGCGCGTCCACGCCCGTCACGCCCCGTCGAGGTCCGCGAGCAGCTCGGACAGCCGCGCCCTCGCGTAGGTCCACTCGCGCATGACCGTGCGCTCCGAGCACCCGAGCGCGAGCGCGGTCTCCGCGACCGAGAGCCCCGCGAAGTACCGCAGCCGCGCGACCTCGGCGGCCCGCGCGTCCTCGGCGGCGAGCGTGCCGAGCGCCTCGTCGAGCGCGAGCAGCCGGTCCGGGTCGTCCTCGGTGACCTGCTGGCCCAGGCTCAGCGTCACGCGCATGCGGTCGCCGCCGCGCTTGCCCGCCTTGACCTTGCGGGCGTGGTCCACGAGCACGCGCCGCATGGCCTCGGCCGCCGCGCCGAAGAAGTGGCGGCGCCCCGCCCAGTCCATCTCCGTGTCCGCGACGAGCCGCATGTACGCCTCGTGCACGAGCGCCGTCGCCTGGAGCGTGTGCCCCGCGCGCTCCGCGTTCATGCGCCGCTGCGCGAGGAGCTTGAGCTCGTCGTACACGAGCGGCAGGAGCTCCGACCACGCCTGCTCGGGCGTGGTGCCGCCCCGGAGGATGGCGGTGACGTCCTGCCGTCGGTCGGTCACGCGGAGGCCCTCGGCGCGTTCGGGGGCCCGGCGCGACGTCGGGGTCTGCACCGGCCGGCCGCGCACGCGCGCGACACGACCGGACGCGTCGCGCCGGGAGCCCGCACCGATCATGCCGGGCGCCGCGGAGATGTCCAGCCCGCAGGCGTCGGTCGTCGGCGACGGGACGAGCGGCACGACGCGGCTCCCGATCGCGCGCGTCAGGCGCGCGCCCGACGGAGCGGCAGCAGCATCGGCACGCGCCGCCGGTAGTCGCGGTAGGCGTCGCCGTGCGCGGCGAGCAGGTCGCGCTCCTCGAACTCGATGCCGACGAGCATGTAGAGCGTGCACATGCCGGCGAAGAACAGGTGGCTCCACGTCATGTCGGGCGTCGCCCAGAACGCGACGGCGAAGCCCAGCAGCAGCGGGTGCCGCACGTGCCGGTAGAGCGAGCGCTCCTGGAAGCGCGGCGCGGTGTACGGGACCTTGCGGAACCACAGCACGACCTGCCGCAGCCCGAAGAGATCGAAGTGGTCGATGAGGAACGTGCTCACGAGCACCGTGAGCCAGCCCGCCGCCGACACGACGTGCAGGAGGCCGCGCAGCGCCGGCGCCTCGACGGTCCAGACGGGCCCGCCGATCGGGCGCCACAGCCGGAAGAGCGTCGCGAGGATGAGGATCGTCGCGAGCACGAAGGTGCTGCGCTCGGCGGCCGCCGGGACGATGCGTGTCCACCACGCCTTGAAGCGCGGGCGCGCCATGATCGTGTGCTGGATCGCGAAGAGCGCGAGGATGCCGCCGTTCACGGCGAGTGCCGCGCCGAGCGGGCCGGGCGCGCCGTCGTCGATCGCCTTCGGCACGGCGACGCCGCTCACGAAGCCGACGGCATAGAGGAAGACGCCGAGGAAGCCGACGTAGACCGCGACGCCGTAGAGGAGCACGAGCGTGCGGTGGAGCGCGCCGGCCCGCGCGGGGTCGGCGAGGGCGGCCGGGTCGGGGGTCGGCGTCGACGCGGGGGTCGGCGGCGAGACGGCGGGGAGGGCGGCGACGGAGGACTCGGCCGGCGGGACGATCGCGGCGGCGCTCGGGGTCGAGGTGGTCATGGGTCTCGCTTCCTGCGTGGGACGGGACGGGGGCGCTCCCCCCGCCGGATCCCGTGGCGCGGAACCCCCGGTCCGACTGCCAGGATTCCCGGGCGCCGTCCGTGGCGCGGCCGTGGCCGGGTGGCACGGCCCCCCCGGCCGTGGTGTCATGGGATGTCGAGGCGCCGGGGGGCGCCCGCGGGCCGATCGACCCGCGGGACGAGGACCGCCCGGCCGCCCCCGCCGACGGCCGACGACCCGCGATCCCCGCCGCCCGCCGACGCCCTTCCGCCGACGCCCACGAGGCCTCCCCATGTCGACGCCCCTGCTCGCCGCCCTGCTGCTCGCCGCCCCCGCCGCCGACGGGCTCCACCCCGTCGAGGCCGCCCGGCTCGTCGTCGGCCCGCCCGCGCCGCAGGTCGCGCGGGTCGCCGTCCCCGGCGAGCCGTCCGATCCCGCCCGCCCCGGTGACGGGCGCGCGACCGTCGACGCGGCCGCGGACGGCACGCTCGTCGTCGTCGACGACGCCCCCGTCGCGCAGCGCGTCCCCGAGCGCGCGCCGCCGCGCCCCGCGCGCGGCCTCGTCGAGGTCGTCCCGACCGGCACGGCCTCGCTCCTCCACCGCCGCGCGACCCCCGGCTCGGCGCTCGCCGACAGCTACGCGCTCGAGGTCGTCGACGCCGTCCTCGACGCGCGCTTCGACGCCTTCCTGCTCGAGACCCTCGAGCGCTTCGGCGCGAACGTCGACCTCGTCGCGTTCCTCGCGAGCTGGCGCAACATGTTCCAGTCCGTGGGCGGGGCCGTGCCCTGGCGCGAGCTCGTGCAGCGCGAGTTCCTGATCGCGCAGACCTCCGACGCGTCCGCCGAGGGCGACCTCGGCCTGCCGGCGATCCTCTTCGCCTGCCGCCCCGAGCCCGCGCGCCTCGACGACATCGAGTCGAGCCTCGCCGGCTTCATGGGCTCCGCCGCCGCGCTGCTCGGGACGAACGGCCTCTACGACATCCGCACCGAGACCGCGCCCACCGGCGTCGAGACGACCGTGCACCGCCTGGGCCTCCCCGCGCTCGGCGGCGAGACCGTGCTCCAGATGGCCGTCCACGGTCCGACGATCCTGCTCGGCCTCGGCGGCCCGTACTTCGACGACGCCGTCGAGCTCGCACGCGGCGTCGGCGACGCGACGCGCCTCTCCGACACGCCCCGCTTCCGCCGCGCCTTCGACGGGCTGCCCGAGGACTCGCCCGAGATCGAGTACCTCGACGTCCCGCGCCTCGTCGCCGCCGCCGAGGACCGCTCGCAGCTCTTCCTCGACGCGTCGTGGAATTCCGGCACTCTCCAGACCGCGCTCAACGAGAGCTTCGCGCTCGTCGACCACCTCGACACCGTCGCGAAGACCACGCGCTACGCCGGCACCGACGTCGTGACCGAGACGCTCACGCGCTTCGACCGCGCGACGACCGCCGGCAACGTCATGGCGAGCGTCGGCGTCGCCGGCCCCGCCGACGCGGAGCTCCTCGGCTACGTCCCCGCCGACGCCGTGTCCTTCAGCCTGCGCGGCCCCGTCGACCTCGTCCCCGTGTGGCGCCACATGCAGGAGCGCGTGCGCACGAACTTCTCCTGGGGCGAGGACGCGCTCTGGAGCTTCGGCATCCTCGAGGCCGCCGTCGACCTCTCCGTCGAGCGCGACCTCCTCTCGTGGCTCGGCGCCGAGCACGTCACCGTGACCATGCCGTCGCGCAAGAAATACCCCGAGCCCGGCGAGACGGACACCGTCTTCCTCTGCAAGGTGCCCGACCCCGAGGCCGCCAAGAAGGCGCTCGGCCGCGCGCTCGCGATCTACGAGGCCGCCGCGCCGCGCGTGCTCGGCGGCGTCCAGGGCCTGCTCGCCGACGTCCAGGACTCCGTCGGCATCGCGCTCGACTTCGACGTCTCGCTCGGCCCCGCCGCCGGCTCCTTCCGCTCGCTCAACCGCGTCGAGCTCGCGCTCGGCACCGCGCGCCTGCCGTTCACCTTCGGCGTCATGGGCGACCTGCTCGTCGCGAGCACGTCCGAGGAGGCGCTCATGTCCTGCATGATGGTCATGGCCGAGGAGGAGGACGGCGTCGGCGAGCGCCCCATCCTCGCGAGCCTCGCCGGACGCGGCGGCCTCTCCACCGTCGAGCTCGTGCCCATGGGCCGGCAGATGCGGGAGACCGTCGACGGCATCCACGGACTGCAGGGCATGCTCAACGGCTTCCTCGGCCCCATGGCCGGCGAGGACGAGACGATCGGCACGATCGTCGACTGCGGCAACGAGCTCTTCGCGCGCATCCACGGCGTCCTCGGCACCGTCGACTTCCTCGACGACGCGGTCGTCGTGAGCGAGGGCCGCGACGGCGGGCTCGCCCGCTGGGAGCGCCGGCTCGTCCGCCTCGTGGCCCCCGAGGCCCGCCCCTCCCACGCCGTCGCCGAGGCCGACGTCCGCTAGCCGCACGCGCGCCCCGGCGCCGGGACGCCGCCCGCCGCCCGCTCCCGCCGGCCGCGCCGGGGCGCCCGACCGCCCCGCTCCGGTGGCCATCCGCCCGCCGGGTCGGGAGATGGAGATCCGACCGCCCCGGATCGGGCTCCGTCCTTTAGACTCTGGACCGTCGCCACCCGGGCGCCCACCCCGAATCCCGGGGCGCCCGCTCTCCCCGGCGACGTCTCCCGACTCTCCCACCCACCCTCCGGAGCGGATGCCCGATGCGCATCTCCCTGTCCAACTCCGGCCTCGCGGTCCTGCTGTTGACCGCGTCCGCCGGCGCCCAGTCCCTCGCCCCGCAGCCCGTCCGTCACGCCGGCACCTTCCCCGGCACCGACCTGCCCGTCCTGCGCTCCGACCGCGCCGCGATCTCCGCGCTCCACGCGTCGCCCGCGCTCGAGCTGCGCCTCCAGGACTTCGAGCTGCTCGACGGCCGGACCGTCGACCTCGACCTGACGCGCGTCGACCTCAACCGCATGGACTTCGGCTTCCAGGTCGACGGCGTCCCCACGCCCGGCCTGCTCGAGAGCATCGAGATCTCCGTGTGGAAGGGCACCGTCGTCGGCCAGCCCGACGCCGAGGCCTTCCTCTCCTTCAGCAACGCCGGCACCCGCGGCTGGGTCGACGACGCCGGCACGCGCGTGCACCTCATGCCGCAGCCCGACGCCGTGAACGGCTGGGACGACAGCTACGCGATCCTCGCGACCGACGGCGACCTCGCCGAGCTCGGCACGTCCTTCGAGGCGACCTGCGACGCCGCGTCGCTGCCCGACCTCCACGCCGGCTCGCGCGACGGCCTCGACGGCCGCCCGCACAACACCTCCGGCGGCAGCCAGGCGGCGACCTTCGCCGGCGGCTGCTCGAACTGGGAGGCGACGATCGCCATCGAGACCGACTTCCAGCTCTTCCAGGTCTTCGGCAGCCTCGCCGCCGAGACGAGCTACGTCACGACCCTGCTCGCCGCCTCGAGCGACCGCTACGAGACCCAGATCAACACGGTCCTCAGCTACCCCTACGTCCAGTTCTACACGACCTCGGGTGACCCCTGGTCGACGCCGGACGGCCCGGGCTCCAGCAGCGCGATGCTCAACGAGTTCGAGAACGCGTGGTTCGGCAACATCCCCACGAACGCCGACATCGGCCACTTCGTGTCGGGCGCCGACCTCGGCGGCGGCATCGCCTACCTCGGCGTGCTCTGCGACGACGCGAACTTCAGCTTCGCCGTGAGCGGCAACCTCGCCGGTCAGACGCCCTTCCCGATCTCCGTGAGCCCGCTCAACTGGGACTTCATGGTCTTCACGCACGAGACCGGCCACAACTTCAACTCGCCGCACACCCACGACTACTCGCCGCAGATCGACGACTGCGCGAACGGCACGTGCATCACCAACGGCACGATCATGAGCTACTGCCACCTGTGCCCGGGCGGCCTGGCCAACATCACGACCTTCTTCCACCCCACCGTCGTGAACGTCATGCAGGCCCACGCGAACTCCTGCCTGCCGTTCTTCGCCCCGCTCGTCGATCTCGGCGGCGCGCCGTCCATCATCGCCCCCGGCGCGACCACCGGCCTCACCGTCGACGTGCAGGGCACCCCGGTCGGCAACGTGCTCCTCGAGTACCGCTTCGACGGGAACGACCCGTTCTCGAGCGTCGTCGCGAGCGACCAGGGCGGCGGCACCTACGCGGCCACGCTCCCCGCCGGCGCCTGCGGTCAGACCGCCGAGTGGTTCTTCAGCATGACCGACGCGTCCTGCGGCCCGTTCCAGACCGCGAGCACGACCGCCGAGATCGGCAACCAGACCATCACGGTCGACGACGACCTCGAGGCGCCCTCCGGCTGGACCGCCGGCGCCCCGGGTGACTCCGCGACCACCGGCATCTGGACGCTCGGCAACCCCATCGGCACCGGCGCGCAGCCCGAGGACGACCACACGCCCTCCGGCACCGACTGCTGGTTCACCGGTCAGGGCTCCGGCGGCGGCTCCATCGGCGAGAACGACGTGGACGGCGGCGCGACGACGCTCCTGTCGCCCGTGTACGACCTCTCCGGCGGCGGCGACCCGGTCGTCAGCTACTGGCGCTGGTACAGCAACGACGGCGGCAGCTCGCCGAACGCCGACGTCTTCGTCGTCGACATCTCGAACAACGGCGGCGGCAGCTGGACCAACGTCGAGACCGTCGGGCCCGCGGGCGCCGGCACGAGCGGCGGGTGGATCCTCCACTCGTTCACCGTGTCCGACTTCGTGACGCCGACCGCGAACGTCCAGCTCCGCTTCATCGCCGAGGACGCCGGCTCCGGCTCCATCGTCGAGGCGGCCGTCGACGACGTGCAGGTCTACACGCTCTCCTGCGACGACCCGTGGGTCGACATCGGCGGCGGCGCGCCCGGCATCGCCGGCGTCCCGACGCTCGACATGTCCGGCCCGCTCACGCCCGGCTCCACGCTCAGCCTGAGCCTCACGAACGCCGCGCCCTCCGCGCTCTCGTTCGTCTGGTTCTCGTTCGCGTCCACGCCGGCGCCGTTCCTGGGCGGCACGCTCCACGCGTTCCCGATCAACATCCAGATCCTCGCCTTCAGCAGCCCCGCCGGAACGCTCGGCGGCTCGGCGACCTTCCCGGGCGGCACGTCCGGGCAGATGATCTGGGCCCAGGTCGGCGTCACCGACGCGTCCACCGCCGAGGGCGGCTCGCTGTCCAACGCGATGCTCGGCACCGTGCCGTGACGTGACACGAGACGGACGCTGAGTCCGCCTCTCGCGCGAGGGCGGGTCTCCGGGTTCCGGCCCGGGGGCCCGCCCTCGTTGCGTTGACGGGGGGAGCGACGCTGGGGACGGGGTGGGAGGTGCGGTCGGGGGTGGGGCTCGGGTTCGATGCTCGTTGCGGTTGCGGGTTCGGAGCCGAGTCCGGAGCCGTGTCCGAACCCGAAGCCGAACCCGAAGCCGAACCCGAACCCGAACCCGAAGCCGAACCCGAAGCCGAACCCGAAGCCGAACCCGAAGCCGAACCCGAAGCCGAACCCGAAGCCTCCTCTCGCTTCGCGAGAGTTCGGCGGTCGCTCACTTCGTGAGCGCCCCACAAGACTCCGGGGACACGACGTCGGTGGTCACCCGGCTGAGTGCGCGACGCACTTGGCGGGACTCCTTTCCTGGAATCGGGCGGGGCCCCCACTGGGCGTAACCCCACCCGATTCCAGGAAAGGAGTCCCTCACATGTTCGATGTGCTCGAGATCGCGATCCGCATGGTGGCCTCGCTTCGCTCGCCTCTCGCGACGCTGCAGCTGTGTGATCGCGACATGCACCGCCAGGTGCGGCGGGCTGCTGCTTCCGTGACCCTCAACATCTCCGAAGGGCAGCGTCGCGGCGGGAAGGATCGCCGGCACCACTGGCGTGTCGCCGCCGGTTCGGCGGACGAGGTCCGGACGGCGTTGCGTACCGCGGTGGCGCTGGGTGATCTGCGCGAGGAGGACCTCGCGGAGCCGTTCGCGTTGCTCGACCGTGTGCTCGCCATGCTCTGGAAGCTCACGCACTGAACGAGAGGACCCGCCCCGGCGGCTCGACCGCCGGGGCGGGTGTTCCCGCTCAGTGGGTCATGCGCCAGAGCATCTTGCGGAGGCGCACGAGCGTCGCGTGCGCGGCCATGGCGTCGTCGGCGTCGAGATCACGGAGCCGCTTGACGACGTTCAGGATGGCCTCGACCTCTTCGGCGGAACCGAGGGCGATGCGCCAGTGGTGGCGCTTGTCCTTGCCGGCACGACCGCGACCTTCGGCGATGTTCAGCGCGATGGACGCCGCGGCGGTGCGCAGCTGCGTGTGCAGACGCGAGTCGCGCGCACGGATTTTCGTAAGCGGGACATGGAGATCGTCGAGGAGCTGATACGAAGCGTCGAGACAATCGAAGCGAGTCATGTGAGGAGCCTTCCTTCTCGGGGCGGATGAGGTTGTTTGCCCGAGTCAGGCAACCTCGTCCGCCCCGAGAAGGGAGGCGGAAGGCGTCGGCTCCTCCGTCGGCACCGGTGTCGGCACCGGTATCGGTATCGGTATCGGTATCGGCTTCGGCTTCGGCTTCGGCTTCGGCTTCGGCTTCGGCTTCGGCTTCGGCTTCGGAGCCGAGATCGTTCAGAGCGCATCGCGGGACACTTGAAATCCGCGCAATCGCACCGGCGCGAAACACCTCCAGGCAGGAACGTGAAACCGGAGCCGAAACCGGAGCCGAAACCGGAGCCGAAACCGGAGCCGAAACCGGAGCCGATCCCGTCGGCGACGTGCCTCGACCTTGCAGCCGACCGCGGGTCACGCGTCGCGCCCGTTGCTAGACTCCGGCCATGACCGCCCCCGATCTCGACCGCATCCTCGTCGTCGGCTGCTCCGACGGGATCGGGCGCGCGCTCGTCCGGCGCCTGCTCGCCGCGGGACGGGACGTGACCGGCGTGTCCCGCAGCCGCACGCCCGAGCTCGACGACGACGCGCAGCTCGTCGTCGACGTGGTCGCCGACGACTACCGCGCGCGGCTCGAGGCGCTCGTCGCGCGGCGCGGACCGTTCGGGGTCGTCGTGTGGTGCGTCGGCGTCGGCGTCGCGCTCGACCCGGCGGACCTCGCCGACGAGACGCGCACGCTGCGCACGAACCTGCTCGCCGCGAGCGAGACCGCGGAGGTCGTGCTGCCGCCCATGGTCGCCGCGGGCCGCGGGCACCTCGTCGGGCTGTCGAGCCTCGCGGACGCCGGACCCAACCCCGGCGCGCCCGCCTACTCCGCGAGCAAGGCCGGGCTCTCGAGCTGGCTCACCGCGCTCGGCCTCGCGCTGCGCCCGCGCGGCGTCGCCGTCACGAACGTGCGCTTCGGCTTCGTCGACACGAAGATGGCGCAGTCACCGTGGAAGCCGTTCCTCATCGATGCGGACCGCGCCGCGGCCGTCGTCGAGCGCGCGCTGAGCACGCGGCCGCTCCAGGTGAGCCGCCCGCGGATCGCCGCGTGGATCATGCAGGCGGCGAGCGCGGTCATGGCGCTCAGGGTGTGGACGGGCTGAGCCCGCCGGTATCATCGCGACCGACGTCCCCCGCGGCCCGGGAGGCCCCATGCGCACCACCACGACCCGCCTGCTCGCCTGCGCCCTGCTGCTCCTCGCGGCGGCCTGCGCCTCGCCCGACACCGCGTCCCCCGGCGGCGAGCACGTCGACAACCCGGGCGTCACGACGGAGATCGCCAAGCCGCTCGCGTCGGTGAACCTCGTCGTGCCCGCGGCGCTCGAGAGCTGCGGCCTCACGATCGACAAGCGCGAGTTCGTGGACGGCGTCGTGAAGCTCGAGGCGGTGAACGCCGAGGGCCAGCGCGTCTACCTCCAGCTCTCGCCCGTCGAGCAGGTGAAGACGTTCGTCGAGGTCCGCCCCGCCGGCGACGCGCCCGAGGGCCTCATGCTCCAGATGGTCAACGCGATCCGGCAGCGCGTCTGGAGCTGAGCGGGACGCGCCGCCCGCCGCGGGTCGAGTCCCGCGGCGGGCGACGTCCTCGTCAGAGCGTCGTCTTCTGGTAGGTGATCCCGTCCTCGCTCAGCGGGATGAGGGCCCAGGCGTTCCCGTCCCACGCCCAGCACTGGAAGTCCCGCGGCCCCGAGACCTTGATCCCCGCGGGATCCGCGGGGTCGCGCTTGATCGTGATGGTGCACCCGCCGATGTCCTCGCTGAGCCCCACGGCCGGCACGAGCGTGTCCCGGACGTCCGCCCCCGTGTCGCCGATGTCGGTGTCGGCCTGCACCTTGAAGCCGGCACCGTTGTTCGGGTCCTTGCCGATCTTCGTGAACGCGAGCCCCTGGACCGCGCCCGCCACGGCGACGCCCACGAGCTTGATGCAACCCTTGGTCGGCACGCCCGGTGGGGCAGGCGCGGGTGGCGCCGCCGGCTTCGCCTCCAGGTAACGCAGGATGAGGGTCGGCAGGGGCCCGGGGGGCAGACCGGGCGCGGTCGGCCAGACGACGATGATCTCGAGGCTCCCGTCGTCCCCTCGCTCCCCGACCGTCGTGCGATCGGACACGAGCAGTCGGTCGACCGAGAGCCGCACCGCGGAGTCGTGCCACATCGTCGGCAGCTCCACCGGCGCTCCGCCGTCCTCCGGGTGCGCCGAGACGGTCAGGAGGTCGGGACGGATCGCCGCGACCTCCGGGAAGACGACGTCGACCCAACCGGGCGCGGGTTGCCGCCACTCGACTCCGGGGATCGACGTCTCCGCGCCGAACACCCACGGCGTGCCGACAGCGTCGACGAGCACGAATTCGGTGCCGATCGGGCGCGGGTCTCCGGACGGCGGAACCGGCGGTGACGTGACGACCGTCGACTGGGCCGACAGCGTTGCGGCGAGCACCAGGACACAACTCAGGGGACGGGACATGGGGATGCTCCAAGGGTTGCTTCGGATGCGACTCCGCCCCGGGAGCGCCGGTGACCGATCGTCCGACGGAGCGGACTCGCGACCGCACGCCGACCGCGTCGACGACGTTTCCCGGAGCTGGAGGGAGACGGCCCGACCCCGGCCCGGACCCGCGACGCACGCACGCCCGCTTCGGCACGCGTGACCCGCGATCACCACCCGACCGGCGCCCTTCTTCACGACCGCCGCCGTCGGGTTCAGCGCGTGGACCGACCGGTCCCGGACAACCGAATACGGTTCTGTGACGCCCTCCGCACGAGCGCGGGACGGGAACCTAAGGCGTCGTCCGTGTCACCGCGTTCGACAGCGTGAGCTGGTCCGGCACGGCGAAGTCGCGCACGACGAACTGCAGGTAGATGGGCACGCCGGACGGCAGCCCCGACGGCCACGAGACCTTGAGGTCGGCCTGCCCCGTCGCGTCCGAGACGAAGAGGATCTGCTGCGTCGGCGGGAAGGCGTGCACCGTGCCGCCGATGGCCTCGAAGGGCGAGGACGAGAAGGACACCCAGGCGAGCAGCGGCGTGACCGGCGGCACGTGGGTGAGCACGCGGTCCATCGCGGTGCCGGGCTGCAGCGTGCCGGTCACGCCCATGGCCGGGCGGCCGTTGCTGCCCGGCGCGGCGCCGCCGAGGTCGGTCCACCAGGCGTCCTGCGAGAGCCGCAGCGCCGGCAGGTCGGGGACCGTCTGGCTGTTCCCCACGTAGAGGTCGCCCGAGAGGTCCACGGCGAGCGCGGCCGGTCCCACGAGCGGGTTCGCGTCGCCGTCGCCGGCCGCGTCGAGCACGACCGACAGCCCCACGGCGTCGGGGCCGATCCGGAACACGGCGTCCGTCTGCGCGGAGGAGACGTAGACGGCGCCGAAGATGTCCGTCGCGATGCCGAACGGGATCCCGAACGCGGTGCCCGTTCCGAACCCCGTCGCGTCGAGGACCTCCTGCACGAATCCGGACGGCCGCACGCGGAGGACGTTGGCCGAGAGGCGCGCGGCGACGAACACGTCGCCGTCCCAGGTCGCCGCGAGGTGCTCGGGCGAGTCCAGCGCGTTCCCGAGCCCGTCGCCCGCGGCGTCCACCACCTGCGTGACGACGCCGATCGGCGTGACGCGGAAGACGTTGTCGGAAGCCCGGCCGCTCACGAAGAGGTTGCCCGCACCGTCGAGCGCGAGGTCCGTCGGGTTCGTCAGCGGATGGACGCCGTCGCCCGACGCGCCGACGATCTGCGACGTCCCGGCCGTCGGGTGGATCCGGAACACGTTGTGGCTCACCTGCCCGGCCACGTAGACGACGCCCTGCGCGTCCACCGCGGCGGCGACCGGCGCTCGCAGCAGGTTGACGCCGTCGCCCGTGCCGTCGAGGACGACGGTGACTGCGCCGTCGGGCGCCACGCGGAACACGGTGTCCTCGGCCCGGCTCGGCACGTAGACGCTGCCGTCCGGCGCGACCGCCATGCGGACGTCGGCCGCCGAGAACGTGTTGCCCTGTCCGTCGCCGGAGGTGTCGAGGAGCAGCGTCGCTTCGCTCGGCGAGTCGACGCGGACCACGTGATCGGGTCCGTCCGTCATGAGGACGATGCCGCCGTCCGCGCCCACGACGACGTCGCGCACCCAGCCCGTGACCGCCGGCGCGGCCGACGACGCGTCCATGAGCAGCCCGACCGAAGGTCCGGGGCCCGCGACGAGCACGGTGTCGTTGACGCCTGCGAGCACGATCGACCCGTCGGGACGCGCCGCGGGCGGGCGCGCGCCGCTCACGACGTGCCCCTGCCCGTCCCCGAGCTGACCCACGAGCTTCACGACGAAGCCCGAGGTGTCGCGCTCCCACAGCCACTCGCTGCCGCTGTTGCTCGTCTGCGTCCAGCGCGCCGTGCCGTCTCCGGCGACGACGAGGTTCGTGAACAGGAAGCCGCCGCCGCCGGCGCGCTGCACCGGGGCCGGCGCGCCGGCGGGCCACTCGTAGAGGTGCATGACGGTCGTCGACGCGAACACCTCGTTGGCCGTGAACCACACCGACCCGGAGTCGTCCGTCTCCACGCTGATGACGATCGGGGCGAACAGCCCGAGGTCGACGTGCTCGACGGCGCCGCCGGGCGCCACGTGGAAGAGGCGTTGCCCCCGGTCCGAGACCCAGACGTCGCCCGCGGGAGTCACCGCGACGTCGGTCCCCCGGTCGAAGGCCTGGACACCGTCGCCGGCCGGCGTGAGCAGCTCCTCGAAGCCGCCGCCCGGGAGCGCGCGGAACACGTGCCCGTCGCCGAGGACGAAGACGTCGTCGCGCGACCGCGCGACCTCGGGGACGGAGAGCGGGGACGCCGGGCCGAGCCCGCTCGCGTCGAGCTCGAGCGTGACGACGCCGGCGGGCGTGACGCGGAACACGGTCTGGCTGAACGTCCCCGCCACCCAGAGGTCGCCCGCCGCGTCCACGACGAGCGTCTCGGGGAAGTCGAGCGGTGCGAGACCGCCGCCGCTCGCGTCGAGCACGACGTCCACGGAGCCGTCCGACCCCACCCGGAACACGGTGTCCGAGTCTCGGCCCGCGACGTAGAGGTCGCCGGACGCGCCGAGCGCCATCGCCTCGGGACGCTCGAGGAGGTGGGCGGGCGCCGCGGACTCGCGATGGAGCACGAGCTCGACCGCGCCGTCGGGGGCGATGCGGAACACGGTGTCCGACTCCTCGCCGGCGACGTAGACCTCGCCCGTGGCCGCGACGACAGGCACGGAAGGCCGGGCGAAGGACCCCAGGGACTTCGGCCACCCCACGACGGTCTGTGCGGCGGTCGGCGACGCGAGGAATACGGCGACGAGCAGGGTCGTGACGACGGCGGGCGGGACCATGGGGCTCTCCCCGGAGGACGTACGCCGTTTGTATCCCCCTCGCCGGGGGCCGTGACGGAGAAACCCGTGCCGCGGGCGCGTGCGGGACCGCGCACGCCGGCTCGCAGCTCAGGCCGCGCCGGCCGGGCGCTCAGCCGTCGTCCGCGTCCGCTCCGCCATCCCCGCCCCGCCCCGGGTCCGCGCGTCCGCCGTCCTCGCCGAACGCGCCCGTCGCGAGGAAGCGCACCGAGGCGCGGATGACCTCGGGGTCGTTCATGAGGAAGGTGTGCAGGCCGCGCACGAGCAGGAAGTCGGCCGCGCCCTCGAGCTTCGTCTCCTCGACGCTCACGACGCCGTCGTCGTCGCCGTCGAGCAGCGGGTTCCAGCCGGTCTCGCCCGGACCGCCCGCGGCGATGATCCCGAACTCGCAGTCCGGTGCCGGGATCTCCTCGAACTCGTCGAGCGAGAGCTCGTCGGCGACGGGCCCGAGGAGCTTGCGAGCCGGCATGTACTCCGTGACCTCCTCCGCGAGCGCCGACCCGTGGCTCGGCGGCGCGAGCATGACGAGCCGGCCCACCGCGATGCGGTCGCGCCACCGGCCGCGCCGCGCGAGCACCGCGCGCACGACGAGCCCGCCGAGGCTGTGCGTCACGAACGACACGGTCGACACGCCCTCGAGCCGCTCGAGCACCTGCGTGAGCTGCTCCGTGTGCTCGACGAGCGTGCGGCGCGTGCTCGGGTACGTGATGCTCGCCGTCATGTAGCCGGCGTCGCGCAGCTCCCACTTGAGGCGGCTCAGCGACTCGCGCGTGCGACCGAGCCCGTGCAGCAGCACGACGAGGTGCTCGTCCTCCATGACGAGCCCCTCCGTGCGACGCAGCCCCTCGAACGCCGTGCGGCACGCCTCGCGGCTGCCCCACGCGCGGCGCACGTTGCCGGGGTCGAGCAGCCGGCAGTGCCCCGTGTAGACGTTCTCCTGGATGCGCCAGCCCGCGAACCAGAAGACGTCGGCCCAGAACTGGAGGCCGCCCGGCGTGGGGATCGCGAGGTTCGGGTGGCCCGTCCCCCACGCGGCCTCGAGCTGCTCCACGAGCTTGTCCTGGCAGACGTCGAGGTCGCCCTCCGCGAGCACGCGGTCGTCGCCGACGGCCACGAGCCGGTAGCGGGAGCTCGCCGCGTCGTGCTCGACGACGTAGCCGAGCACCGGCGGGCGCAGGGGCCGGAAGTCGGGGCCTTCGGGGGGCGGGAGCTGGGTCATGGCGGTCGCGAGGGCCGTGGTCCCGCAGAGGATCACGCCCAGCGCGATGCGGATCCAGGGTCGGCTCATGGCGTCCGAGGATAGCGGCGACGCGCAAGAGGCGACGCCGCGATCCCAACGACGCCCCGTGCGTCGCGCGCCCCCGTGTCGACGCGCCGCGCTCCCGGCCGCGATCGACGGTCGCCGCGCGCCCCGCCGATCCCCCACCGCGAGACCCGCCATGCTGCCGCCCCGCCCGACGACCCGCGCGCACGCCGCCGACGACGCCGACGTCCTCCGCCCCCGCGACGCCCTCCGCGCGCTGCTCGCCTGGGCGCGCACCGTGCCCGCGAAGCTCCGCGCCCTCGACGCGGACGCGCTCATCACGAAGCTCGTCGAGCGCCCCGGCGCGCACGTCATGTGGGCGCTCAAGCTGGGCCGCTTCCCCAAGACCGCGCAGGACGCCCTCCGCGACCAGAACACCGTCGCCGGCGTGCTCGCCTGGCTCTGGGTGCTCGCGTTCCTCGTCGGCGTGATGCTGAGCTGACGCCGCGCGCTCAGCGGCGCTCGTCGAAGAACTCGTCGAGCCCGTCGCCGTCGGCCCCCACGCCGCGCACCACGCCCGCGCCCTGGAGACGCGTCGGCGTGAAGAACACCTGCCGGTCGACCTCGCCGCGCCGCACGCCCAGGTAGCTGCCGTCGTAGCCGGGCAGCATCTCGTGCAGCCCGAACGGCCAGGTCGCCGCGCGCCTCCGCACGCCGTCCACCTCCACCGGGTCCGGCCGCGCGGGCCACCAGCCCGTGACGAGGTCGCCCGGCCGCACGTCGTGCCCCGCGAGCGGACCGTCGGGGTCGACGGCGGTGACGCGCGCCGGGAGCGTGCCCTCCTCGAGCGCGAGCCCGACGTACGCGAGGTCGACGGGCTGCTCGACGGTCTCGAAGCCCGCGCGCGCGAGGAGCTCCGCCACCGGCGGCCGCTCCGTCCCGACGACCGCGCGCCGCCACAGCGGGCGCAGGCCCTTGCGCGCGGCCCAGTGCTCGAGGTCGTCGAGCGTGTACGGCTCGTCGCGCGACGCGAGCGCGCGCACGAGCATCGGCAGGCCGGCGCGCCCGGAGCGCCGCAGCTCCACGTCGAAGGCGAGCGCCAGGAGCGGACCGCCCGCGTAGGCGAGATGCTCGTTCGCGCCGTCGCCGTCGCGCCAGGTCACCGTCGGGTCGCCGAAGGCGGTCGTCGCATCGGACGGCAGCGCGCGCGCGATGCCCTCGAGCTCGAGCAGCCGCTCGGCGAACCAGCCGCGCGACACGAGCCCCGTCGACGCGGCGGCCCAGAGCGCGAGGTAGTCCGTGAAGCCCTCCTTGAACCACACGAGGGAGGCGTCCGCCTCGCGCGCCGCGAGGCCCAGCCAGTGGTGCGTCAGCTCGTGCACGACGAGCTGCGCGAACCACGGCGACGCGACGACCTCCGGCGGGTCGTCCGCGCGCAGCCCGACGCGCAGGTCGGCGTGCGTCGCCATGCCGCCCCCGCCCGTGTGCGTGACGAACGCGCGCACCGGCCGGCGCGAGCCGACGTCGCCGAGCGCCTCGCGCAGGAACGGCTCCGCGCGCGCGAGGACTCCGGCGACGACGTCGACGCCGTCGGGGCCGTCGCCGTACTGGAAGACCTCGACGCGCACGCCGCCGATCTCGCCGACGACGCTCGACGCGGGCTCGCCGAACGCGAGGCTCGCATTCTCCATGGAGACGCCCGTCGGCAGCTCGACGACCTGCTCGCCGCGTGCGAGGCCGCCCCAGCCGCTCGCGACGACGCCGCCCTCGGGCGGCACGAGCCGCACGGCGCGGCGCCCCGGGAGCGGCCCGTCCGCGGCGAGCACCTCCGGGAGCACGTTCCACGAGAAGCCGTAGGCGCCGCCCTCGAAGGACGCCGGCAGCAGGCCGTTCGCGCGGCGCTCCTCGGAGTCGACGGCCGGCAGGCGGACGGGGAAGGCGACCGTGAGCTCGGTCGCGCCCGGCTCCGAGGGCTCGACGCGGATCGTGAGGCCGTCCCCGTCGACGCTCGCGCGCCCCGCTCCGTCGGGGACGACGCGCAGCGCGTCGGCGTCCACCGCGCCGGCGCCCCACGACGGGAACACGAGGCGCAGCGGCAGCTCGCGCGCGCGCAGGCCCGACGCGCGCACCGCGACGAGCCAGGTCGGCGGGGCGTCGCCCCGGCCGGGGCGGTGCTCGAGCCGGTACGTGACGCGCGCGGCCGCTCGCGCAACCCGCGCGGCCGCGGGCGTGACCCGCGCGTCGACGGACGCCGCGAGGACGGAGACGACCAGCAGCGCGCCCAGGACGGCACGTCCCGCGCGCGCCGCCGGGAGGCGGGACAACGGGATCACGGGGATCCTCCCGGGCGGGCGCCGCGACCGCCCGATGCGCGGGACGGCCGCGGTCTCGTCGAGGCATAGCGCGTCGACCCGACGCGGTGACACCGGCGCCGGACGGCAAGGGCCTGGGGCGGGGAGCGCCGGACGGGAACGTCGACGGGGGGGCCACGATGGGTCCGTCGGACATCACCGGCCCGGAAAGCAGGAGGCCTCGTTGGCACGACCGCGGCCCCGGGGGAGGAGACCGCGGTCCGAGCGTCCGACGCTCCCGCCGCCAGGCGGGCGACGGGCGACGGACGGGTCACCGGACCCGGGAACCGGCGGCCGATCCGCCGGACCGGCGCGCCGAGCGTGCGCGCGCCGACGGGATCGTCGGACGGCGCCGTCCACCGGCACGTGGTGGGTTCCTCGGGGTCCCGGCGCTCCGGCCGCGACCGTCTCCCAATGCGTTGCATGTGCTTCTCGGACGCCGTCTCCCGCGCGAGGCGGGGGCCCGTGCTTGCCCACGGACCGGCGTCACGCGTCCGATCGTACCCCGGACCCGCGTCTCCGTGGGCGAGCCGTCGCGGGAAACCGGCGGCCGAGGAGCCCGACGTGCGAGGATGACCGCCGTGACGCCCGTCGACGCCCCGGGATGGCCCCCATGAAGACCGAGATCCTCGTCGCCGCGCTCGTGGGCGGCCTCGCCGGCTTCGGCGCGGGCCTGCTCGTCCGGCCGGAGCCGGAGCGCTCCTGGGGCGAGCCGACGCCGCGTGTCTCGCTCGACCTCGACCCGGTGCTCGCCGAGCTCCGCGCGCTGCGCCGGACCCTCGAGCTGCCCGTGGCGGGCGGCGAGCCCACGCGGCTCGAGCCCGGCGACGGCGGGGCGCTCGCCGCGGACGTCTCGGAGCAGGTGCTCCAGCGGCTGCTCGACGCGCTCGACGACCGGCTCGCCGTCGCGCTCCCCGAGCCGACGGAGTTCGCGCCGACGATGCGCGCGGGCTTCGGCCGGCCGCAGGACCGCCAGGCGGTCGAGGCGCTGCGCTCGTCGCTCCCCGAGAACGCCGAGTACGCGCCCGTCGCGGTGTTCGGACTCACGCCGCGCCAGATCTACGCGCGCTACGGCACGCCCACCTCGACCTACGTCGCCGGCGACGGCTCGGTGCACTGGATGTACGCGACGGAGGACGAGGAGCGCTGGACGACGCTCCAGTTCTTCGACGGCTACGTCGTCGACGCGTGGCGGGACTGAGCGCGCTCTACAGGAAGCTCGCCTCGACGAGGTCCGAGTAGCCGAGCAGGCCGGGCTGCCGGTAGCCGGCGGCCAGGATCGTGATGTCGAGGCCGGAGACCGACGCGGGCACCGTGACCGACAGGAGGTGCTCGCCGTTCGCGTCGAAGACGCCGCCGTAGGCCTGGAGGAGCACGGGCGTGCCCGAGATCTCGAGGATGAAGACGGCCATCGGGTTCGCGGTGAGGCCGCCGCTCGTGCGGACGGCCATCTCGCCCTCGAACGGCACCTCGTCGGGCACCACGTCGAGGCCGAGCTCGGTGACGTCGTAGCGGTAGACGGACCCGGTGTTGGCGATGACGCCCAGCCCGAAGGGCGCGCCCGCGAACGCCGAGTTGCCGAGCAGCGCGCACTCCATCCCCATCTGCGGGAACGGGAAGCCGGCGCTGGGCTCCCCGTTGAGGCCCTGCTGCACGCCGACCCACCGCGTGCCGTCGAACTGGACCTGGTAGAGCGCGCCGGCGAACGCGGCGGTCGGCACGCCCGTGGTCCCCGGCGCGCCCGCGACGAAGCGGTCGCCCGAGGCGTCGAGCGACCAGCCGAAGCTGTCACCGGCCGCGACCTTCACCGGCGTCACCGAGTCCTGGAACGACCACGCGCCCGGGCCGCCGTCGAAGACGACGACCGCGCCGCGACCGTCCTTCTCCGGCGCGCCGACGAAGAGACGACCGACCTCGAGGTCGAGGTCCCAGCCGAAGCGGTCGCCGGCGGCCCCGGCGGGGTCCGTGACGCGCTGCACCTCGTTCCACTCCGAGCCGTCGAACTGGAACTCGAAGACGGCGCCGGCCGCGCCGGCCGGGATCTCGTCCTCGAGGGCGCTCGCGATGATCGAGCTGCCGTCCGTGTCGACCTGCCAGCCGAACTGGTCGCCGTCGTCCGCGGTGGAGGCGAGGAGCTTCTGCTCGAAGAGCCAGGTCCCGCCGACCTCGCGGTAGACGTACGCGGCGCCGGCCTCGATGCCCGCCTCATCGTCGCCGGCGCAGCCCACGACGATCACGTCGCCGGACACGGCGACCGCGTTGCCGAACTTGTCGGAGGCGGTGCTCACCGGCGGCGTGAGCTTCTGGACCTGGGTCCAGGTCTCGCCCATGCGCTCGAACACGTAGGCCGCGCCCGCGTTGAACGCGGGCGTCTCCGCCTGGTTGGCGCCGACGACGAGCGTCGTCCCGTCCACGGCGGCGGAGAAGCCGAAGAAGTCCCCGGCGACGGTGTCGGACCCGGTGAACGACTGGTACGCGACCCAGGCGCCGCCCTGCCGCCGGTAGGCGACGGCCGCGCCCCGGTTGTCGAGGCCGTTGCCGGTGATGACGAGCCGCCCCGGCGCGACGGCGATGGCGCGCCCGAAGCTGTCGAAGGAGCTGCCGCCGGGCAGGAGGTACTTGTCGGCGTACGGGTAGGTCGCCTGGGCGGACGCGGCGGTCGCGCAGACCGTGAGGCCGAGGAGGGCGCGGAGGACGGTGGAGGAGGTCATCGGAGCGGAGCCCGGTCGGGTCGGAGGAGCGATGCGATGCGGGGCGGGCGCCCTCCGGGAACACGGCCCGGAGGGGCCCGCCGGTCCGCGGTCAGGGCGTGGTCGCCGTGAGCGCGTTCGAGACGGTGATCCCGTGGAACGTCGACAGGTCCTGGGCGAGGAACTGCACCCAGAGGTCCGTGCCGACCGGGACGCCCGCCGGCCACGGCAGGCTCACGCCCCAGTTCCCGGACGCGTCCGCGAAGGGCAGGATCTGGAGCGAGAACGGGAAGGCGTGGATCGTGCCGCCGAGCGCCGGGAAGGGCGCGGACGCGAACGAGAGCCAGCCGACGAGCTGCGCGGACGCCGGCGCGTTCGTGAGGTCGAGCGTCGTCGTCGAGCCGGCGGTGAGCGGGCCCGTCGCGTCGAGCGTGAGCGGGCCGTTGATGCCCGACGTGCCGCCGCCCAGGTCGACCCACGGGTCGGTCGCCGCGTCGAGGTCCACGACCCACGCGCCGAAGTTGCCCCAGCCGCAGATCTTCGTGCCGTCGGCCGAGACGTCCGTGCAGTTGCGCACGTCGGTGGCGCCGACCGTGATGCCGTTCGCCGCGAGGAAGTCGCGCAGGAGCATCGGACCCGTGGCGTCCGTCCAGATGACCGCGTCGGCGACGGGGAACTGGAGGCGCACGCCGACCACGACGCTGCCGTCGTCCGAGATGCCGTTCGCCGCGTACTGACCGCCGAGGCCCGGCACCGGCTCGAGGATCTGGACCTCGTTCGCGCCGACCTTGCGCCACGCGCTGCTGCCGGTGAGGCCGCAGAAGACGGTGCCGTCGTCGTTCACGTCCGTGACCTCGCCGAGGCCCTGCGGGTTGCCGGGCGTCGTGAGCGGGAAGACCTGCGTGTCCGGGTCGGTCCAGATGCACGCGCGGCGGCTGAAGCCCTGGCCGCCGGGCAGGCCCTGGTCCCAGCCGACGAAGGTGTCGCCGTCGCCGGAGACGCGGTAGCAGCGCGCGCTCGAGGTCGGGTCCTGCTTCGCGATGGCGACGTACCCGCCGCCGGGCGTCCACATCGTGGGGGTCGTGCGGCAGCCGTCCCAGGCCATGCCGACGGCGACGTCGCCGTCCTCGTCGCAGCCGTTGAGGTGGCTCACGTCGGAGCCGCAGCCGCCGGGAAACGGGCTGCCCTGCGGGTCCGCGCCGCCGCCCGCCGTCCACACGCCCGCCTCGTTCTGGCTCGCGCCGTTGAGGTAGGTGCCGGTCATGGTCGCGCCGTCGTCCGACACGCCCCAGGGCTCGAACGGGAAGCCGAAGCCCGTCTCGAGGCCGCCGGCCTCCGACCACTTGAAGCCGTTGCTGCCGCCCGTGCCGACGACGAACTCGCCGTTGCGGGACATGCCGATGGCCTGCTCGAAGGTGCCGGGCGGGGTGATGACGGTGTAGGTGACCTGCGCGGCGGCCGGCGTGGCGGCGGCCACGGCGAGGAGTCCGACGAGGGCCTTCATGGGGGCGCTCCCGGGTGGAGGTGGTGGGGGGTCTTCGGGGCTGCGGTCGCCGGGCGGATCTCGGCGAGGACGGATGAGGGTAGGGCTCCTCCCGCGTTTCGGCAAGTGTCCCATGGGACATTTTCCTGGACGCTCGCACCGGCCCGGGTGATCATGCAGACTGCCGAGCCGACGCGGGCGCCGCAGGGTGCCCGCCGGCCGGCGCCGCCCCCGACCTGGACGCTCCCCGCGCCGCTCCTCCCGCCCCCCGCCTCCTCCCGCCGACGTGACCCCCGGATCCCCCGCCGCCTCCCCCGCCGCGCAGCCCTTCGAGGACCACCTCCGGGAGGCCTTCCAGCGGCTGCGCGCCGCCTTCACGGGCGCGCTCGCCTCCGTGGGCGCCGACCCCCACCGGGCCCGCCCCCTCGCGCGGCAGCTCGGCGTGAGCAAGAGCCTCGCCTGGCGCGTCACGCGCATCGTCGCCGCCCGCGACCCGGCCGAGGCCGTGCCCCACGTCCCGGGCCCCGACGCGCTCGCCGCCTTCCTCGCCGCGCTGCGCAAGGCCGGCGCGACGGAGCAGGTCGCGCGCGACCTGCGCGAGGCCATGGCCGCCTACGACGGCATGGTCGCCGAGCACACGGGCGACCGGCAGACCCTCGACCAGCTCACGGCCGTCATGGGCGACCCGCGCGCCGCCGAGCGCCTCGAGCAGGGTCGTCGCCAGGCGTTCCTCGGCATGGGCGGCACCTGGGGCGTGCAGGCCCGCGCGCAGTTCAGCACGACGATCCTCCACCCGGCGGCCGACGCCTCGGGCCGCATGGACGTCGCGGGCATCAAGGGCCTCGTCGACCTCAAGCGGCTGCGCGGCGACGCGCGCTGGACCCTCTTCCGACGCATGCGCCGCCTCGACGACGGCTCGACGCTTCCGACCTTCCGCTCGTCGCCGCTCGACCCGTCGCTGTCGCCCGACGACGTGCCGCTCCTCCGCGAGTTCTCGTCGGACAACCTGCCGGCGCTCGTGGACCGGACGGCCGGCAACGTGACGCGCTCGATCCTCCCGGCGGGTCCCGTCGGCAACACGAACGCGCTCACCTGCGTGTTCGGCGAGCTCAACCCCGGGGCGCTCCCCACGCCCGGCCCCGGCGAGGACCGCACCTTCCGCATCGGCGCCGCGATCGTCACGCCCGTCGAGCGCCTGCAGCTCGACCTCATCGTCCACGAGGACGTCGCCTGGGCGACGGACCCGGACGTCGCGCTCTACGCGCAGCTCGACGGCGGCGGCCGCAGCCTCGCGGACGACGAGGACCAGCGCCTCCCGCTCTACGAGTCGGTCCACGAGCTCGGCCGCGGGCTCGCGACGATGGCATCGCCCGACGTGCCGCGCTACGGCGAGATGCTCGCCGCCGCCTTCGATCGCGCGGGCTGGGACGACACGGCGTTCCGCGGATACCGCTTCGTCATGCGGTACCCTCCGATCCCGACCGTCGCCGTGTTCCTCTGCGAGCACGGCGAGACCTGAGCGCGAGGGGGCCCGGGCGGGGCGCCTCGCGCGTCCCACCCCGGTGAGCGCCCGACCGGCCCATGCTCTTCGCGAGCGCGACCTTCCTCTACGCGTTCCTCCCGGCGTTCCTGGGGGCGTACTACCTCACGCCGCGGCGCTTCCGGTCGCTCACGCTCGCGCTGGGCAGCTACGTCTTCTACGGCTGGTGGCGGCCCGACTTCCTGCTGCTCATGCTCGTGTCCACGGTCGTGGACTTCACGGCCGGGTCGCGCATCGGCAGCGAGCGCGCGCGCGGCGGGCGCGGCAAGCCCTGGCTGCTCCTGTCGCTCGCGACGAACCTCGGGCTGCTCGGGTACTTCAAGTACGCGAACTTCGGCGTCGAGACCCTCAACGAGCTGCTCGTGTCGATGGACGTGGAGCCCGTCGCGTGGACGTCCGTCGTCCTGCCGGTCGGCATCTCCTTCTACACCTTCCAGACGCTCAGCTACACGGTGGACGTCTACCGCGGGACGACGCCGCCCGTCGGACGCTTCATCGACTTCATGTGCTACGTCGCGATGTTCCCGCAGCTCGTGGCGGGACCGATCGTCCGCTACAACACGGTCGCCGACCAGCTCGCGGAGCGCACCCACACGCGCGGCAAGTTCTTCCAGGGCGTGCTCGCGTTCCAGGCGGGGCTCGCGAAGAAGATCCTGATCGCCGACGTGCTCGGCACGCTCGCCGACGAGGTCTTCGCGCGACCGGCCGTCACGACGCCGGACGCGTGGCTCGGCGCGCTCGCCTACACCTTCCAGATCTACTTCGACTTCTCCGGCTACTCCGACATGGCGATCGGGCTCGGGCTCATGATGGGCTTCCGGCTGCCGGTGAACTTCGACGGGCCGTACCGGAGCCGGTCGATCACGGAGTTCTGGCGGCGCTGGCACATCTCGCTGTCGACCTTCCTGCGCGACTACCTCTACCTGCCGCTCGGCGGGAACCGACGCGGCCCGCTGCGCACGTACGCGAACCTCGCCGTGGTCATGCTGCTCGGCGGCCTGTGGCACGGCGCCGCGTGGACCTTCGTGGCGTGGGGCGCCTACCAGGGCGCGTGGCTCGTCGCCGAGCGCCTCATCGGCAAGCGCGCGCCCTACGCGTTCCTGCCGTCGGCGCTGCAGGTCGTGCTGACGTTCGTGGTCGCCGTGGCGGGCTGGGTGCTCTTCCGCGCCGAGACGCTCGTCGGCGCCGGGAACCTGCTCGCCGCGATGGCCGGCGACGTCATGCCCTCGGCCGCGCCCATCCCGTACCTCTTCCGGCCCGTCCACCTCGTCGCGTTCGGCGTCGGCGCGCTCGTCGTGTGGAACGCGCCGACCACGCAGCGCCTGCTGCGCGCGCCCCCGCTCGCGTGGGTCGTCTTCCTCCAGCTCGCGACGCCGCTGGCCCTCGCCCACATGCACCACGAACAGAATGTGCCGTTCCTCTACTTCCAGTTCTGACGACGACGGCCTCGTCGCGGCGCCGCCCGACCTCGTGGACGCGGGGTGGCGACGCGTCGCGGCGTGGATGGTCGTCGCGGGCTTCCTCACCCTGACCGGCGGCGCGGGCGTGCTCGACGCCGTCGCCCCCGCGCGCGGACCGCAGCTCACGAGCATCGACCGCGCCGCGCGCCGCGTCGAGCGGGCGACCGCCGACATCGCGAGCGGTGCGCGCATGCGCGTGATCGACCGCGACCTGCAGGAGCACTCCAACGTGCGCTTCCTGCTCACGCCCTGGTACCTCGCCCACGTGCTGCTCCCGCTGCGCGAGGGCGGCTCCGGCGTCGTCGTCGGACGCGACGGCTGGCTGTTCCTCGAGAGCCGGATCACGCCGCGGGACGGCGCGCACCACCCCGACCACGCCGCGCTCGCCGCGAACACCCTCACGGCGATCGACCGACGGCTCCTCGCGCTGGGGCTCGACCCGGTCCTCGTCCCGGTGCCGCGCAAGGGGACCGTGGCCACGCGGTTCCTCCCGGACGGCGCGGACCTGAGGCCGGGCTTCGAGCAGGCGCTCACACGACGGCTGCGCGAGGGCGGCATCCCGTTCGTGGACGTCGCGCACCTCTGGCGCGACGTCGACCCCGCGCTCACCTGGCTGCGGCACGACACCCACTGGAGCTCCTACGGCCGCTGGCTCGCCATGGAGCAGGCGGTCCGGCAGCTCGGCCGCCTCGTGGACCCCGCGCTCCGCTCCTCCCCCGCGGAGCACGACGTGACCGCGCCCGTCCCGCGCGAGCTGCTCAAGACGCTGGGGATCCCGCTCGAGCACCCGGTCTTCGACACGATCCCCCACGACTCG
Organism: bacterium; assembly: GCA_030428785.1. GTDB lineage: Bacteria > Planctomycetota > B15-G4 > B15-G4 > B15-G4 > JAUIEF01. Next base: position 32,043 of record JAUIEF010000030.1, read on the forward strand.
CTGCCCGGCCCCCTCGTGACGGACGAGGACATCGCCGGGCTGTCGACGGCCGACCCGCCGCTCGTCGTGATCGGGACGAGCTTCACCGCCCACGACGACGTGACCCGCGAGGTCTCGCACCTCGTCGACGGCCTCGCGCTCAACCTCGGCCGGCAGGGGGAGCACCTCGGTCGCACGCTGCACGACGCGCTGCGCGACGGGCTGCCGGAGGGCGCGGACGTGATCGTCGAGGTCCCCACCTTCCAGCTGCAGCTCCAGGGCTTCCGCGGTCGGGGACTCCACCGGCACAAGGAGAGCATGCTCGAACCGCTCACGCTGACCGACCCGCCCGCCTGGCACCCGCTCGACGTGGAGCTGCTGACGCCGTCGCGCGACGTCTGGACACTCCCCGCGCGCCTCCTGGGCACGTCCGGCGACGGCGTGGTCTCGATCGTGCTGAGCGGACGGCCGGAGGGCGCGCGCCGACTCACCGCGGTGCTCGCGACGGACGGCACGCGGCTCGCCGTCGAGTGGCCCGAGGACCGCGACTCCGTGTCGCTGCCGATCATCACGCCGTCGCCGGGGTCCGAGTTCCTCCGGGTGACGCTCGAGGGTGCGCGACCGGGTCACGACGTCCGCGTGCGCGTCGCCACGGAGCTCGACCTGGAGAACGCGACGCCGCTCCCCGGCGCGCGCGCCGTGGGCGACGGCGGCCGCTGGCACGACGACCGGAGCCTGCCGCCCGGCGCGCTCGCCGGACGACACGTGTCGGTCTGGGTCGAGTTGCCCGAGCGCGGCGCCGGCGTCGACCCGCGGATCGAGCTTCTGGGGCCCGGCGGCGCGCGGCACCTCGTCTCGGACGTGCCGCTGCGCCTCGACGGCACGGCCCTCATGCGGGTGGCCGCCCCCCCCGGCGCGTGGTCGACGCTGCGCCTGTCGGGAGCGGGCCCGCGACCGGTCCGGCCGATCACGGTCCGTCTCGTGGACGTGCCGGCGCGCTGACCGCGTCGCCGGCCCGCGCGACGGGCCTCGACTCGCCGACGCGCTCGCGGGGCGGGCTCACCTCCGCCGCGCCTCCCCCACCCGCCCCTCGAGGTCCACGCGCGCCGCGACGACGGTGCCCGCCGCGCCCTCGAGGAACTCGACCTCCAGGTCGGCGCCGCGCGCGAAGAAGCGCGTGTCGCTCTCGGCGAAGAGCTCGAGCTCGCCGTCCGGCGCGCGGGCGAAGAGCGCGCCGTCGTGCAGGTGCGCCGAGACGACGTAGCCCGGCATGAGCTCGTACTCGCCGACGAGCCGCGCGAGGCGGTCCGGCGCGAGCTCCACGACCTCGCGCGTCGGGAGCGCCGGCGCGGGGTCCGTGAAGGGCACCGGGACGACGTCCTCGAGCGCGGGCTCCGCCGTCGGCTCGCCCGTCCGCGCCGCGAGCACGAGCTCGGCGATGCGCCAGACCGCCGCGCCGTCCACGTGCCGTCCGTGATCGGTGTCCGCGCGGTGCACGAACACGAGCCCGGCGCCCGGCACGACGAGCAGGAACTGTCCGCCCGTCCCGCGCGCCGCGTACGCGTCGTGCGCCGCGAGCTCCGGGTACGCGGCCCCGAGCGCGCCCGCGGGGTACACCCACCACATGAAGCCGTAGCCGCCGCCGTCCCACGACGAGTGCGCGCGCGTGCTCTCGGCGACCCAGTCCGCGGGCACGACGTCGCGGTCGCCCCACGCGCCGTCCCGCCGGAACAGCTCGCCGACGCGCGCGAGGTCGCGCGCCGACATCCGGAAGGCGTACGCCGCGTGCTCCGAACGGCACGGCTCGCGCTGGTAGAAGCCGTCCGCGGGCGACCAGTCCTCCATGCCCAGCGGCCGCGCGATGCGCGCGTCGAAGTCCTCGAAGACGCGCTCCCCCGTCCCCTGCTCGTAGATCGTGAGCAGCGTGTTGAAGTCCCAGTTGTTGTACCACCAGTGCGTGCCGGGCTCGCGGCTGCCGCGCTCCGGCCGGTTCGCGCTCATGTCGGCGGGCTCCTTCGCCGCCGGGTGGTAGACGCCCGAGCGCGCGCGGAGCAGGTCGACGACGCGCGCCCGCTTCTCGACGTCGGTGAGCGGCTGCACGTCGTCGATGCCGAGCTCGGCGAGCGTCGCGTCGAGGTCGAGCCGCCCCGCGTCGACGTGGATGCCGATGAGCGCGCTGAGCAGGCTCTTGCGCACGGAGTGGCAGCGGAATCCGCGCGTCACGTCGCCCCAGGCGGCGAGCACGCGGCCGCGGTGCACGACGAACACGGCGGCCGAGCCCGCCTCCTCGGCGAGCGCCCGCGCGCGCTCGAGCCCCGCCGGGTCGAAGCCGGCCTCCTCGGGTCGCGCGACCTGCCGCCACGGCCCGGCGGGGTCGTCGCCGGCGGCGGCGTGCGGGAGGACGAGACCGAGCGCGAGGGTCACGGACGCGAGGAGGTTCACGGCGAGGCTCCGGGGACGGACGGGGCCGGGCGACCGGCGGTCGCGGACGGCGACGGCCAGCCTGCCCCGCGACGCCGCGCGCGTCTGGAACGCGGTTGATGTCGCGTCGCCCGCGGACCGGCCGGGTGGCCGGTCACCTCGGTCCCGAGGCCGGGGCGCGCACGAGCCCGCCGCCGGCGTCGGGTCACGCCCCCGCGACGGCGCGACGCAGCGCGGCGGGCGTCGCGCCGACCGCACGGCGCAGCGCGCGCCCCATGTGCGACTGGTCGGCGAAGCCCGCGTCGAGCGCGACCCGCGCGAGCGGCGCGTCGTCCGCGGCGAGCCGCCGGCAGGCCTCCCGCGTACGGAGCGCGCGCACCGTGTCGCCGAGCGTCTCGCCGCGGAAGCGCCGCCAGGTCCGCGCGAGGTGCGGCGTCGACACGCCGGCGAGCCGCGCGAGCTCGTCGAGGGAGAGCGCCTCGCGGAACCGGTCGTGCACCGCCTCCTCCACGCGGGCGAGCCAGCCGGGCGGCGTGCGCTCCTCCCGCCGCCCCGGCTCGATGTCGGCGCGCGCGACGACGTCCGCCACCGCGTCGTCCAGCGCGAGCGTGTCCGCCGACGGGTCGGTCGCGAGCCGCAGGAGCCGCACGACCCCCGCGAGGACCGGCGCGCCGGGCAACGTGTCCACGGGGTCGCGCCGCACCTCGTGCCCGGGCGCGACGAGCTCCACGAGCAGGTGGACCCCCGGCTCGTGGAACACCTCCGCGTGCTCCGCGCCCGGGCTGTACCAGACGACGTCGAAGGGCGCGCGCTCGACCTGCCGCCCCGCGACGCGCTCGCGGTACCGGCCGCGGAGCGGCACGCACAGGTGCGCGGCGGGGTGTCCGTGCGCGGCGAGCTCGGTCCGCGCGTCATAGGCGCTCAACACGACGCGCGCCGACGGCGTGCGCCGCTCGCAGCGCATGCGGCCGTGGAAGCCGTCGGCGCGGGCCTCGGAGCGCGGGGTGTGCATGGCGCGAGTCTAGGTCCCCGCGTCCCGCGCGCGGACGGCGCGAGTGAGGCGTTCCGCGATCGCGACCTCGTCTCCGGCACCTCCCGCCCGCTATCCTGGCGCGCATGACCGCCGTCCCCTTCGCGCTGCGCCGTCCCTGGCTCCTCGTCCGCGACCTCGTCGTGGACCGGGCCGACCCCGACCTCGCCGCGCTGGGCCGGCTCACCGACCCCGAGCGCTTCCTGTGGGCGATCCTCCCCCACGCGGCGCGCACGATGTCGGCGTCCATCGCGCTGCTGCCCGCGCGCAGCGCGAAGGCGTCCGCGGTGGCGTACCTCTACTGCCGGATGCTCGACACCTACGAGGACCTCGTGCCGGACGTCGCCGGGCGCGAGGCGGCGCTCCACGCGTTCGCGGCGCGCTTCGACGCGGCCGGCCCCGACGGCGCGCTCCCGGCGGCGCCGCCGCTCGACGCGCGCACCGCCGACCCGTCCGACCGCGCGCACGTGCTGCTCGTCGAGCGCTGCGACCTCGTCGACCGGGTGTACACGCGCCTCGAGCCCGCGGTGCGCGGCATCATCCGCGACCTCGTCGCCGACATGGCGGCCGGCATGGTCTGGGGCAGCGCGACCTTCGCGGCGCAGGGCGGCGTGCTCGCCGACGAGGCGCAGCTCCTGCGCTACTGCCGCGAGGTGCTGGGCAACCCGGTCGTGTACGTCGCGCGGCTCTCGCTGCTGCTCCAGGGCCGCTCGCCGGACCTCACGGACGAGGAGCGCAGCGCGGCGCTGCGCGGCGGCGAGTTCGTGCAGCTCGCGAACGTGACCCGCGACGTGGAGAAGGACCTCGCGCGCGGCGTCGCGTACCACCCGGCGCTGGCCGGCGACCTCGGCCGCAAGCTCAGCCGCCCGCGCGCCGTGTTCGGCACGACGGTCGACTCGGCCGCCGCGCTCCACGAGCGCGACGCGGTCGACGACGGCGACGCCGTGCTCGTCGAGCGCGTGCGCCGCGTGCGGCAGGAGTTCCTGCGCCTCGCCCTCGAGCGCGCGCCGGACTACGGACGCTTCATGACGCTGCACCGCTCGCGGCTGCTCGGCACGAGCGCGCTGCTCCTGCTGCTCTTCACCGACCGACACTACCGCGGCACGGCGGTGCGCGTCGGGCGCGCGCCCTGGGGCGGCCGGCCGTCGGGGCTCGGCCTGCTGCGGCGCGCGCTGCCGGGCGTCGTGTCGCGACGCTGGACGCAGCGCACGGCCGCGAGCGTCGTGGAGGTGCTCCACGACGCCGGCCGCGACTTGCCGCCGTTCGAGGACGACGTCCCCGCGTGACCGGTGCCGCGCGCCTCTTCGACGAGGAGACGCGCGACGCCGCCGAGCGCATGCACGAGGGCGCGCCGATGCGCCGGCTCGCGCTCGCCGACACGCCGGAGGCCGCCGCGATGCGCGCCGCGCTCGAGGCGTGCTGGGCGCGCGCCGGCGACGCGCGCGACCGCCTGCGCAAGGGCCTGCTCCACGAGCGCTGGGGTCAACACGTCGGCGCGCTCGCGCAGCTCCTCGCGCTGGGGCTCGTCCTCCGCGAGGGCTGGGACGCGGTGTGCGAGCCGGAGCTCGGCGGCCGCACGCCCGACCTGCTCGTGACGCGCGACGGCGCGCGGGCGCTCGTCGAGGTGCGCGCCGTGACGGGCATGGGCGAGGCGCCGTGGGAGTCCGGGGGCGAGGCGTCGGACCTCACGGGCCTGCTGCTCGACGACACGCGCAGCGGTGCGCGCCTCGTCGACGACGGCCGGCACCCCGACGACGACACGCCGCGTCGCACCGGCCGCGCGGAGAAGGACCGCCGCGCCCGTGCCCGCCGCCTCGCGGCCGAACGCGCGGCGGCGCGTCTCGCGTCGGAGGACGAGCTCGCCGACGTCGTCGCGCGCGTGCTGGGCCGCAAGGCCGACGCGTACGCGGCGCTCTGCGAGCGGTTCGACCTGCCCTACCTCGTCGCGCTCTACCAGGACACGGACGACCAGCTCGGTCCGCTCGCGCGGCGCGTCGCGTACGGCGGTCCGGGCGTCGACGGGCTCTTCACCGCCGAGCGCGACCGCTTCGCGCACGTCTCGGGCGTGCTCGTGTTCGGGCGCGCGCCGGACGAGACGGGCGCGCTGCTGCTGCGCGGCGAGCTCACGGTCGACCCGGCCGCGCGCCGTCCGTTCCCCGGCGCGTTCCCGGACCTCGCGCGCTGGGAGGTCGGCGACGACGGCGTGCCGCGCCGGACGACGCGGGGCGCGGCGGCATTCGCGTTGGACGTGCCGGGCGCGGATGGGCGCGGGCCCGCCTGAACGGTCCGCGGCGGCCGGCCCGCGCTCCGTGCCTCGGCGTCGCACGCGTCACGCCCGCGCCCCGACGGATCCCCGTGCGTCCATCCCGCGCCGGGCTCGCGCGCGCGCACGCCGTCCGTCGC
>JAUIEF010000266.1 GCA_030428785.1 bacterium
CCCCGGGCCGTGGCGTCGGCGCGCCGACGCCACGGCCCGGGGAGCACGGAGCCTGCGCCCGCAGCGTGAGCGGTGCGGTCGACCGGCTCCGAGAGCGCGCGCGCGGCCTCGTCCGGGCCCCGCTCGCCGGCCCCGTCGGTCGCCCCGGCCGCGCCCGCCGCGGCCCCCTCGCCCTCCGCGTCCACCCGCGCCCAGAGGCGCTCGAAGGCGGCCCGCGTGTCCCCCGCCGCCGGCGCGGCCGGCAGCGACTCGACGAGCAGCGCGTCGAGCCGGCGCTCCTCGTCGACGAGGGCTCGGCAGCGGTCGCAGGAGGCGAGGTGGGTGTCGACCTCGAGGCGGGCGTCGGCGGACAGCTCGCCGAGGACGTAGCGCTGGAGTCGCTGGGCACCGGGGTGGGTCATCGGTCCTCGAGCTCCCGGGAGAGGCGGGCGCGCAGGTGGGCCCGCGCCTTGACGAGGTAGACGCGGGCGGAGTGCGGGGTGAGGTCGAGGACGGCGCCGATGGCGGCGTAGTCCAGCTCCTCGAAGACGCGCAGGTGCAGGACGGCCTGCTGCTTGGGCGGCAGCTCGGTCATGACCTCGCGGACCCGGCGGAGCGTCTCGCGGCGGGCGCTGCCCTCCTCCGGCGACGGCGCGGATCCGGCCGGGACGGCCTGCTCGTGGCCGCGGCGCGTCTCGAGCCGCCGGCGGACGTCGAGGCAGCGGTGGAACACGACCCGCAGGAACCAGGCGCGCACGTCGCGGACGCCGGCGAGGGCGTCCCGCGTGGTCCAGGTCTTCACGAGCGCGTCCTGCACGGCGTCCTCCGCATCGTCGGGGCTCCCCAGGAGGCGGGCGGCGAGGGCCAGGGCGGCGGCGTGGTGCGGGGACAGGAGGCGCTCGAAAGCGCTCCGGTCGCCTCGCACCGCGGCGTACGTGTCGTCCTGGGAGGTCGTCGTCATGCCCACCATCGGGGACGCCTTTCACTGCCCTCCGGACGCGCCCCGTGCGTCCGTGTTAATCGCCGCGGAGCGGGACGTGACGGCAGTGGGCGCTCAGGACCGCGGGACGCGGTGGACCTTCTGCGCCGAGGCCTGGTCGACGGGCTGGAGGTCCAGCTCCTCGATGTTCATGAAGGACGGCAGGCCGGCGACCCACTCGACGGCGCGCGCCACCTCGTCGCCCGTGAGCGGCGTCATGCCCTCGTAGACCTTGTCGGACGCTTCCTGGGTGCCGAGGCGCACCCGCGCAAACTCCGTCTCGACGAGCCCGGGGTTGATGCAGCACACGCGGACGCCGCTGCCGAGCAGCTCGAGGCGCAGCGCCTTGCTGATGACGCGCACGGACGCCTTCGTCGCGCAGTAGACCGAGCCGCCCTCGTAGGTCTCGATGCCCGCGAGCGACCCCATGTGGATCACGTGACCGCCGCCGCGCTCGACCATGCCGCCGACGAAGCGACGCGTCACGCGCAGCAGGCCCATGACGTTCACCTCGAGCATCTCCGCCCAGCCGGCCTCGTCCTCGAGGGTGGCGGTCGGGATGCGCGCGACGCCGCGCGCGAGGCCGGCGTTGTTCACGAGGAGGTGCACGCCCGCGTCGCCCGCGAATCCGTCGGCGGCGTCGCCGAACGCCTGCACGGACCCCGACGACGTCACGTCGAGCGCGACGGGCTGGCAACGAACATCGTGCGCGGACGACAGCTCCTCGGCGAGGGCCGTGAGCCGGTCGAGGCGACGCGCGCCGAGCACGAGGTGCATGCCGCGCGCGGCGAGGCGGCGCGCGCTGTGCTCGCCGATGCCGGCGGACGCGCCCGTGACGACCGCGACGCGGCCGGCGAGCTCGAACGGGGTGCTCATGCGGTCGGCTCCTCCGCCGGGACGACGCCGCGGAACTTCGCGAAGACGTACGGGTCGCGGCGCGCCGACCAGCGACGGTAGCTGCGCCTCAGCAGGCGGCGCGGCGTCGCCCAGGACGCGCCGAGCCGCACGACGGGCTCCGCCTCGAACGCCTCGGTCGACACGTGCCGCAGGTCGGGCATGTACGGGCGGAAGCCCTTGCGCGGCGCGAGCGTCGACCGCGTCCACTCCCAGCCGTTGCCCACGAGCTCGAGCAGGCCGAACGCGCTCGCGCCGTCGGGGTGGCTCCCCACCGGCACGGGCGACCAGTGCGCCCAGTCGAAGTTGCCGTGGCGCGACTCGGCCGGCGCGTCGCCCCACGGGTGCCGGCGCTCGGCGCCGTCCGGCGTGCCGTAGGCCGCGCGGTGGAACTCGGCCTCGGTGGGCAGGCGGCGCCCGCGCCACGCGAGGTACGCCTGCGCCTCCGCCTGGCTCACGTAGGCCGGCCAGTCGAAGACGCGCGTGAGCGGGAGGTCCTCGAGCAGCCCGCGGTACCACCACTCGCCGCCGTCGCGTCGCCAGGCCACGGGGTGCTCGAGGCCGACGGCCTCCCGCCAGCGCCAGTCGCCCGCGGTCCAGAAGCTCCGGTCGGTGTACCCGCCCGCGTCGACGAACTCGAAGAACTCGCCGGTCATGACGGGCGTGCGGTCCATGCGGAACGCCGGGACGTCGACGACCTCGGCCGGGAACTCGTGGTCCCAGCCGAAGGCCTGCTCCTCGAAGGCCGCGCCGAGCGTGGCGCGGCCGGCCGGCACGAGGATCTGGCGCGGCTCGACGCCCTGCGCGAAGGACGGCGCGGGGCGCGTCGCCTGCGGCCGCTTGAGCGCGCCGTCCAGCCGCGCGGCGAGGTGCAGCAGCGTCTCGTGATGCAGCGACTCGTGCTCGATGACGAGGTGCAGCACGCGGCCGCGGCTGCTCATGACGTGCGCGTCGCCGAGCGCGCGCACCTCGTCGAGGGCGCCGCGGACGGCGTCGCGCACCTCGTCGCGCCAGGCGAGCACCTCCTCGACGCGCGGCCAGTCGTGGCACGCGACGCGGTCGGTGTCGAGACCCGCGAGGTCCGGGTTCTCACGACGCGCGAAGAGGTCGTCGAACTCGGGGCGCGACGACGCGCCGCGTGCGAGGAGCCCGCGGCAGACCTGGTCCCACGCGAACGCCGGCAGGTGACCGAGGTAGTAGAGGAACGGGTGGCGCTGCGGGATCGGCCGCGCGAGGAACGCCTCGGGCTGGATCCCCTCGAAGAGGGCGTCGCTGCGGCGCCAGACGGCCTCCAGCTCGTCGGCCAGCGCCTGGACCTCGTCGCTCATCGTGGGGATGCCCTCCGGCCCGTGCGGGCCCGTGCTCAGCCGTCGACCGTCGTCGGCGCGCACGGCCGGATCGTGCCCGCCGGCCCGCCACGCCCGGGCGGACCGCCGTCGAGGATAGGTCATCGGGAGGTCGGATCGGAGCCCCGAGTCGCGGCGACCCGCGAGACCGGGGCGGCGGCCGCCGCGGGGCGCAGCGCGCGGATGATTTCCCGTCCCCGATGGTGCAGGATCGGTCTGCTCGTCCCAGGAGAGCCCCGCCCCATGCCCGACCCCGACCGCGACGACTGGACCACGCCGCGCACCGAGGTCGACTACGAGACGCAGGCGCTCGAGCGGACGAGCTACGTCACCGCGATCGTGCACCTCTACCGCGGTGAGGTCGCGCGCGCCAACGCGTGGCGCATGCGCCTCGACCAGACGACGAACTGGGCCATCTTCGTGACGGCCAGCGCGCTGGGCTTCGCCTTCAACAACAAGGAGGCGTCGCACTTCAGCCTGCAGTTCGCGAACGTGCTGCTCTTCTTCCTGCTCACGTTCGAGGCGCGCCGCTTCCGCTTCTTCGACGTGTGGCGCGCGCGCATCCGGAAGATCGAGTCGAACTTCTTCGGACCGATCCTGCGCCGCGACCTCGCGTCCCCGGAGGATGAGTGGGCGCTGCAGGTCGCGACGGACCTCGACCAGCCCCACTTCCACGTGACCCGGCTGCAGGCGATGCGCAGCCGGCTCGTGCGCAACTACCTCCCCATCTTCGGGGTCGTGTTCGTCGCGTGGCTCATCAAGCTGGACATCCACCCCGTGCCCACGACCTCCCCGCGCGAGCTCTACGACCGCTGCGCGGTGGGCACGGTGCCGAGCTGGGTGACGCTCGGACTCGTCGGCGGCTTCTACGTCCTGCTGCTCGCGATCCTGCTGTTCGGGCGTGCGCGGAAGCGCCTGCCCGGCATGGACAACTGGGACATCGGCGAGATCGTCAAGGAGGAGCGCCTCTGAGGCGGCTCAGACCTGCGGCTTGCGCTTGGGCGCGGCCTGCTGCACGCCGGTCGTCCCGTTCGCGAACTGGCTCGGGTCGTTGGCGTACTGCACCGCCATCTCCTTGCTGACGAGGCCCTTCGACACGAGCCACGCGAGGTGCTTCTCGAGCGTGACCATGCGCTCCTTCGCGGAGAGCTGCATCGTCGCGTAGATCTGGTGCCACGCGCCCGTGCGGATGAGGTTGCTCACCGACGAGGTGTTCTTGAGGATCTCGAAGGTCGCGACACGGCCGCGGCCGTCCTTGCGCGGCAGGAGCTTCTGCGCGACGACGTACGCGAGGCTGAACGAGAGCTGCGACATGACCTCCTTCGACCGCTCCGGCGGGAAGAGGTCGACGATGCGGGTCACGACGCCCTTCGCGTCGCGCGTGTGCAGCGTGGTGAACACGAGGTGGCCAGTCTCCGCCGCGGAGAGGGCGAGGTTCGCCGTCTCCGAGTCGCGGATCTCGCCGAGGAAGATGACGTCCGGGTCCTCACGCAGCGCGCTGCGCAGGCCGCCGGCGAACGTGCGCGTGTTCTTGCCCACCTCGCGCTGCGAGATGAGGCACTTGTCGCCCTTCATCACGTACTCGATGGGGTCCTCGAGCGTGATGACGCGCAGACGGCTGCGGCGGTTGAGCTCGGCGAGGATCGAGGCGATCGACGTGCTCTTGCCGGAGCCCGTGATGCCCGTCACGACGACGAGCCCCTGGCGCAGGTTGAGGATCTCCTCGATGACCTGCGGGTCCGGGAAGCCGAGCGCCTTCGTGTCGGGCACGTTGCGCGGCAGCGCGCGGATGACGCACGCGAGGCCGTCGCGGTCGTGGAAGACGTTGATGCGGAAGTCGAGCTGCTCGTCCTCGAAGTGGAAGCCGGCGTCGACGTCCTCCGGCGGCTCCTGCTCGAGCTTGCGGATGTGGTCCGCGCGCAGCAGCGGGTACACGAGTCCGCGGCAGACCTCCTGCGTGAGGTCGCTGGCACCCTGGAGCGGGACGAGCTGCCCGTCGTGACGGAAGCGCGCGGGGACGCCCACCTTGAGGTGGAGGTCGGCGAGGCGCGAGAGGCCGCCGGCCTGGGTGTCGCCCTCGCTGAAGCGGCGCAGCAGGTCGAAGATCGAGACCTTGCGGCCGCCCACGTCGTAGACCGCGTGCTGGTCCTCGGCGGGCTGGCGCGGCGCGGCGGGGCGCGCGGCGGGCTTGGGCGCGGGGCGGCTCGCGGGCACCGAGACGTCGGTCACGCCGTCGCGGAAGTTGGGGTTGTCGTTCAGCTTGGCGGACACGGGCACGATCCAGCGCGGGACGGGGGGCTGTCCCTCATCGGCAGGTGCGGCCCCCCGACTTGGGGTGCGATCCGGCGCCGAATGGCTATCCTGCCC
>JAUIEF010000267.1 GCA_030428785.1 bacterium
GAGCGCGAGGAGCGTGCCGTTGACGTCGCGCACGTCGCGCGCGCCCTCCACGCGCCCCGGCGCCGCGCCCGGCACGCGCAGGAGCAGCGGCACGGCGAGCACCGCCTCGCCGAGCGCGGCGCCGTGACCGTAGGCGAAGCCCGTCGCGTCGAGCCGCTCGTCGAGCCACTCGCCGTGGTCCGCGACGACGCACACGACCGGCTCGCGAGCGTGCCGTGCGACGTCCGCGCGCGCGCCCGCCGCGTCGTCGGACGCGTCGTCCGCGCCCGCGCCGACGCCGACCCGATCGAGCAGCACGCCCAGCGCCGCGTCCGCCTCGCCCACCCCGGCCGCGTAGGCCGACGCGTGCCGCGCGCGCGCCGCCGGCTCCGAGAACACCCCGACGTCCACCCAGTCGTACCGCGTGAGGTCGAGCGGGCCGCGCTTCTCCGGCGCGCGCCAGTCACCGTACGGCGAGTGCGCGTCGAAGAGGTGCACCCAGACGAAGAGCGGCGCGTCGTCGCGCTCCCGCTCGCGTCGCCACCAGCGCGCGGCCGCGCGCACCGTCTCGCGCCCCGGGCGGATGAACGCGTCGGGCGCGTCGTAGACGTGGAAGCCGTCGAGCCCCGCCGGCTCCTCGAGCACGCGCGAGCCGACGAAGGCCGCCGTCCGGTAGCCGGCCTCCATGAGCCGCCGCGGCAGCCCGCGCGCGAGCACCGACCCGTCGCGCACGCGGTCGCCGTTGCGCCGCACGCCGTGCTCGTGCGGGTGCAGCCCCGTGAGCATCGACACGTGCGCCGGCGCGGTCGTCGGCATGGTCGTCGACGCGGCGTCGAAGACGAGCGACTCCGCCGCGAGCGCGTCGAGCCGCGGCGTGTGCGGCGCGCCCGAGTACGCCCCCGCGTGGTCACGCCGGAAGGTGTCGAGCGTGACGAGCAGCAGGTCCGGCGGACGCGGCGCCTCGCCGCAGCCGGCGAGCAGGAGCGCGACGAGCGCGAGCGCCGCGCGACGACGACGCCCGGTCAACGGCTGGTCGCCGCCATGAGCCCCAGGAACGCGAGCGCCAGCCCGGCGCCGAGCCCGATGACCTGCCCCTTCCCGAGCCCCGGCGAGTCGCCGAGCCCCAGGCTGTCCGCGAACACGGACACGAGCACCACGACGACCCCCAGCACGAGGATCCGGAAGCTCACGGAGGTGCGCGGCTTGTGCAGGCCGTGGGACCTGGAGGAGCGGGGCATCGCGGGGCGGTCCGGTCGACGAGGCGGGTCCGGGCGGCGTCCGGAGCGGACGGCGCGACGAGGGGACGGCGCGTCGTCCGGCGCCGTCCGTGGGAGCGGACCAGGATGCGCGACCCGCCCGCCCGCGGCAAGCCCCGCCGCCCCGCGCGCCGTGGACCGGCCGACACGCGGCGCCGACCCGGCGCGCCCCGCTCAGCGCCCGGGCAGGACCGCCGCGGCCCCCGGGTCGAGCGGGTCGACGAGCCACGGCACGTCCGGCGCGCTCCACCGCCCGTCGCGGTCGTGCAGCGGGAACACCCCGACCATGTCGGTCTCCTGCCCGACGCCCCCGGGCTCGAAGTCGCTGCCGAAGCTCTGCAGCACGACGCGGTCGCCCTCGCGCGCGAGCCCCACCGGCTCCGACCAGCCGTCGACGAACGGGTGGGCGTCCGCGACGTATCCCGGCAGCTCCGCGAGCGACCCGACGACCTCGCCCCGCGCGGCGGCGTCGTCGAGCAGCAGCGCCTTGAGCTCGACGAGCGCGGCGTTCGTGCGCGAGCGCGGCGGCACGCGCTCGCGGAAGCCCGCGAGCTCGATGCCCACGAGGATCGCGACGATGCCCGTGACGACGACCCACACGACGCGCCGTCCGTCGACGGCGGGCGCGGGGCGGCGGACGGCTTCGGGGTCTCGGCGCATCTCGACAGGCTGACCGGCGGCGCTCAGGGCTGCAAGCGTCCGTGCGACCACGGCCCCGCGCCCGAGGCGTCCCCGGCGTCGTCGCCGAGCGTCCGACGCCAGAGGACGCGGTCGTGCGCGCGGGCCTCGCTCCCCACCCAGAGCTCGACGCGCTCCGCGACGATGCGGTAGCCGCCCCAGTGCGGCGGGCGCGGCACGGGGTCGCCCGCCTCCTGGCCGCCGAAGCGCGCGGCCGTCTCCGCGAGCCGCGCCTCGAGCTCGGCGCGCGAGGCGAGCGGCTCGCTCTGCGCGCTCGCCCAGGCCGCGATCTGCGACGCGCGCGGCCGGCGCGCGAAGTACGCGTCCGACTCCTCGTCCGGCGACGGCACGACGACGCCCGTCACGCGCACCTGCCGCGCGAGCGCGTCCCAGTGGAGGACGGCCGTGGCGACCGGACGCGCGCCGAGCTGCCGTCCCTTCGCGCTGCGCCGGTTCGTGAAGAAGGTCACGGCGCCCGCCTCCGTGTCGAGCCCGCGGCACAGCACGGTGCGCGCGTCGGGGCGTCCGTCGTCGCCGATCGTCGCGACGACCATCGCGTCCGGGTTGCGCTGGCCCGAGCGCTCGCGCCCCTCGTCGAGCCAGCGCGCGAGCAGCGGGAACGGCGAGTCGGGGAGCGGCCCTGCGAGCGAGTCGTCGCGCGGGTCGTAGGTCACGGTGCGTCCTCCTCGGCGAAGGCCGCGTCGAAGAGGCGGCGCACCTCCTCGGCCAGGCCGGGCTCCTTGCTGGCGCGCGGGCCCGCGACGTTGAGGCGCGCGGGGCGTGTCGCGGCGAGCCACGCGTCGAGTTCCTCCACCGCCTCGTCGAGCTCCAGCGCGCGCAGCTCGAGGTGCAGCACGGGCCGCGCGAGCTCGTGCGCGCGCCGCAGCGTGAGCGCCGAGCCGCCGGTGAGCGGGCCCAGCGAGAGGATGAGCGTCGCGTCCGAGTCGCGGACGTTGCGGCGCGTGCGCACGGCGGGGTCCGGCGAGTCCGTCTCCTCGAGCCCCGGGATCCCGTCCGGGATGCCGCCGTCCTCCGCGAGGCGCCCCTTCGGCACCCAGCCCGCGGTCGGCACGCCGTGCGCGACGGCCCACTCGAGCGCCGCGCGGTCCGCGCCGGTCTGCCCGCCGCTCACGAGGACCCCCACGCCGTGCGGCAGGACGCGCGCCTCCGGCCCCCCTCCCGCGCGGCGCGCGCCGGCCTCCTCGAGCCGGTCCGCCCGCACCGCCGCCTCCTGCGCGCGCTGCTCGGCGAGCCGCTGCTCGAGCTCCTCGAGCACGCGCAGGGCCCGCTCCTCGTGCCGCTCGGGCACCTCGATGCCGGGTGTCACGTAGCCCACGAGGCCCGAGAGCCCGGAGAGGTGCTCGTCCGTGACGCGCGCCTCGATGCCCACGGAGAGCAGCTCCGTGACGAGCAGGTGGGCGTGGACGACGTCGCGCGCCGACCACACGCGGACCCAGGAGTCGTACGCGCTCATCGTCCTTTCATGCCGGCCTGCCGATCATGGGCGGCACAGTCTAGCAGCCCGTGGTGAGAGTCATTCGGCGCGACGACGCCTCGGCTGCGCCGGCTCTGCGTTGCCGGATCCTCGACGAATCCATGGATTCGCAGACCGTCCGGCGCCTTGATCCGACGCACCCGAGACGCCCTCGCACTCGAAGCACTCTCACCACGGACTGCTGGCCTGGAGCCCGCGAGACGGGCGCCCCCCGATCACCCCCACGGAGCGACCCCGATGCCCCGGACCGACACCCCCTCCCGCGCGCCCGGCGCGCTCCTCGTGGCCGGCGGCGCCGTCGCCGGCTGCGCCCTCACCGCGCTCGGCGTGTTCCTCGGCGGGAGCGACACCGCGCCCGCGGCGGACCCGTCCGTCGCGCGCCTCGTGCCCGTCGTCGAGCGCGTCGACACGCAGGTCGGCCGCCTCACGGACCAGCAGCTCGACCTCGCGGGCCGCATCACCGACCTCGAGCTCGCGGTGCTCGCCGGACGCAGCGCGCGCGAGGAGCAGCCGCTCACCGCGCTCGACGCGACCCCCGAGACGCTCGAGGAGATGCGCGCGACGCTCGCCGACGTGACGTCCGCGCTCGAGCAGTCGTCCGGCGAGGCCGCGCGGGGTCCGCTCGTCGACCAGGTCGTCGCCGCGCTGAACCGCATCGAGGAGCAGGAGGAGGCGGAGCGCGAGGCCGAGCGCGCCGAGCGGCGCGAGGAGCGTCTCGACCGGCAGCTCGAGGACCTCACCGAGGCGCTGGGCCTCGACGCGAACCAGCAGGTCTCCATGAAGGACCTCCTCGCCGACGCGGGCGCCCGGCGCCGCGACATGGACGAGCTCCCGCGCGACGAGCGGCGCGACGCTCGCGACGCGCTGCGCACGGAGGTCGACACGAAGCTCGCCGGCTTCCTGAGCCCGGCGCAGCTCCAGACGCTCGACGACCAGGGCGGCCTGCGACTCGGCGGACGCGGCGGCGACCGCTGGGAGGACATGCGCGCGCGCTTCGGCGACCGCTGACCGGAGCGACCGGAGGCCGGGAACCGCGCGGTCGGCGGCTCGCGTTCAGCGCGCGAGCTCGTCGCGGACCAGCTCGAGGAACGCGTCCCGCGCGTGACGCTCGCGCCACGGTGCGTGGCCGCAGCGCGGGAGCTCGACGAAGCGCAGCCGCGGCACGACCGCGCGCAGGCCGTCGGCCACGAGGCGGCCCGGGTGGAGGTCGTGCGCGCCGGCGACGGCGAGCACGGGCGCGTCGATCGCCGCGAAGGCCGCCGGGTAGCGGCCCGCCGCCTGGCAGGCGAGCATGTCGTCCCAGGTCTCGCGGTGGCCGCGCGCGTCGCACGGGCCGAGCGCGTGCTCGTCGGGCAACAGGTCGTGGCCGTCGAGCTCCGCCGTGAACCGACCGAGCGCGGCGAGGCGCGCGTCGTCGTCGGGGCCGGCGTCCTCCCAGGTCGGCGGGGCGACACCCTTCTCGCGCAGGCGCTCGGCGCAGCGCCGCTCGTAGACCGCGCGGGCGGCCTCGTCGAAGGTGCCGCAGCCCACGAGCACGAGCCGCGCGACGCGCGTCGGGTGCTCCGCCGCGAACGCGAGCGCGAGCATGGCCCCCCACGAGTGGCCGAGCACCGCGGGCGGCGCGTCCGGGTGCTCGGCGTCGAGCAGCGCGGCGAGGTCGTCGACGTGCCGCGCGACCGTGAGGCGCTCGCCCTCGGGCAGCGTGTCGGCGCGGCGCTGCCAGGGCTCGAGCACGGGGTGCGTCCCGGCGAGCGCGCGCGCGAGCGGCGCGAGGTCGCCGGGCGCGCCGGGGCCGCCGTGCAGCACGACGACGGGACGCGCAGCCGCGGGACCGGGCCGGCGCCGGACGAGCAGCCCGCACGCGTGCCGCTCGAGCGGCGGGTCGCCGACCGGGCTCACCCCTCGTCCGCGAGCACGGCGAAGCGCCAGCGCCAGGGGTGGTCGTCCGCGCAGAGCGCGAGGGCGCGGCGCGCCCGCCGGGGTGCGAGTGCCAGAAGCCGAGCAGCTCCTCGCCGCGCGCCCGCGCGCGGTCGAGCTCGAGCAGCACCTGCGCGGGGTCGAGCTCGAAACGATGCGCTCGGTGGGCGAGCAGGTTGCGCCCCACGCTGACGCGCCGCA
>JAUIEF010000268.1 GCA_030428785.1 bacterium
CGGAGGTCGTGCGCGACGTGCTCGAGATCCCGCCGGAAGAGCTCGACCGGCGTCTGCTCGCGTACATCGACACGGAGATCGCGGGGCGCGCGCGCGTCCGGCCCGTGCTCGACGGGCGCGCCAAGGCGGACCTCCGCAAGCGCGCCATGAAGGGTGACGCGCAGGCGCTCGTGGAGCTCGCGTGGGCGCACCACCAGCTCGGGCAGACGCTCGACCGCGACGCGACGCTGCGGCGGGCGCGGCAGGCGCTCGGCGAGGACGACCCGGGCGTCCGGCGGCTCGAGGCCGACATCGCGCTGCGGGGAGGCGGCCTCGGGACGGCGCGCGAGCTCCTCGAGGGGCTCGCGTCCGAGGCGGCGCTCGACGCGGACGGGCTCGTGCAGCTCGGGCGCCTGCTCATGGCCGACCGTCGGCGCGACGACGCGCTCGACGCGTGGCGCGCCGCGCGCACGCTGTTCCCCGGCGACATCTCGCCGCAGGGCGCGCTCGTCGCGCTCTACGAGGAGCTCGACGAGGCCGACCCCGGCGAGCGCGACGAGTGGCTCGACGTCGTGCGGGACATCTGCCGCTACGACGAGACGGCGGTCGAGCCGCGTCGGCTGCTCGTGCGCGAGGCGCTCGACGTCGGCGACCTCGACACGGCCGTGCGCCTCCAGGAGGAGGTCGCCGCCATCGACCCGTACGCGCCCGGCGCGCGCATGGCGCTCGCCGACAGCTACGTGGAGACGGGGCGGCTCGACGACGCGCGCCGCGAGTGGCGCCTCGTGCTCGGCATGCGCGAAGGACAGACGCCGCCGCCGGAGCCGCACCACGGTCCGCTCGGCGAGCTGCTCGACGAGGACCTCGAGAGCCTCCAGGCGGAGGCGCGCCGGCTGCTCGACGCGCACGACCCGGACGCCGCGGACGAAGCCGAGGGCGACGCGACGGACGACGCGACGGACGACGCGCGGTGATCGACCCCGGCGGGAGCACGTCGCCGCGTCTTCGTCAAGGGGGCGCGCGGACGGTTCCTCCAGGCGAACTTTCGACCGCGTTTCGGGGAAGTTGACCGGGAGGAAACGGCACGCGTCACGTGTCAAGCACCCGTCCGTCGGAGACCCCCGGCGGGAGGGCTCCTGCGCGGTTGCGTGATCGCGAGGAGCGGTGCTACGGTCGACCGGCCCATGACGATGCCCGAAACGCAGATCTGGTCGGCGGTCTCCGAGGAGTTCGGTCGGCTGCACGGGAACCAGGTGCGCGACCTCTGGTTGGGGTCCGCGCACCCGCACTCGTTCCACCGCGGACTCCTCACGCTCGAGGTCGCGAACGCCTCCGCGAAGGAGGCGATCGACTCGTGCTACCGCGGCGAGCTCGAGTCGCTCATCTTCCAGTTCACGGGCAGCCCGGTTCGGGTGCGCACGCGCATCGCGCCGGAGGAGCTCGAGGAGGCGGCGGCGGAGGCCGCGGGCGACGCCGAGGCGACGGACCGGCTCACGCGCGGCGCCGACGGCAGGGCGGGCTCGCGTCGACCGCGGCGGCAGGTCGTGCCGCGCACCGGGCCGAGCGTCTTCGCGCGGCACGCGGCGAACGAACTCGCGCACCGCGCCGTGGAGGAGTTCGTGGGCGCGGACGCGGAGAGCGTGGGCTGCAACCCGCTGTTCGTGCACGGGCCGGCGGGCTGCGGCAAGACGGCGCTGGCCGGCGAGGCGCTCCGCGGGCTCCGCGAGCGCGACCCCGACTGCGATCCGCTCGTGCTCTCGGGCGAGTCGCTCGGCCGGGACGTCGTGCGGGCGACGCGGGCGCGGACGTTCGGCGCCGTGCAGCGGAGCTGGGCGGAGCACGACGTCATCGTGCTCGACGAGGCGCACCGGCTGCGCGGGCAGAACGTCGCCCAGACGGTCGCCGTGAGCCTCATCGGCCCCGTGCTCGCGCGCGGCGGCCGCGTCCTCGTGCTCTCGCGCCACGCGCCGAAGGACATGCACGGGCTGGGTGAGCGGCTCCGCTCGCACTTCGAGAACGGGCTCGTCGTGGGCATGCGGCAGCCCGACGGCGCCGACCGGCTCGCGGTGCTGCGCGCGGCCTCGGCCGGGTTGCCCGCGCCCGTGGAGGAGGCGGCCCTCGAGGCGGTCTCCGAGCGCTGCCCCGGCACGCTCACGGAGGCGGTGGCGCTGCTCGAGGAGGCCTCGGCCGCGAACGGCGGCGGCATCGTCCGGACGGACGACGTCGAGGAGCGGCTCGTGCGCACCGGGCGCGGCATGCGGAGCATCGGGCAGCTCGTCGACCTCGTGTGCGAGGAGACGGGCGTCTGCAAGGACCGCCTGCGCTCGAGCGAGAAGTCGCGCGACGTGGCCCGCTACCGCCACCTCTGCGTGTACCTCGCGAGCCGGAGCCTCGGGCTCTCGGCGCGGCACATCTGCCGGTCGATGCGTCTGAAGTCGCCGTCGATCGTCGCGTACTCGCGCCGCGCCGTGGAGCGGCGGCGCGCGACGGACCCGAAGTTCGAGGAGCTCATCCACGTGCTCCAGGCGCGGCTCTCCGGGGCGCAGCGCGACTTCGAGTGGTAGGCGCGGTGTCCGGCGACGGAGTGCTCGTCGCCTTCGAGGGCATCGACGGCTGCGGCAAGAGCACGCAGGGCGCGGCGCTCGTCGAGCGGCTGCGCGCGTCGGGCCCGCGGGAGGTGCTCGCCGTGCGGGAGCCGGGCGGCACGGCGTTCGGCGAGCGCGTCCGGGAGATGCTGCTGCACGGCGGGGCGATCGACCCGCTCACCGAGACGCTGCTCTACATGGCCTCGCGCGCCGAGCTCTACGCCGGGTGCGTGCTGCCCGCGCTCGCGCGCGGCGCGATCGTCGTGCTCGACCGGACGCACTGGTCGACGGCGGCGTACCAGGGGGGCGGCCTCGGCGTGGACGAGGCGCTCATCCTCGCGACGGCGCGCGCGGCGACGCGCGACCGCGAGCCGGACCGCATCCTGCTCCTCGACGTCCCGGTGGAGGCGGCGCTCGGGCGGCTCGGCGCGACCGGCGCGGGGCCCGACCGCATCGAGGCGCGCGGCGCCGCCTACTTCGAGCGCGTGCGCGCCGCGTACCTCCGCTACGCGCGCGCGGCGCCGGGACGGTTCGCCGTCCTCGACGGCACGGCGTCCGAGGCCGAGGTCGCGCGTGCCGTGGACGAGGCCCTGCGGGTGGTCGTCGGATGAGCGACGTCGCGAAGGAGGAGCACGAGGCGGCGAAGCGGGCGCTCACCGCGGCGCACCGCGCCGGACGCATGCCGCACGCGCTGCTGCTCACGGGCGGCGCGGGCATCGGGAAGACGCGCTTCGCCGAGTGGCTCGTCCGGCTGCGCTGGTGCACGGGCGAGGCGCCGCCGTGCGGGACGTGCGCGCCGTGCCGCAAGGTCTCGACGCGCAACCACCCCGACCTCGTCCTCGTGCGCCGCGATCCGTCGCCCGAGGAGGACCCCGAGGGCTGGGGCAGCAAGCACGGCATCACCGTCGACCAGATCCGGCACGGCGTGCGCGCCGCGCTCGCGTTGCGGTCCGTCGAGGGCGGCGGTCGGTCCGTCGTCCTGCAGGACGCCGACGACATGAACGAGGAGGCCCAGAACGCGCTCCTCAAGACGCTCGAGGAGCCGCCGGCCGGGAGCCTCCTCGTGCTCGTCACGACGCGCGAGGACGCCCTCCTGGAGACCGTGCGCTCCCGCTGCCAGGAGGTGCGGCTCTTCGCCGACTCGGCCCGTGCCGGAGAGCCGCTGCCCGTCTGGCCGCCCACTGGGCAGGACGCGGGGCAGGACGCCGGGGAGGACACCGGAGACGACGTCGCGGGGCTCGATCCCGCGACCCTCACGGATGCGCTCGACCTGCTCCTGCAGGGTGAACTCGCTCCGGCGGCCTTCGCATCCCGGGTCCGCGCGCTGCTCGACGAGCACGCGCCGGAGGTCCCCGACGCCCACGAACGGGCGCTCTCCGTGCTCCACCAGCGGGTGCGCGACCTCGTGCTCCTCGTGTCCGGCGGCGACCCGGACGCCGCGCGCACCTCGGCCGCCGTCGATGTCGCGCGGTTCCCGTCGGCGGATCGCCTGCTGCGTGCCGAGAAACCCCTGCTGGAGGCCGTGGAAGACCTCCGCAGACACGTTCCGCCCCATGTGACCTGGCTCGCGCTGGGGCTGGAAATCGCACGGGTAGGGGTGGGGGGTGACGGGGCCGCGAACCGCTATACCTAGGGGCCGGTCAAGCGGGCCGCGTGACCGGCCGATACTCCTGTGCCCCCTAGCGGGCATGGCACGCAGTCACCCCCCCGGTGGTCCCATGAGCCAGTCTCCGTCCCTCGACGAACGGATCGCTGCCCTTGCGGCCGCAGACTCCCGCTACAAGGCGGACGCCTATCACTTCGTGTTCCGCGCCCTCGACTTCGTGCTCGACAAGCAGGCCGAGCAGCGCGAGGACGGCGACGAGGACCGGCACGTCTCGGCGATCGAGCTCCTCGAGGGGCTCCGTGAGTTCGCGCTCGAGCTCTACGGGCCGCTCGCGCGGCTCGTGCTCGAGCACTGGGGCATCTACCGGACCGACGACTTCGGCGAGATCGTGTTCGGCCTCGTCGAGTGCCGCCTGCTCAACAAGCAGGACTCCGACCGCAAGAGCGACTTCCGCAACGGGTTCAACTTCCGCGAGGCGTTCGACAACGCCCGGAGCGCCACCGCGCCGGTGACATGAACCTCCGCGTCCGGCGGATCGTCTTCCCGGTCGCCGCCGTCGTCGCCGCCTTCCTCCTGGCGTCGACCCTCTCGCCCGTCCTGAGCCCGGTGATGGTCGCCGCGCTCCTCGCGGTGATCCTCAACCCGGTCGTCGACGCCGCCGCGCGCTTCCGCCTGCCGCGCGTCGTGACCGTGAGCCTGCTCTACGTCGCCCTGCTCATCGGGCTGGCGCTCGGCACCGCCGCGGTGGGGAGCCAGTTCACCGAGCTCGTCGACGTGCTCCGCGGCGAGGAGTTCTACGCCGACTACGACGGCGACAACCTCATCAACCTGGCGACGGGCCCGGGCCAGCGGGACGAGTTCGACGACCGCAACGGCAACGGCGAGTGGGACGGCGGCGCGCTCGTCGCGCTGCGGCAGTGGATCAACTTCCAGCGGTCGCGGTTCGCGGAGGGCGTGTGGGGCGACGTCGTCGACCAGCTCGGGAACAGCGCGCTCCACCTGCTCGAGAAGATGTGGGTGCCCGCGACGGCGATGCTCGCCACGGGGCTCGACCGCGCGTCGGCGTGGGCGGGGGGCTTCCTCCAGCTCCTCACGCTGCTCGTGCTCGTGCCCTTCTACCTGTTCTTCTTCCTCGTCGAGTACCCGGCGATCTCGCGCCGGCTCCACGACCTCGTCCCCCCGCGCCACCGCGACCGCGCCGACCGCATCACGCGGGACATCGGACGCGAGCTCGTGTCGTTCCTGCGCGGACGGCTGTCGTGCGGCATGGTCAAGGCGGCGTTCCTGTTCACGGGCATGCTGTTCCTGGGCGTCGA
>JAUIEF010000031.1 GCA_030428785.1 bacterium
TGATGTTCGGGCACGTCGAGACGCTCGAGGAGCGCGTCGAGCACATGCGCCGCATCCGCGAGCTCCAGGACGAGACGGCGGGCTTCACGGCCTTCATCTCCTGGACGTTCCAGTCGCCGCACACGGAGATGGAGGACGTCGCCATGACGGGCGGCTTCGACTACCTCCGCACGGCCGCGGTGAGCCGCCTCTACATCGACAACATCGACAACTTCCAGGCGAGCTTCGTGACGCAGGGCCTCGACATGGCGGGCCTCGCGCTCCAGTACGGCATGAACGACCTGGGCAGCGTCATGATCGAGGAGAACGTCGTGTCGGCCGCCAACTGCGAGTGTCTCGCCGGCATCGACGAGATGGAGAAGCAGATCCGCGCCGCCGGCTTCACCCCCGCCCGCCGCAACATGTTTTACGACCGCGTCGACGAGCGCGGCGCGCTGCTCGAGCGGCGCACGGACGAGCGCTGGGCGGCGAGCAACGCGGAGGGCGACAGCCGGCCGTGGGACGGCGGCGCCGCGCGCGCCGTGACGGGCACGACCGAGCACGCGGGCGAGGCCTCGCGCGCGTGACGCGACGCGCGCCGGGCGTCTCGGCGCGGCCGTCCCCGTCCCGCGTCGTCGTCGCGGCGCTCTCCAGCTTCGTGGCGACGCTG
Organism: bacterium; assembly: GCA_030428785.1. GTDB lineage: Bacteria > Planctomycetota > B15-G4 > B15-G4 > B15-G4 > JAUIEF01. The sequence continues at coordinate 650 of JAUIEF010000031.1, forward strand.
ATCGTCGGCTGTGGCGAGGACGCGCCGGCCGTCCCTCCGGCTCTCGACGGTCCCGACACCGTCACCTTGAGCACGACGGCGAGCACGGGCTCCCCCGTCGTCGCGGTCCGCATCGTCGGCAAGGGTCCCTATCGCTTCGTCGTCGACACGGGGGCCGGCGCCTCGTTCGTGCGGGAGGACCTCGCGCGGTCGCTGGGGCTGCGCGCGGAACGCAAGCTGGTCGTCGTTCAGGACGCGGGAGGCAAGCTCCTCACGGCGTGGGCGTACGTCGCCGGGACCGTGCGCCTCGGCGAGCTCATCGCACGCGACGTGACCTTCTACGCGACGGACGACCTGCCGGCCTTCGAGGTCCTCGGCGTGGACGGCATGCTCGGCATCGACCTCCTGGAGGGCCGCCTTCTCGCGCTCGATCCGTCGCGTGCCGGCGTCCACCTCGTCGCGGGCGGTCTCCCCGAGCCCGACGGGAGGTCGATCCTCGCCCTGGGTCGCGGCGAGCTGGGGCTCCCGAACCTGACCCTCGATGTCGGCGGTGTGGACGTGGACTTCACGATCGACACGGGCGACGCCGGCATGATCTCCCTGTCGACCGTGGACGCCGAGCGTGTCGCGTTCGCGTCCGGGCTCACCGGCCCCGTCATGCGACAGACGAGCATGGCCTCGACGCGCGAGGCGCGGGTCGGACGCCTCGCCCACGACGTCATGATCGGTCGGGTCCGCTGCGAGCGCCCCGTGGTCACGGTCTCCGACACCGGATCGAGCCTCGGCGTCGAGCTCCTCGCCGCGCTCGGCATGACCCTCGACCTCTCGAACGACCGCCTCGGCATCGGCTGCCCGTCGGACACGCTCACGTTCACGGGCTTCCGCAGCTCGGGGGTGGAGTTCGAGCTCCTGGACGGCTGCTGGGTGCTCTCGGAGGTCATGCCGGGCTCCGAGGCCGAGCGGCTCGGCCTCACGATCGGCGCGCGCATCGCGAGCATCGACGGCCTCTCCACCGATGGCCGGAGCATCGCGGAGCTCCGGGAGGCGATGTTCGACGGCGACGACGTGCTGCTCGTGCTCGAGCAGGACGGCCGGCTCGAGGAGCACCGGCTGCCGCTCGTCCCGCTGCTCGACTGAGGCGGGTCGCAGCGCGCGAGCGGGCGATCACTCGTCCGGGACGACCCGCGAACGCTCTTCGTGTCCCGGGGAACGGACCGCAACTCCGCCCCCGCCGGGACACACGGAACACGTGAGGCGATCCGTCGGAGCGGAGCGCCCGTCATCCAAACGCTGGAGGGAACCCATGTCCACATCGTCCACAGTCGCCGCGCTCGCCGCCGCCGTCCTCGTGCTCGGCGCTCCCGCCTCCCCCGCCCAGACGGTCGCCCCGGTCGAACGCCACGTGGAGATCCGGTCGGCCGTCGATCCCGGAGACCTGTCGCTACTCCTCCATCCCGACGCGGCACTCGTCGCGACGACCGTGGAACCGGTGCTGGTGCCGGGCCTCGACGAGGACACCCTGCGGAATCTCGAGGCCGCGCTCGACGGGATGTCGGCGAGCTCGACGGAGAGCTCCGCCGTCGCCGCGATCTACAAGTTCATCTGGCGCGAGAGCGGATGGATCCTCGTCTGCTGCTCACCCACCCAGCTCTCCTCGACGACCGGCCCGGCGGCCGGCTATGTCGTCGAGCACGGCGAGTCGACGCTGCTCTCGGGCGACGCGATGCCCGCGGTCGACGACGCCCAGGTGCGCATCGAGCACGTCACCCGGTCCGGCACGCTCGCGGCCCTCGAGGGGCCGGACGTGCTCGCGCTGACGGCTCTCGTCGGCAAGGTCGCGACGGACGGCCCGGACCTCGCGGCGCGCGTGGGTCGTGCGCTCCATCGCGCGTACGGGCTCGCGGTGGTTCCCGGTACGGCGGCGCACATGGAGTACCTCGTCCGCTGGTGCCCCGAGACCATGAGTTTCAAGGTCGTCTGCATCGAGACGTCCACGTGGATCGTCGAGCTGCCGGCCGAAGGCGCCGTCCACGTCACCGCACGCACCGGTGTCTTCCTGACCAGCTGACGTCGTCTCGCGGGACGGGGTCGCAGTGCGACGGCCTCGTCCCGCCCCGGACGACGAACGCCAGTTCTCACGTCGCAACCCGGCTTGACGCACGCGGTGCGGCGCGGAACACTCGCGTCGGTCCATGCCGCCGCCCCTCCATCGTCGCGACTTCCTCAAGGCCTCTGCCGCCGCGACCGTCGCCGCGACGCTGCCCGCCTGCGACGGCGGCGCGCCGCGCCCCGCGGGCGGGCTCCCCCACGTGCTCTACGTGCTCTCGGACAGCCACCGCGCGTCCGACATGGGCTGCGCGGGCAACCCGGAGGCGCGCACGCCGCACATGGACCGGCTCGCCGCCGAGGGCCTGCGCCTCACGACCGCGCTCTCGAGCACGCCGCTCTGCCGGCCCTACCGCGCGAACCTCATGTCGGGCTGCTTCCCGCACCGCACGGGCCTGCTGACCAACCGCAGCGAGGAGCACAACTTCGGCATCGAGGACGGCTTCCAGTGGACGCCGCGCGGCGTGCCGCTGCTCGCCGAGCACTTCCGCGCCCACGGCTACCGCTGCGGCTACGTCGGCAAGTGGCACCTCGGCAGCGTGAACACCGACCCCGGCCCGCTGCGCTTCGGCTTCGACGACGCGTGGCTCGGCGCGGCGGGCGACGTCCACGAGTACTACGCCTGGCGCTACAACACCGGCGCGCGCGGCGACTTCGAGGAGGGCGCGGGCTTCCGCGCGACCCGCGAGACGGACCGCGTGCTCGAGCTGCTGCGCCGCGCCGCCGACGACACGCAGCCGTGGTTCCTCGTGCTCTCGTTCGGGCCGCCCCACGACCCGTACAAGGCGCCGCCGGGCTTCGTGCACGAGGACGTCGACTACACCGTCCCGCCCAACGTCCCCGCCGGCTTCCTCACGGACCGCATCGGCGGCGCGCTACGCGGGTACCACGGCCTCGTCGAGGCGCTCGACCACGAGCTCGGCCGCCTGCTCGACGCGCTCGACGCGACGGGCCTCGCCGACGACACGCTCGTCGTCTACACCTCGGACCACGGCAACCTGCTCGGCACGCACGGCTACGAGGGCAAGGAGATGCCCTACGACGAGTCGACGCGCGTGCCGTTCCTCATGCGCTGGCCGGGGCGCGTCCCCGTCGGCACGGACGACATGCCGCTCGGCACGCCGGACCTCTTCCCGACCCTCGCCGGGCTCGTCGGACTGCCGGGGCCCGACGGCGTCGACGGCCGCGACTTCAGCGCGCGCCTCCGCGGCGAGGCCGGCGCGCCGAGCCAGGACGACGCCTACCTCGTCTCGCACCTCTCGCGCTTCGTCGAGTGGCCCGGCTGGAAGGGCCTGCGCACACGTCGCCACCTCTTCGCGACGCGACAGGACGGCCCGTGGATGCTCTACGACCTCGAGGCCGACCCGTACCAGCTCGAGAACCTCGTCGACCGCGAGGCGGAGCTCGCGAAGGACCTCGACGAACGCACGCGCGCGACGATGGCGGCGCTCGGCGACTCCTGGCGGGTCGGGTAGGCGCGGGCGCGCTCGTCACCCGCCCGTCGCCGCCCTCCAGGTGACGACGCGCGCGCCGACCGGGAAGATCCCGTCGCGGACCTCCTCCACGAGGACGATCTCCGGGCGGCCGTCCGCGTCGCCGTCGAGGACCGCGAGCCACTCGCCGCGCGCCGCGAAGAACGACGGCGCGGTGAACGCGAGCGCGCCGGCGACGCCCGCGCCGAACCACACCTGGAGCAGCTCGGACGCCGCGTCGAGCGCCACGAGGTCGGTCCTGCCGTCGCCGTCGACGTCGGCGGCGGCGAAGTCGAACACGCCCGTCGGCGCCGCGAAGACGTGCCCCGCCGCGCGCGGCCCGTCCACACCGCCGGAGAGCACCTCGAGCTGCTGCCCGACGAGCACGACCTCCGGGAAGCCGTCGCCGTCGAGGTCCGCCGTCCACGGGAGCTGGGGCACGGGCGCGGTCGGCACCTCCACCGGCACGCCGAGCGTCGGCCCCGTCGCGCCGCCGTCGACACCGGGGAACCAGAGCACGCGGTCGGCCGAGGGCTCCGTGACGACGACATCGTCCCGCCCGTCGCCGTCGAGGTCGGCGACGGCCATCCGGAACGCGGACTGCTGCGGCTGCGGCGGCACGTGCGCCGAGGGCGTCCCCGTGCCGAGCGCCGCGTAGACGACGAGCGTCCCGCCGCGCAGCGCGACGACCTCGTCGCGGCCGTCGCCGTCGAGATCCGCGAACTCCGCGGCGAGCACGAGCCCCGGCGGGTCGACCGGGGACGCGAGCGCCGTCGGCGCGCCGAACCCGGCGCCGTCGCCCGCGTGCCACTCGAGCACCGCGATGTTGCTGGAGAGCAGGTCGGCGACGCCGTCGCCGTCCGCGTCCCCGAGCCGCGCGGTCTCGGTGCCCAGGCCCGCCACCGGCAGCTCGACGACCGGCGCGCCGAGCGGGTCGTCCGTCGTCGGGTGCACGCGGAGCACACCGACCGTGGGCTGCACGAGCACGAGGTCCGGCGCGGGGTCGCCCGCGAGGTCCGCGACGAGCACGTCGCTGACGGGGGCGTCGAGCTCGACGGCCGCGCGGAAGCTCGCCCCCGCGGCGGCGCGCTCGAGGAAGACCGCGCGCCCGCCGTGCACGAGGTCGAGCGCTCCGTCGCCGTCGAGGTCCACGACGCGACCGCCGCGGTGCTCGACGAAGGGTGCGGCCGCGACGAACCCGCCGGCGCCGTTGCCGGCGCGCACCTCGACGCCGGCCGCCGTCGCGAGCAGCAGGTCGAGGTCGGTGTCGCCGTCCAGGTCGACGAGCTGCGGCTCGGGGGCCTCCTCCGCCGCGGGCTGGCCGACGAGGACGCCGCCGGCGGCGAGGTCGGTGATCACGGACGCGAAGCGCGACCCGCGACCGGCGAGCACGACGTCGACGCCGTCGAGCCCGTCGAGGTCCGCGACGAGCAGCGCGTCGACCGCCGACGCCGTCGGCACCGTGGTCGGCACGTCGAAGCCGCCCCCCGGCAGCCCGCGTCGCAGCGCGAGCTCGCCGTGGAACACGCCGTCCGTCATGAGCGTCCGGCCCACGACGAGGTCCGCGACGCCGTCGCCGTCCCCGTCCGCGACGACCACGCGGTGCGCGAGCGAGGACGGGAGCGCGATCGTCTCGAGCAGCGTGGGGCCGTCGAGCACGCCCGCGCGGAGCTCGACGGCCGCGCGGTGCGCCGTGACGAGCTCCGGCGCCCCGTCGCCGTCGAGGTCCCCGAGCGCCACGCCGGTGGGGTCGGCGCCGACGCCTAACGACGTGCCCGCCTGGAGCAGACCGTCCTCGTCGACGAGCAGCGGCGTGACGACGCCCCCGGCCGTCACGACGACGACGTCGGGGTCGCCGTCGTCGTCCAGGTCTCCGACGGCGAGCGCGACGGGACCGCCGGGCACGTTGCGCGTCTGCTCGACGACGACCGGACCGCTCGCGTCCGCGCCGAGCACGACGAGCGTGTCCGCGTCGGGCAGCACGCCGACGAGCTCGGGCCGGCCGTCGCCGTCGAGGTCGTGCACGACGCGCTCCCCCAGCGCCGTGGGCAGCAGCGTGCCGGGCGCGTCGAAGAGCTTCGGCAACGCGACGTCGCCGAGGTCGAGCACGGCGCCGGCGGGCGCGAGCGGGCCTGCGACGCTCCCGACGAGCCCGCGCGCGTCGGCGGGCGGCGTCGCGACGCGGAAGGTCGCCGTCACGCCCGTCGGCCACGGGAACGCGAAGAGCCCGTCGGCGGCCGTGACGGCGGGCGGCAGGAGCGCGTCCCAGCGGTCGGCCCACGCCTCGACGCCCGCGAGCGGCGCGCCGGCGACGTCGGTCGCGCGACCGGTGATCGTCGTCGTCCCGTCGGCGACGAGCGGGTCGAGACCCAGCGCGACCTCGAGGCCGTCGACGAGCAGGTCGTCGTCCGAGTCGGCGTCGAGCGGATCCGTGCCGTGGCGCGCGACCTCCTCGCCGTCGAGCAGGCCGTCATCGTCCGTGTCCGGGTCGTCGGGGTCCGTGCCGTGCACGAGCTCCTCGTGGACGTCGAGCAGGCCGTCGCCGTCCGAGTCGACGTGCCCCGGGAGCAGCGCGCCCTTCGCCTTCTTGCCGCCCTTCGGCCAGCGGATGCGCAGGTCGATCTCGACGGCGCGCTCGGCGAGCTCGCCGCCCAGCTCGAGCACGTGGTCGCCCGACTGCGGCAGCTCGAGCTTCTTGAAGCGCACGACCGTCCCCTTCTTGGCGAGCTTCACGCGCTTCGGCGGGAGCGGGACGTCCCCCACCGGCGCCTGCAGCCGCAGACCCGCGAGGTCCGCGACCGGGGCGTCGAGCACGACGCGCCCCGTGAGCCGCGCGCCCGACGGCGCGCGCAGGGGCACGCGGTGCGGCACGCGCGGGTCGCCCGTCGCGGGGAGCGCGGCGACGACCTCGAGCGCGTCGGGCGCCGGCGTTACCTTCGCCTTCACGGCGTACTTGCCCGTCGTGCCGTCGAGCCCCTCGAGCCGGAAGCGGTAGAGGCCGTCGCTCGGGAGGACGATGTCGTCGGCGAGGAGCTTGGGCGTCCCGACGCCGACGGCGCCCAGCGGCACCGGCTCGCCGTCGGGCCCGTCCAGGAACGGCTGCGGGAGCAGGCCGCCCTTGCCGCGCACCGTCCAGCGGACGCGCGTCCCGGCGAGCCCCTCGAAGAGCCAGCCGTGCCACGCGCCGGGCTCGGCGAGCGTGCCGCGGACCGCGCGGCCGAGCTCCACGAAGACGGGCTCCTCGGCGCCCTCGGGCACGCCGGGCGGGAGGGCGCCGGACGGCGCGCCGGGCGCGAGGAGCAGGACGGCGAGCAGCAGGACGACGCGTCGATTCGAGCCAGGCATGGGGTCCCCCGGGAACGCGGTCACGGCGCGGCGCGACCGATCCTCCGCCCGACGCGGCGACGCCCCCGGATCTGGCGGCCTCTCCGCGGGGCTGTTCCGCGCGGCCGGCCCCGTTCCGTCGCGGCCCCGCGGCCGTTATCCTGGCCCGGATCATGAGCACCGCCACCGCGACGACCCTGCCGGACGGCACCGCCGTGCCGACCGCCTCGCCCTACCCGCTCCTCCCGAGCAACCCCGGTCCGACGGGCGGCTTCACGCCCTCGACGGACGCGCTCGCCGGGCTGTCCGACGAGCTGCTCCCGATCCGCGACAAGGTCTTCGCGGGCGAGCGGCTGTCCATGGACGACGGGCGCCTGCTGTTCTCCACGCCCGACCTCACGGGCGTCGGCGCGCTCGCGAACTGGCTCACCGAGACGCGCAACGGCAACCGCACGACGTTCACCTACAACCGGCACCTCAACTACACGAACGTCTGCGCCTACAAGTGCATGTTCTGCGCGTTCCGTCGCGACGGGACCGAGGACGACGCGATCACCATGGACATGGAGTTCGTGGCGAACCGCATCAGCACCGAGTTCACGGACGGCATGAAGGAGGTGCACGTCGTCGGCGGCATCCACCCCGAGCTGCCGTACGGCTACTACCTCGACCTGCTGCGGACGATCAAGGCGACGCGCCCGCACCTGCACGTCAAGGGCTTCACGATGATCGAGCTCAACGAGATCGCGAAGCAGGCGCAGAAGCCCTTGCGCGACGTCGTGCGCGAGCTCAAGGAGGCGGGCCTCGACTCCTGCCCGGGAGGCGGCGCCGAGGTGCTCAGCCCGCGCGTGCACAGGAAGCTCTACAACGGCAAGCTCCCGCCGGCCGAGTGGCTCGAGGCCGTGCGCGTCGTGCACGGCGAGGGCCTCAAGTCCAACGCGACGATGCTCTTCGGCCACATCGAGACGACGGACGAGCGGCTCGAGCACATGGACCAGATCCGTCGCCTGCAGGACGAGACGGGCGGCTTCATGCAGTTCATCCCGCTCGTGTTCCACCCGGAGAACACGCCGCTCCAGCGCCTCGGCAAGACGACGGGCGTCGACGCGCTGCGCACGATCGCGGTCGCGCGGCTCATGCTCGACAACGTGCCGCACGTCAAGGCGTACTGGATCATGGTCGGCCTCAAGATCGCGCAGATCGCGCTGCACTACGGCGCCGACGACCTCGACGGCACGGTCGTCGAGGAGCACATCACGCACGACGCCGGCGCCACGACGCCGCAGGGGCTCACGACCGAGCGCCTCGCGGAGCTCGTCCGCGAGACGGGCCGCGAGCCCGTGCTGCGGGACACGCTCTACGAGGAGCTCGTGGCGGTCTGAGGTGGGGCTGGTCGGAGCGCGCCGGCACTCCCTGGGCGGCGATGGGGTCGACGCGTTCGGCGTGTAGCTCCCGGAAGGTCCCCCGGCGCCCTCCATGAACGGAACATCACGGGGCTTCCGCGCGCGGACGCGGTGACATGCGCGGGCTCGTGAGGGACGGCAGCCCTCGCGCCGTCCCGCCCGGTCGTCCTCGAACCGGGCTCCCCCCGGGAACCGTCGTCCGTGCCCCGCGTCCAGCTCTCCGCCCGCACCGCCGCGGTGCTCGTCGCCGTGTTCCTCGCCGGCCCCGCCAACGCGCCGCTGTGGCGGACCGTGGCCACGGAGGCCGCGGAGCACGCCCTGGCCGTCGGCGCGGCCTTCTTGCTGACGCTCCTCGCGATCTACGTCCTGCTGCTCCAGGCCCTGGCCTGGCCGCGGGTCTTCAAGCCCGTTGCGGGCCTCCTCCTCGTGATCTCGGCGGTGTGCTCGGGGTTCATGGGCCGCTACGGCGTGCTCATCGACGGCGAGATGATCCGCAACGTGCTCGAGACGGACGCGGCGGAGGCCGGTGAGCTGGTCTCCACGGGCCTCCTGCTCCACGTGCTCGGTTGGGGCGTCCTCCCCGCGCTGCTCCTCGCAACGGCCCGGCTCCGCTACGACACGTTCCGGCGCGAGTGCGGCCGCCGAGCGCTCAACGTCGGGTGCTGCTTCCTCGCGGCCGCCGGTGTCGTCGTGCCCACCTACCGCGAGGCGTCGTTCTTCGTGCGAGAGCATGGAGAGGTCCGGCTCATGGTCAACCCCGTCTCCCCGCTGATCGCGCTGGCCCGCCACGGCGAAGCGGACGTCGCGATGCGTGAGCTGCGGACCGTGGGGGCGGACGCCTCCCGCGCCGAGCAGCCGCGGCGGACGCTCTTCGTGTTCGTCGTCGGCGAGACTGCGACCGCCTCGCACTTCGCGCTCAACGGCTACCGGCGGGACACGAACCCCGAGCTCTCGGCCGCGGAGATCGTGAACTTCCCTGACGTCCACGCCTGCGGCACGTCGACCGCGCTCTCCGTGCCGTGCATGTTCTCGGCGCGCCCGCGGGAATCGTTCGCCCCCGACCGGGAAACGGCCCGCGAGAACCTGCTGGACATCCTGCAACGGACCGGGATCGACGTGCTCTGGCGGGACAACAACTCGGGCTGCAAGGGCGTCTGCGACCGGGTGGAGTACGAGGACGTCGCCGCCGACTGCGACGACCGCTTCCGCACCGGCCGCGCCGGGTGTTTCGACGAGGCCCTCCTGACCGGCCTGCTCCCGTGGTGGGACGGCCGGGACGGCGACGCGTTCGTCGTGCTCCACCAGAAGGGGAGCCACGGCCCCGCCTACTCCCGGCGGACTCCGCCCGAGTTCAAGCGATTCCTGCCGGAGTGCGAAGCGGCGGACGTGCTCGCCTGCGAGACGGAGCTGCTGGTCAACGCCTACGACAACACCATCCTCTACACCGACCACGTGCTCGCCGCGCTCATCCGGCTGCTCGACACGTATGGCGACGACGTGGACACGGCCATGCTCTACGTCTCCGACCACGGGGAGTCGCTGGGCGAGAACGGCGTGTACCTGCACGGCTTCCCGTACTGGCTCGCGCCGGAGGAGCAGACGCACGTGCCGATGGTGTTCTGGGGCTCGGACACGTTCTTCGCGAGCCGCGGCATCCGGCGCGAGGACCTCGACCGCGAGCGCCGGCAGCCGCTGAGTCACGACAACCTCTTCCACAGCGTCCTCGGGCTGCTCGACGTCCGGACATCCGTCTACGACGCCGCGCTCGACGTGTTCTCCGCGTGTCGTTGATTATGCGAGCGTGACGTGGGGGTCATGAATCACACGTCACGCAGCACGTGCGCCGATCCGCGCGAGAGTATCGGGGTCTCCTCTCCCGGTTCGCCGTACCTCCGCGCCGATGACGACCACTTCCCTGCCTCCCGACACGACCGGCTCGAGACGGACCGCCGCCGTCGGACTCACGTCCTGCATCGCCCTCGCCGCGGTGTACCTCCTCGCCCTGACCCTGCACCTCGGCTCGGCGCCGGTGACCACCAATGCCGAGGAGCGATGCGTCGACATCGTCCGCGACATGGAGGCGCGCCACGACTGGATCGTCCCGAAGCGTGACGGCGAGGTCTGGCTCAACAAGCCGCCGCTCGTCTACTGGATCGGCTCGCTGAGCGCATCGCTCGCGGGCCGGAGCAGCCTGGGCGCGCTCCGCGCGCCGTCGGCGCTCGCCGCCGCGCTGCTCCTGCTGCTCACCGGGATCTGGGCGCGCTCGCTCCGGCACCACCGGCTCGCGCTCGGGAGCATGCTGCTGCTGATGCTCATGGTCGAGATGTGGTCGCGAGGTCGCGAGCTCACGGTGGAGATGGTGCTCGCGCTGTGCTGCAACGCGGCGCTGGTCCTGTTCGACCGTATCCACCACCTCGGAGAAAGGCGCCTGCTGCCGGCATGGGCGCTCGCCGTCGCGCTGGCCGTCGCCACGAAGGCCACCATGGCGATCCTCGTCATCGGGCTCCCGATCTGCGTGAGCGTCTGGAACCGCCATCGTCGGAGCGGCCGGGCGCCGCCCGTGTCGCGGTGGGCTTGGGCCGGAGCGGCGGTCGCGCTCGGGCTCAGCTGGTACGTCGTCGTGCTCTGGGTCGTGCCCGGGTCGTGGGACCTCTTCCGCAACGCGCTCCTGCTGCCGTTGGGAGTCGAGACGCCCGGCGGGCCCGCCGTGCACTCGGCGCGCCACTACGAGCCCTGGTACATGGCCTCCGCGTTCTTGCTGAACGGCGCGGCGCCCGTCTCGCTCCTGCTCCCCGTCGTCGTCTGGCGGGCGGTGCGGACGCGGATGTGGGCGCACGACGAACGGATGCGGTTCGTGGCCGTCATCGTCTGCTCGCTGCTCGTCGCGTTCTCGATCCTGCCCCAGAAGCGGCCGCACTACCTGCTCTCGACGATGCCCGCGCTCGCGGTTCTGTGCGCCGACTCCCTCGTCGCCGCGTACGCGCACCGCCGCGCCTGGATCGGGTGGCTCCAGCCGCTGCTCCTCGTGGCGTTGGTCGCGCTGGGAGTGATCTCCACCGCTGCCTGCGCGTTCTGGTTCGGCGTCGCGCGCGACGGCGGTACCGGCGTGACCGTCGCGGTGATGATCGCGGGATGTGTCGCCTGGGGCTGCGCCTGCTGGCTCGTGGCGCGGCGTCGGCTCCTCGCCTGCGGCCTCGTGGTCGCCGCGGTCTGGACGGCGTGCCTGCTCACGTACTACGGCGACATCCACGTGTGGCGGAGCCGGATCCGCGAGGGCGTGGCCCACGAGCAGCCCGGCTACACCGAGGAGCACTGGCACGCGCTCCGTCATCGCTACCCGCTTCTGCTCGGCTCGTTCGAGCCGCCGACGCACGCGCACCGAGACATCGCGCACGCGCGAAAGGGAGCGAGAGGATGATCGTGCACGTACGCCGCCCCACCCTTTCGGTCGTGCTCCCCTGCTTCGACGAGGCGGGCGCCCTCGACACCCTGTGCTGCGAGCTGCTCACGGTGCTCGAGGCCCGGGAGTCCGCCTTCGAGGTGATCCTCGTCGACGACGCGAGCACCGACGGGACCGCGGACGTCATCCGCGACTGGTGCGAGCGGGACGTCCGGTTCGTCGGCCTGTTCCACGCCGGACGCTTCGGACAGAGCGCGGCGCTGCACACCGGTCTGCGGGGCGCCCGGGGTGATGTGCTCGTCACGATGGACGCCGACGGGCAGGCCGACCCCGCCGACATCCCCCGGCTGCTCGCCGGTCTGGAAGGCGCCGACGTCGCGTGCGGCATCCGACGACGCCGGGCGGACACCGCGCTGAAGCGCGCGGCCTCCCGGGTCGGCAACGGGTTCCGCCGTGCGGTCACGGGCGACGCGACCACGGACGCGGGCTGCACCTTCCGCGCGATGTCGCGCCGCGCGGTCGCCGAGCTCCCGACCTTCGACGGCTCCCACCGGTTCCTCCCCGCGCTGCTCCGCATGCAGGGACGGCGGATCGTGGAGGTCGACGTCTCGCACCGGCCGCGACGCACGGGCCGGAGCAAGTACGGCATCCGGGACCGGCTCTGGCGCGGCATCCTGGACTGCCTCGCCATGCTCTGGTGGCGCCGTCGCGCGCTCCCGTCCGAACGGCTCGTGAGCACGGGCGGCCCGACGACCGTGCACGCGTCCCGCGGGGCGCGCAGCCCCGGCTTCCGGACGGCGCGACACGTCGCCCTGTCGACCACGGAGCGCCCGGGGGCTCGCTCGTGACCGCGGTCCGGGAGACCGCCCCCGACGGGCAGCCGGTCCACCGACCACGCTCCGCGAGCGGGAGAGCGCTCGTCCTGCTGACGGTCGTCGCGGCCGTCGTCGCCTGGCCGCTCCTCGGCCGGTTCGCACCGGACGCCCTGGACCGGCTCGACGCGGCGATCCGCCGGACCGGCCCCTGGATCGCCCCCACCGTCCTCGCGATGACCGCGGCGGGCGTCGCGCTCGGCGCCCCCCGACAGCTCGTCGCGCTCCTCGCCGGGCGCTGGCTCGGCTGGACGACGGGCGGCTGCATGACCTACCTGGGCGCCGTCCTCGGCTGCGCCGCGGCCTTCTGGTGCGCGCGACGCTGGGGGCACGCCCGCGTGCGCCGCTCGCTGGGAGCCCGCGCGGCCCGGCTCGACGGGCTGGTCGGCGAGCACGGTCTCGTCATCACGCTCCTCATGCGCGTCGCGCCGGTCGGCAACTGCCAGTTCACGAACCTCGCGCTCGGCATGAGCTCCGTGCGCGGGAGGGACTTCCTCGTGGGGACGGCCATCGGCATCCTCCCGAGCACGCTGGCGTTCGCGCTGCTGGGCGGCGCGACGCAGGAGAGCCCGACGACGCGGATCGTGTCGGCGTCGGTGCTGCTCCTCGCGTCCTGCGGGCTGGTGCTCGCGTTTCGTCGGCACGCGAACCGGCTGCGCGAGGTGACGCGGGAGGTCTCCGGCGGGACCGCCCGAGCCGTCACCCGTCTCCGCGCGGCGCTTGCTCCCCGTGCGCGGAGCGACCGCGCGACGCGTACATCCAGTACACGCCCGGCAGGATGAACAGCGTGAGGAGCGTCGCCGTCGCCAGCCCGCCGACGATGACGATCGCCATGGGGTACTCGATCTCGTGACCGGGCTTGTTCCCTGCGAGCACGAGCGGCAGCAGCGCGAAGCCGGCGGTGAGCGACGTCATGAGGATCGGGGCGAGGCGCTCGCGCGCGCCGCGCAGCACGAGATCGCGTCCGAGCGGCACGCCCTCCTCGTCCCGCAGGTGCGCGTAGTGGCTCATGAGCATGATCGCGTTCCGGCTCGCGATGCCGAACACCGTGATGCAGCCGATGAGGGACCCGAGCGAGAGCGTGCCGCCCCCCACCCAAGCCCCGGCGATGCACCCGATGAGCGAGAACGGCAGCGCGAGCAGTACGAGCATCGCCAGCCCCCACGACGAGAAGCTCACCTGCAGCAGGACGAGGATCCCCGCCAGCGACGCGAGCGCGATCCCCACCAGGCGGTCCTGCGCAGCCTGTCGCGCGGCGAACTCCCCCAGCAGCTCGACGTGGTAGCCCTGCGGGTGCCCGAGGTCCTCGAGCCGCGACTGCACGTCCCGCGCCACGCGCCCGAGGTCCCGGCCGCGCACGTTGCACGTCACGTCGATCCGGCGTGACGCGTTCTCGCGCTTGATCATGTTCGGCGCCGGGGAGACGCGGATCTCGGCCAGCGCCCCCAGCGCCACCGGCCGCCCGGACGGCGTGTCCACGAGCACGTCGCGCAGCGCGTCGGGGCTCGCCCGGACCTCCGGGACGCCTCGGACGGCGACGTCGAAGACGGCCTGCTCGTCGAAGAACTGTCCCACAGTCCGTCCGCGGACGAGCGTCGTGAGCGCGCGCCGCGCGGCGCCGAGCTGCACGCCGTGCTGCGCGAGCGCCTCGGGCTCCCAGCGGACCTCGATCTGCGGCACCTGCACCTGCGGCTCGACGTGGAGGTCGATCACGCCGGGGACGTCCGCGAGCCGCTCCGCGACCACCTGCGCCCGCTCACGGAGCGTCCCGAGCTCCGGACCGAAGATGCGCACGACGATGCTCGCGCTCGCGCCCGAGAGCACCTCCTTCACGCGCTCCTTGAGGTACGTCAGCACGTCGCGGTAGAGGCCGGGGTACCCGTCCACGACCTCCTGGATGTGCTGCACGGTCGACGGGTAGTCGACCTCGGGGTCGATGCTGATCCAGAGCTCGGTGAAGTTGGGGCCCACGACCTCGTCGGCCACCTCGGCGCGCCCGATGTGGGCGCCGAAGTTCCTCACCCCGGGGATCGCCCGCAGCTCCTCGCTCACGCGGATCGTGCTCCGGGTCATCGCGTCGAGCGAGGTGCCGGGCTTCCCGACCCAGTGCATGAGGAAGTCGCGCTCCTGGAACTCGGGCAGGAATTCCTCGCCGAGGGAGCGCGCGCTGAGACCCGCGACGAGCATGGCGGCGAGGAGCGCGGCGGCGAGCGCCCGCGGACGGAAGACGACGCTCCGGAGGACGCGCTCGTAGACGCGGTGCAGCAGCCCGACCAGCGGGGACTCGCGACGCTCGCGCGAGCTGCCGGACAGCAGCGAGTACGCGAGCGCCGGCACCACCGTCAGCGCCACGAGCAGCGACGCCAGGATCGCCAGCACGTAGGCCGAGGCGAGCGGCCGGAAGAACGCGCCCGCGAGCCCCTCGAGGAAGAAGACCGGCACGAGCACGATGACGACGATCATGCTGCCGAAGACCACGGCGCTTCGCACCTCGAGCGACGCCTCGACGACGACTCGGAACGGGTTCTCCGGGCGGTCCGACCGCGCGTTGAGGCGCAGCCGGCGGACGATGTTCTCGACGTCGATGATCGCGTCGTCCACCACCTCGCCGAGCGCGATGACGAGCCCCGCGAGCACCATCGTGTTCACGGTCGCCCCCTGCCACGAGAGCACGGCGACCGCCACGACGAGCGACAGCGGGATGGCGACCGAGCTGATGACCGCCGTGCGCCAGTCGTACAGGAACAGCACCAGGATCACGACGACGAGCACGCAGCCGATCCAGAGCGCGCGCGAGAGGTTGTCGAGCGCGATCTCGATGAAGGTGGCCGGCCGGAAGATGGTCGTGTCGACCTCCACGCCGTCCAGCCCCGGCCGCAGCGCGTCGAACGCCGCCTCCACGCCGCGCGTCACCTGCAACGTGTTGCCCCACGGCTCCTTCTCGACGATCAGCAGGATGCCCGGGCCGTCGTCGATCACGGCCTCGCCGATGGGCGCGGGCCAGTCCTCGACGACCTCCGTGACGTCTCCGAGCAGGAGCGGCCTCTCGACGGCGGGCGCCGTCGCCCCGACCGCTCGCGGCGCGACGGGGATCACCGCGTCCGCGAGGTCCTCCGGGCTCCCGAGCTGCGAGCGGTGCCGCACCGAGAGCCGCTGGTTCGGGGTGTCGACGAAGCCGCCCGTGCTCAGGTCCGCGGCCTCCGTCGCCGCGCGCACGACCTGATCGAGGCTCACGCCGTTCGCGTCGAGCCGCGCGGGGTCCACGAGCACCTGGAACTGGCGATCGCGCTGGCCCCAGATGGCCACGTTGGCCACGCCGGGGACGGCCATGAGCCGCGGCCGGATGGTCCAGCGCGCGAGCGTCGAGAGCGCCATGCGGTCGAGGTCGGGCGCGGTGAGACCGACCTTGAGCACGCGGCTCGTCGCGGAGAGCGGCGAGAGCAGGACGGGCGGCGCGGCGATCCCCGGGAGCTGCTGCGCCGCCAACGACAGGCGCTCCTGCACGAGCTGGCGCGCCTCCATGAGGTCCGCGCCCTGCTCCAGGATGAGCACGATCGACGAGAGTCCCTCGACGGACTTCGAGCGGATGACGTCGAGCCACGGCGTGCCGTGGAGCGTCGACTCGAGCGGGACGCTCACGAGGCTCTCGACCTCCGCGGCGGAGAGGCCGGGCGCCTCCGTCTGGATCTCGATGAGCGGCGGCGAGAACTCCGGGAACACGTCGAGCGGCAGGTCGTCCGCGGTCCGGATGCCGACGATCATCAGGAGGACCGCCAGGCACGTCACGGGCACCCGCAGGCGGATGGCGTTCTCCACGATCCAGCGGATCATCGCCGGCGCTCCTCCGTGCTCGGCCGCGTCATGAGCCGATGCCGAACTCGGCGCCGAAGAGCTCCGGCGCGCCCTCGGTCACGACGAGCGTCCCGACGTCGAGGCCGGGCTGGATCTCCGCGAGCCCGTCCGTGACGCGCCGGAGGTCGACGCGCGTCCGGCGGTACGTGAGGTCGGCGACGCGCGCGTACACCCAGGTGCCGCCCTGCGCGTCGAACACGACGGCGCTCCACGGCACGACGAGCGCGTCCGCGACGGCCTGCGTCGGCACCCGGACGGTCACGCGCTGGCCGGGGACCCACGCGCCGTCCGGGTTCGGCAGCGCGTACCAGAGATCGACGGTGGCGCGTGCGGGATCCGCGGCGGGTGGACCGTCCACGGGCAGGACCTCCCGACCGGGCGCGGCGGCATCCGGCGCCTCCCCGGACCGGAGCGGTGCGAGCGTCGCGGCGAGCGAGCCGTCGAGGCGCGGGAGCGTCGCCGCGTGCACGGGGACGCGGACCCACAGCGGGTCGTGCCGCTCGATCCGGAAGAGCGACGCGCCGGGACCGATCACCTGTCCTTCGCCGACCCGCACGTCGACGAGCACCCCGTCGAGGGGGGCGACCGCCGCGAACACCTCGTCCGCGTCATCCGGAGCGCCCACCGAGAGCGACTCCAGGAGGTCGCGCTCGCCGAGCGCCGCCTCGTGCTCGACACGCGCCCGATCCCGCTCGGCGAGCGCCTCGTCGCGGATCCGGGCGGACCCCGCGTCGGCCTCGAGCAGCGACGCGGCGCGGGAGAGCGCGAGCTCCGCCGCCTCGAGCCGGACCGCGGCCGTCGCGACCGCGCGCGCCGCCGCGATCCTCGCGCGCGACAGGTCCATCTCCAGCTGTTGCGCCAGCAGACGTTCGGCCGCCGTCATGCCGAGCGCCCCCTCCTCGAGCGCGACCAGTGGCAGGAGCTCGAGCACGGTCTCCCCGGCGGAGACGTGCCGGCCCGCGGGCGGGAGCGCGTCGCCCGCCGCGCGGACGCGCGCCGCGAACGGGCTCGTCACCGAGAGCGAGCCGCCCGGGGGGACGGTCAGCTCGGCGGCCGAGGCCACGGTCTCCCGCAGCGAGCTGACGCGCGCGGCGGCGGTGCGTATGCCGAGCCGCCGCTCCGCGTCCGGCGTCAGCGTCACCGTCGAGACCCCCTCCTCCGGCGCGGCGACGACCGCCGGCGCGCCTCCTCCGGCCGAGGCCTCGGCGGGCTCGACCGAGCACCCGACCGCCAGGCAGAGAGCGGCGAGGGCGACGACGGCGCGGCTGCGGTGCGACCAGATCACGGCGAGGCCCTCCCGATCAGGGGTTCGGCGGGTCGGCGGCGAGCGGGCGCGACGTCCTCCACGAGGTCGAGCCGCCGACCGACGCTGTGTTCGAGACGGGCGCGCGCCTGCTGCAGGCCGGCGTCGAGCTCGATCTCACGGAGGCGCGCCTCCTCGAGCAGCCCCGTCACCGCGAGGACGGCGAGGCGGTCGGCGTCGCCGAGCTCGTGGCTCTTCCGGACCGTCGCGAGCTGGTGCTCGAGGCCGGGCAGGATGACGTCCCGCCACCGGGCGAGCTGTGCGGCGGACTCCTCGACGTCGACGAACGACCGCTCGACCGCGTCGACCACACGGTGCCTCGCGGCGACGAACGTCCGGCGCGCCCGGTCGAACTCCGCGAGCGCCACGCGCTCCGCCCCCTCCCCGCCGTCGAAGACGGGGAGCGTCATCACGAAGCCGGGTCCCCACTCGAGCCCCGGCTCGCCGTGCTCGATCCGCTCGTTGACGTCGAGCAGCAGGGAGATGTTCACGGCCTCGGCCCGCGTGAGGCCGACGCGTGCCCCCGCGGCCTCCAGCTCGGCCTCGGCGGCGCCCAGGTCCGGCCGGCCGGAGAGCGCCACCGAGGTGAGCGACTCGACGGTCCAGGCCGGGGGTCGGGTGCCGGCGGCCGCGTCGATCCGGACGTCGTCGAGGGCGTGCGGTTCCAGCCCCATGAGCATCGCGAGTCGCGTGCGCGCCAGGGACTCGGCGAGTCCGGCAGCGGAGGAGTCCTCCCTGGCGCGCTCCGCCTCGAGACCGGCCGCCAGCCCCTGCGCGACGCTGATCTCCCCGGCGGTCGCGCGGACGCCCTCCAGCGACGCGACCTCCGCGAGCCGCGACGCGTTGTCGCGCGTCCACGACGCGCGCCTCGCGGCGAGGACCCAGTCCACCCACGCGGACCGCACGTCGCGCGCGAGGTCGAGTCCGTCCTGCACGAGGCGCTCCGCCACCCGGAGTGCGTTCCGGTCGGCGACGTCCATCCGCTCGGCCCGCGTCCAGAGCGCGTCCAGCGGGAGGCCGAGCGTGGCCTCGTACGCCTTGGGACCCAGCGGGAACAGGAACGTGAACACGGGGTCCCGGAGCAGGCCGGCAGCGGCGACCTCCGCGCGCGCGACGCTCAGGTCCGCGAGCGCGGCGTGGAAGTCCGGGCTCCTCCAGATCGCCACCGCGACGGCCTCGTCGCGCGAGAGCCCGTCCGAGACGTCGACGCCGTCGGGCAGGCCCGTGGGAGGCTCCTCCGAGCCGGCCGGGAGCCCGACGCCGATCCGGGTCGAGAGGCCCTCCGACACGTGGTCCGCGTCGACGGAGGACTCCCCGGCCGCACAGGCCGTCAGCAGCGTCAGGCACAGGCTCAGCGAGGCACGCATGGGGTTCCGGGAGCGCGGGGGACCGCTCGTCCTGTCGGCCGGACGGGTTGCTGGAGGTGAGGACTCCTGGGAGGATCCTCCTGTCGGCCTTCCGCCCGCACGGTCCGCGAGCGGTCGAGTCTCCCCGCGGCCGGCGGGCGTCGCGCGTGATGTCTGCGTCATCCGGCGTCCGGTCGGCGCGGCGCGCCCCGCGGTCCATGACGCGTTCATCATGCGGAGCCGCGCGGCCACACGGTTCAATCAGCTCCGGTCGATGGACTCCCCCGACGGCATTCCGGCGCAGGACGACCTCGGAGACGACGCTCCGAGCCGCGGAGGGGGTCCAGCCGCCGGACGGCTGCTGCTCGTCGACGACGACCCGAAGTACCAGCGGTACGCGGCGCGCGGCCTCGAGCACTCGGGGTACGCCTGCACCGCCGCCGGGGACGCCGAGGAGGCGGCCCGGGTGATCGCCGGGCACGCCGTCGGCTTCTTCGACCTCATCCTGCTCGACATCATGCTGCCCGGCGACTCGGGCTGGGACGTGCTCGACACCCTTCGGGATCGCGGGGACGCGACCCCCGTCATCTTCGTGTCCTCCTGCGACACCCTGGACGACCGCGTGAAGGGTCTCGAGCTCGGCGCGGACGACTACATCGTGAAGCCGTTCGCCTTCCGGGAGCTGCTCGCCCGCGTCCAGGCGGTCCTCCGGCGCCGGGACGCGATGCCGACCCTCGAGATCGCGGACCTCGTGATCGACACGGGGAGCCGTCGAGTGACGCGCGGGGGCCGCCTCCTCGACCTGACCGTGAAGGAGTACGAGGTGCTCATGGTGCTCGCTCGCGCGCGGGGCGCGTGCGTCACGCACATGGACCTGCTGCGCCAGGTCTGGAACCTCGACTTCCATCCGGAGACGAACGTCGTCAACGTCATCGTGTACCGGCTCCGCGGCAAGGTCGACGCGGTCGGCGCGCCGCTCATCCACACGGAGCGGGGAAAGGGCTACCGCATGACCGCGCCGGACACCGAGGCGTGACGCGTCCCGCCGGGTGGTCGCTCTCGAACCGGCTCGTCTGGATGACGACCGGCCTCATCGTCACGATCGTCCTGCCCCTGGCCGGCGTGTGCGGCTACCTGCTGCTGTCGTCCGCCGGAGAGACCGTCGATCGGCTCCTCGAGGAGGAGCTCGTGGAGCTCGACATGCTCGTCGCGGGCCGCACCGTCGACGAGGCGTCGCTCGGCGGCGCGGTCGCCCTGCTCATGGCGGGGCACCCGGAGTACCGGTTCGGCTGGACCGTCTGGGACGACGCGGAGGGACCCGTCGTCGCGACCGCCGGTGACGCGGACCTGCTCGCGCGCGCCGGCCTCGACCCACGCGTCCTGGACACGACCGTCGAGGTGTCGGGGTCCGTGCGGGCTCGCACGGCGCGTCTGCAGGGCGGCCAGTTGGCCGGGCTCGCCGTCGACGGATCCGCGGCCATGGCGGAGCTGCGTGATGCAGCCGGCATGTCGGCCGGGCTCGTCCTCGCCGCGGCCGTGGCCGTGATCCTCGCGACGACGCTCTACTGCCGACGCGTCACGTCGCTCCTGAAGCGGGTCGCCGCGCAGGCCCACTGGTCGGACGGTCCGCCGGACAGCGCGGCGCTCCCGAACGAGATCCGGCCGGTCGCCGAGGCCTTCGACGAACGTCTCCGGACGCTCCGCACGGAGAGCAAGGAGGCGCGCGTGATGATCGCCAAGCTCGCGCACGACCTCCGCCGGCCGATCCAGAACCTCATCGGCGAGACGGAGGTGGCGCTTCTCGTCGACGACGAGGGCTCGTCCCCGGCCGCGACGCTGCGGAGCAACCTCGAGGAGCTGCGATCGCTCGGCGACGCCGTGGACAACCTCGTGACGATGTGCTCGCCGAGCGCGGTCGTCCCCGACGTCCGGTACGAGCGGTTCGATCTCGCGGCCGAGGCGGAGCTGCGACTGGACCGGGACCTCAGCCAGGCGCGGCGCCGACGGGTCGACGTGGAGATCCGCGCGCGAGGCGACACGACGATCGTCGGTGATCGGGAGTGGCTCCTCCGTGCGCTCCGGAACCTCACGTCCAACGCGGTGGACTTCAGCCCCGAGGGCTCGCGCGTGACAGTGGACATCGGTGGCGAGGCGGACCGCGTCGTCGTGACCGTCGACGACGCCGGCCCCGGCGTCCCGGAGCCGGACCGCGAGCGGATCTTCGAGGCCTTCGTCCGCGGACCGGGCTCCCGTGAGCAGCGCGACGGCTACGGCCTCGGCCTGGCGATCGTGCGCGCGGCGGTGGAGGCCCACCACGGCGCGGTCACCGTGGGCGATTCGGAGCAGGGCGGCGCACGCTTCCGGCTGACGATCCCGCGGCGGCCGACGGACGTGGGCCGCGTCTCGGACCCGAGCGAGCCCCGGCGGGCCGCACGCTGACCGCCCGACGAGGCGGTGGCGGAGGCAGTCGCTCCATCGATCACGCCTGCTCGCGCGACGAGCATGACGAGCCTTCGGGCCGGCATCCTCATGTCGCGAGCCTGACGACCTCGACGGAGTCCGACGGCCCACGGGACGACTCGTCTCCGGCTCACTGGCTACTCCCCCCCGCAACGCCTTCCGCAGCTTGATGCGCGCCCGCCGGTGCAGCTCCTGCGCCGCATGGTGTCGCGGCTCATGCTCGACAACGTGCCGCACGTCAAGGCGTACTGGATCATGGTCGGCCTGAGGATCGCGCAGATCGCGCTGCACTACGGCGCCGACGACCTCGACGGCACGGTCGTCGAGGAGCACATCACACACGACGCCGGCGCGACGACCCCGCAGGGCCTCACGACGGAGCGCCTCGCGGAGCTCGTGCGTGAGACGGGCCGCGAGCCCGTGCTGCGCGACACGCTGTACGAGGAGCTCGTGGCGGTCTGAGGGAGGGGCCGTCAGGCGGAACGGATCCCCTGCCTCGACCGATCGAGCAGATCGAGCCGGGCAGCACGGGCGGCCGACAGTCGCGTGAGGCGCTGATCCTCGGACCAAGCTCCGATCCGACCGCGCACAGTGTCGAAAGCTCGCCGAACGCGAGGGAACTCGTCCCCGGCAACCCAGTAGTCGTACATGTCGAACTCCACGCTCCACCTGTCATCCACACGAGGGTCCAGGAGCTGGAGATCCGCGACCAGCTCGACGGCCAGTGCCAGTCCGTCCTCGATCGAGTCGGAGCAGATCTCGAGCGCCTGGTTTCCGAACGACTCGTGGCGGCAGATCATGTTGCCGTTTCGGACCTCGACGTCATCGAAGTACGCGTGGGCAAGCGCGTGGCGCTGCTTGTCGAGCACGCACAGCCGACTCCACCACCCGGGCAGCTCTCCCGGGGCTCGAGTCAAGCCGCCTTTTCGGGGTCCAACCCTACCCCCGGGCCCACCTGGCTTCGAGTACGCCCGGGCGTTGACCTACTTCCGCAGGCGAAGCAGGATGGTCCGGTCATGAGCACGAGCGACCGGTTCCCCGTCTCCCGCGATGCGCTCTCCGCCGTGTGCGAGGAGTTCGACGTCGTCGAGCTGAGCGCGTTCGGTTCGGTCCTTCGCGACGACTTCGCACCGGACAGCGACATCGACCTGCTCGTCGTCTTCGACCCGGCACGCCCGGTGGGTCTGTTCCACGTGCTCCGTCTGCAGAGGCGCCTCTCGGAGCTCGCCGGGCGCCCCGTCGATCTCGTGCCCAAGCAGGGTCTCAAGCCTCACCTGCGCGAGCAGGTCCTCGCCTCGGCCCAGCTGCTCTATGCGGCCTGACGAGCTCTTCCTGAGGGACATCCTGGCGGCGGACGCGGCGCTCGGACGGTTCCTGCAGGACGCCGATGCGGACCGGCTGCGCGACGACGAACTCCTCCAGGCCGCCGTGCTGCAGAAGCTCACCGTGATCGGCGAGGCCGCCGGGCGGATCTCGGCCGAACTGAAGGCAGCGCACCCCGACGTCGAGTGACACCTCGCCGTGGGACTCCGGAATGTGGTGGTCCACGCATACTTCTCCGTGGACTGGGCGACGATCTGGCAGACCGCCGTCGAAGACGTGCCGGGCCTGGCCCACCGCGTCGCACGCATCCTCGACGACATCGCCGGGAGTCGATGACCCCGGGACCGACGCCCGGGCTCCCCCCGACCGCGCTCCGCCCGCGCCCCCACCCCGCGCAGCGGCCGTCGAGGCCCCCCGATGCCCAGGAACCAGGATCAGGATCTTCAGCCGACGAGCGCGGAGCGCTCGGGCGGCTGCAAGTTCCCAGGCAGCCCGACACCGACTTTACCGCTCCCCCGGCGCTCCGGCACGATGACCCGTCCCGAGCTCCAGTCCCCCCTCGCGACCACCGATCGTCCCCGCCCATGACCGTCCCGACGGAACTCCACCGCCTCGCCCACGCGTACGGCGTGCAGGTCGGGTACACGGACCTCGGGGGCAAGCGGGTCTACGCGCAGCCGGAGACGCTGCTCGCCGTGCTCGCGGCGCTCGGTGCGCCGGTCACGACGATGGCGGACGTCCCGGGCGCGCTCCGCGAACGCCGCGCGCGCGAGGCGCGCAAGCTCGTCGAACCCGTGCTCGTCGCGTGGAACGGCCGCGTCCCGCCCATCGAGGTACGGCTCACGGGGCGGCACACGCACGGCGTCGCGACGGCGGCCTTCCACCTCGAGGACGGCGACGTGCGCTCCGTGCACCGCGACCTCGGCGACATCCCGCTCACCTGGATCGGCCGCAGCGAGGGCGAGGACGTCGAGGTGCGCGCGTGGACGACGGGCCTCGTGCTGCCGCTCGGGTACCACCGCCTGCGCCTCACGGCCGGCGGGCACGAGGCCGAGGTCCACGTCATCGCGGCGCCCGAACGCGCGGAGACGGCGTCGCTCGCGCCGCCGCCGGGCCAGGGCCCCGAGGGCACGCGCGCGTGGGGCAGCTTCCTGCCGACCTACGCGCTGCGCGACCCCGACGACTGGGGCGTCGGCGACTACACGCGCCTCGGCGACCTCGTGCGCTGGACCGGCGAGCGCGGCGGCCGCGCCGTCGCGACGCTGCCGCTGCTGCCGGCCTTCCTCGAGGAGCCGCTCCTCGAGCCGAGCCCCTACGCGCCGACGAGCCGCCTCTGCTGGAACGAGCTCTACGTCGACCCGACGGCCGAGCCCGAGTGGAAGGCGTCGGACGAGGCGCGCGCGCTCACCGCGGACCCCGCCTGGCTCGAGGAGCGCGACCGCCTGCGCGGCGCCGAGAAGCTCGACTACAAGCGGCTCTTCGCGCTGCGCAAGCCGGCCCTCGCCGCCATGGCGCGCACGCTGCACGCGCAGGGCGGCCCGCGGCTCGAGCTGTTCCGGCAGTTCCTCGACGAGCGGCCCGTCGTCACGGACTACGCGCGCTTCCGCGCCGCCGTCGAGTCGCGGGGCTGCGCGTGGCAGCACTGGCCGGACCGCATGCGCGCCGGCTCGATCCGCGACGCCGAGCTCCTGCCCGACGCCGTGCGCACCTGGGAGGTCGCGCAGTGGTACGCCCACCTCCAGATGCAGCGCGTCGCGGCGGACGGCCGTGAGCGGGGCACGGGCCTGCTGCTCGACCTGCCGCTGGGCGTCCACTCCTGCGGCTACGACACCTGGCGCTGGCCGCACCTCTTCGCGCACGGCATGGGCGCCGGCGCGCCGCCCGACTCCTTCTTCACGAAGGGTCAGTGCTGGGGCTTCCCGCCGCGCATCCCCGAGGCGCAGCGCAAGGACGGCTACCGCTACCTCGTCGCGACGCTGCGCCACCACCTGCGCCACGCGACGGTGCTGCGCGTCGACCACGTCATGTCGCTGCTGCGCCTCTACTGGGTGCCGCACGGCATGGAGGCGACGCACGGGTGCTACGTGCGCGGGCGCCTCGAGGAGGAGACGGCCGTGCTGTGCCTCGAGAGCCACCGGCACGGCGCGACGATCATCGGCGAGGACCTCGGCACCGTGCCGCGCGGCGTGCGCCCGTGCATGGAGCGTCACGACGTCCGCCGGCTGAGCGTGCTCCAGTTCGGCGTGGGCGGCGGCGCGCCGAGCCAGCCGAACCCGCGCGCGGTCGCGAGCCTCAACACGCACGACATGCCGACCTTCGAGGCGTTCCGCAAGGGCCTCGACATCGACGACCTCGAGTCGCTCGGCCTCTTCGACGACGACGGCGCACGCGACGCCCGCGCCTGGCGGACGCGCGTCGTGCGCGAGCTGCGGCAGTGGCTCGTCGCGGAGGGCCGGCTCGCGCCGCACGCCGGCGACGACGACCTCGTCCTCGCGTGCCTCGAGCAGCTCGGCCGCGGGCCGTCGCCGCTGCTCCTCGTGAACCTCGAGGACCTGTGGCACGAGACGCGGCCGCACAACGTGCCCGGCACCTGGCGCGAGCGCCCCAACTGGCGGCGCCGCGCGCGCCACGGACCGGGCGAGCTCGCGGCGCTCCCCGGCGTCGAGTCGGCGATCACGCGGCTCCGCGCCTCGCGGCAGGAGACGTGCCCCCCCGCGGGCGACCTCGCGCTCGAGACGCCGACGATCCTCGACGACATGGACCGCACGCTCTTCCGCGCCGGACGCCACCTGCGGCTGCACGAGAAGCTCGGCGCCCGGCCCGCGCTCGTCGACGAGGTGCCCGGCCTGCACGCGCTCCACTGGGCGCCGGGCGCGGAGGCCGTCGAGCTCGAGGACGCGACGCGCGGGCTGCGCGTCCCCATGGAGCCGCGCGGCGACGACCTCTGGGAGGTCTTCGTGCCCGGGCGCTGCCGCGGCCACCGCTACCGCTACCACGTGACGCGCGGCGGGACGAGCCGCCCCGAGGGCGACCCCATGGCGCGGCGGCTGCCGCCCGGGCGGGACGACCTCGCCGAGGTCGTGGACCTCTCCTTCGCGTGGACCGACGCGCCCTGGCGCACGCGCCGCCGGCCGACCACGCCGCCGCGGCTGCTCGAGGTGCCGGACCGCGTGTGGGACCCGTCGCTCGACGCCGCGACCCTCGCGCGCCGGCTGCTCGAGTTCGCGGGCGTCGTCGTCCCGGAGGGTCTGCGCGGCGACGAGGTCGCCCTGCGCGGCGCCGCGGAGGTCGGCGCGCCGCTGCCCGCGGGCCCGGGCCGCGGCCCCGAGACCTTCCTCGTGCTCCCGTCGTGGAGCGAGCGCCGCACGCCCGCGGGCGCCGACCGTCCCCTCGTCGCGGACGTCGCGCCGGCGTCGCGGCTCGGCTCCCCCGCCGAAGCCGCCGCGCTCGTGGACACGCTCCACGCGCACGGCGTGGGCGTCGTGCTCGCGTGGCCCGCGGAGGGCGACGCGGTCGACGGCCGCCCCGTCGTCGAGGACACCTTCCGCCGCCCGCGCGCCCGCCCCGACAGCGACCCCGAGGAGGTCCGGCGCGGCAAGGCCGAGAGCTACCTGCTGAGCACAGCGGACGCGTGGCTCGAGCGCTACCACGTCGACGGGCTGCTCGTCCGCACGCGGGCCCTGCGCGACCGCGCGGGCGCCGGCAACCCGCTGCTCCAGGCCGCCGAGATCCTCCAGCGGCTCGAGCGCGAGCTCGGCGAGCGGCACCCGGGCGCGATCGTCGCGGCGGGCTGGAGGGCGGACACGACGACCGAGACCGCCCCCGTCCTGCGCGCGCCCGGCGTCTGACGGCCGTTCCGCGCCCGTCCGGGCCCCGGAGCGCCCCCCCCGGTTCCGGGTGAAGACCGCCCCGCGGCCGGGCCGATAGACAGGGGTCCGCCCGCCGCGGACCGCGATGTCGAAGCCAGAGACCAAGCCCGCCGGACTCGGCACCTTCGCCGGAGTCTTCACGCCCAGCATCCTCACGATCCTGGGCCTGATCCTCTTCCGCCGCCTCGGCTACGTCGTGGGCGGCGCGGGCATGGTCCGCATGCTCGTGATCCTGGGCATCGCCCACGCGATCTCGATCCTCACGAGCACGTCGCTCTCCGCCATCGCGACGAACATGCGCGTCAAGGGCGGCGGCGACTACTACCTCATCTCGCGCAGCCTCGGCGTGACGTACGGCGGCGCGCTGGGCATCGTGCTGTTCCTCGCGCAGTCGGTGTCCGTCGCGTTCTACTGCATCGGTCTCGGCGAGGCGGTCGCGCTCATGCTGCCGCCGGACCTCGACCTCGGTCCGACGGGCGTCGCCGCGGCGGCGACGCTCTTCCTCTTCGTGTTCGCGTGGCTCGGCAGCGACTGGGCGACGAAGCTCCAGTACGTCGTCATGGCCGCGCTCGTCGCGGCGCTCGGCTCGTACTTCGTGGGCGGCATCCGCGGCTTCGACCTCGTGCAGCTCCAGGAGAACTGGAACCAGGGGGCGCCGGACGCGCCGGGCTTCTGGGTGCTCTTCGCGCTCTTCTTCCCGGCGGTGACCGGCTTCACGCAGGGCGTGAGCATGAGCGGCGACCTGGACGACCCGGGCCGCAGCCTGCCGTCCGGCACCTTCGCCGCCGTCTTCACGAGCCTCGTCGTGTACGGCGCCGCCGCCGTCGTGGCCGCCGGCTGCCTCACGTCCGTGGAGCTCACCGCCGACTACGAGGCGATGAACCGGATCTCGGTCATGCCCGTGCTCATGACCGCGGGCATCGTCGCCGCGACGCTCAGCTCGGCGCTCGCCTCCTTCATGGGCGCGCCGCGCATCCTCCAGGCGCTCGCCGCGGACAAGATCTTCCCCGGGCTGTCGCCCTTCGCGCGCGGCTTCGGGGCCAGCGGGAACCCGCGCCTCGGCGTCCTGCTCACGCTCGGCATCGCGCTCGCGGTCGTCGCCCTGGGCGGCGTCGACGTCATCGCGCCCATCGTGTCGATGTTCTTCCTCATCTCGTACGGGCTGCTCAACTACGCGACGGCCCTCGAGGCGCGCGCGAACAGCCCGAGCTTCCGCCCGCGCTTCCGCTGGTTCGACATGCGGACGAGCATGGTCGGCGCGCTCGCGTGCCTGGGCGTCATGCTCGCGATCAACCCGCTCGCGAGCGTCGTCGCGCTGGCGTTCCTCTTCGCGCTCCAGCTCTTCGTGCAGCGCATCACGCGCCAGAAGCGCTGGAGCGACGGCCGCCGGGACCAGTACTTCCACGGCGCTCGCAAGAACATCCTCGCCATGGCGAAGGAGCCCGTGCACGCGCGCAACTGGCGCCCGCACCTGCTCTTCTTCTCCGACACGCCGCGGCGCCGCGCGCCGGCCGTGCGCTTCGCCTCGTGGATCGAGGGCGGCGCCGGCATGACGACCGTCGTCCAGGTGCTCGAGGGCCAGGGCCACACCGCGCTCCAGAAGTGCGCGCTCCTGCGCAAGGAGCTCGCCGACGACCTCGAGGCGCATTCGCTCGCCGCGTTCCCGCTCGTCGTCACCGCGCCGTCCGCCGAGATCGCCGCGCGCACCGTCATCCAGTCGTACGGGCTCGGCCCCATCAGCGCGAACACGATCCTCCTCAACTGGTGCGACCAGGTCGACCGCCCGCGCGACGCGGAGAGCAAGCGCCTCTCCGAGCGCGTCGAGTCCGCGGCGAGCCTCGGCGTGAACGTCGTCGTGTTCGACGGCTGCTCCGACGACTGGGTCGCCGTCGCGGGCAAGGCCCCGCAGGAGCGCCGCATCGACGTGTGGTGGGCGCCCGACAAGACGGGCCGCCTCCAGCTCCTGCTCGCGTACATGATGACGCGCGCCCCGCTCTGGCAGGACGCGAAGATCCGCGTGATCCTCGTCGTGAACAAGCGCGCGCGCGCCTCCATGGAGGACGACCTGCGCCGCATCCTCGAGGAGGTGCGCATCGAGGCCGAGCTCCACGTGCTCTCCGACCTCTCGCCCGAGCTCTTCGTTCGCGAGTCCGTCGACGCGTCCATGGTCTTCACGCCGCTGCGCTTCCGCGGCCTCGTGCCGGTGGACATGGTCGGACGCCCGGTCGGACCGATGATCGACCAGATGCCGGCCGTCGCCATGGTCTCCGCCGTCGACGACATCGCGCTCGACGCGGACCCGGAGGAGGGCGCCGCCGGCGAGATGGCCGCCCTGGGCGACGCGGCGCGCGGCCTCAAGAAGCGCATCAAGCGGCTGGAGTCCGACCTCGTGCCGGCGCGCAAGCACGCGCAGGACACGCGGCGCTCGGCGCTCGAGCGGCTCGAGGCGCTCGACGCCTACAAGCAGGAGCGGCAGGCGCCGTCGGGTCGACGGAGCCGCCGCGAGGAGACGCTCGAGCGCAAGTCGCGCGAGGCCTTCCAGAAGGCGGCCGAGGCCGAGCGCCAGCTCCGCGCCCTCGAGTCCGAGCTCGCGGCGGCGAAGTCCGAGCTCGAGCAGGCCGAGCTCCAGCTCAACCACCTCGCGTCGATGCTCACGTCCGGCGCGCGCCGCGCGGCGCCGCGCCCGACGCAGACCGCCTGACGGCGACGGGCCGGCCACCCGGCGACGTTCCCGGCCGCCGGCGCCCCCCGCGGGAGACGCCGGCGCACCGTCACGCGACGCCGGCTCCGATCAGGGCGTGCGCCCCCGGACCGCGTTGCTCAGCACGAGGCCCGGTCCCGGCGCGTCCTGGCAGATGAACTGCACCCAGAAGTCGGTGCCCGACGGCAGCCCCGCCGGCCAGGTCGTGCCCGCCGAGAGCTCCCCGGCGGCGTCGGTGGAGAAGAACCACTGGTTCACGAACGGGTACGCGTGGACCGTCCCGCCGAGCGCGTCGAAGGGCACGGGCGCGAGCGACAGCCACCCGACGACCGGCGCGTCCGCGGGCGCCGACGAGAGGAACACGCCCGCGGGCGTCCCGCCGACGAGCGTGCCCTCGCCCGCGAGCGCGGGCGTCCCGGAGGACCCGGGGCTGCCGCCGCCCATGTCCGTCCACGCCGACGGACCGAACATGGAGGCCGAGCCGGACGCGTCGCCCAGGTCGTCGTCGCGCGCGGCGCCCGCCACGACGACGTCCCCGGCGACCGCGACCGCCTCGCCGAGCTCGTCGTTCGCCGTCGCGGCACCGGCGAGCAGCTTGGCCACCGGGCCGCCGCCGTCCGCGCCGTACACGTAGGCCGCGCCGGCCGCGAACACGGCCTCGTTGTCCCACTCGGCGCCGATGACGACACGCATGCCGTCGACGTCCACCGCGGAGCCGAAGTGCTGGAAGATGTGCCCGTCCGTCGGCGCGAGGCTCGCGACCTGCTGACCCGTCACGGCGTCGTAGAGGAACGCGGCGCCCGAGTCCTTGCCGTTGGGGCTCGCGTAACGCGCGCCGACGGCGACCGTGTCCCCGTCGATCGCGACGCTCCCGCCGAACTGGCTCCAGGCCGGCCCCGTGCTCAGGACGTGGAGCTCGACACCGCTCGTGTCGAAGACGTAGGCGGCGCCCGCGTACAGGCTCGCCCCGTTCGCGGTCTTCGCGCCCACGACGACGCGGCCGCCGCCGACGTCCACGGACTCGCCGAAGCCGCCGTCGATGATCGCGACGCCCGTGCCGCCGACGGGCAGGCCCCCGACGGGCACGAGGCTCTCGAGCAGGGCCCCGGTCGTCGCGTCGAAGAGGTACGCCCCGCCGAGCGCCCCGACGACGACGTGGCCGCCGTCGATCGCGACGTCGACGCCGAACCGGTCCCCGGCGACGAGCCCGCCCGGGTCGAGCGCGAGGAGCTGGACGCCCGTCGCGGCGTCGAAGACGTACGCGGCGCCCGCGTCCTCGGCGACCGCGTCGGCATCGGGAGCACCCACGACGACGTAGGGCCCGTCGACCGCGACCGACGCGCCGAACGCGTCGCCGGCCGCGCCGTCCGTCGGCAGGAGTTCGCGGAGGAGCGCGCCGGAGGCGGCTCCGAAGACGGACGCGGCGCCGGAGTCGTCGCCGAGGTCGTCCGAGCCGGGCGCGCCGACGACGACGAGCACGCCGTCCGTCGCGACCGACGCGCCGAAGGCGTGACCCGCCGCGCCGCCGTCCTGGAGGAGCAGGTGCTGCTCGGACCACTGGGCCGTGAGCGGGGACGAGGTCCCGAGGAAGCCCGCGAGGAGCAGGCCGGAGAGGGCGGTCACCGAGGGCAGGGCGGAGTTCGACACGGGGATCCTCCGATCGGGGAGCGAGAGACGGGGCGTGCGCGGGCCTCGTGGGTTGCCGAGGACGCGCGGCCCGGGCCGTTTGTACCGGACCGGCTGCCGCGCCGGGCGGCGCCCGACGACGT
The DNA here is from genome assembly GCA_030428785.1 of bacterium. Taxonomy (GTDB): domain Bacteria; phylum Planctomycetota; class B15-G4; order B15-G4; family B15-G4; genus JAUIEF01. The sequence continues at coordinate 31,829 of JAUIEF010000031.1, forward strand.
AGAGGCGTCCCGCACAGGGCGTAGACGCGCGCCGGGCGGCGGGACGGCCACGCGGCGCCCGCCGGCGCCGCGGCCCTGGCCACGCGGCGCCCCCGCCCCGATGATGGCGGGCATGGACCTCCCCGCGATGCTCCGCGAGGCCGCCGCGCACGGCGCGAGCGACCTGCACCTCCAACCGGACGCGCCCCCCACCGTGCGCCTCCTCGGCGAGCTCCGCACCGACGGCCCGCCCTGCGCCGCCGCGACGCTCGAGCGCCTGGCCCGCGAGCTCGTCGGCCCCGCCGACTGGCCCGCCGCACTCGCCCGCCGCTCCGCGGACCTCGCGCGCGTCGTCGCCGGCGTGCGCTGCCGCATCAACGTCCTGTGGAGCCACGCCGGCCCGGGCCTCGCGATCCGCCTGCTCCCCGAGGGCGTCCCCACGCTGCGCGACCTCAACCTCCACCCGGCGCTCGGGCGCCTCGTCGCGGCGCGCGACGGCCTCGTGCTCGTCGCGGGCGCCACGGGCAGCGGCAAGACGTCGACGCTCGCCGCGCTGCTCCACGAGCTCGACCGCAACGAGGCGCGGCACGTCGTGACCATCGAGCAGCCGGTGGAGTTCGTGCTGCGCCCGACGCGCTGCCTCGTGCGCCAGCGCGAGGTCGGCCGCGACACGCCCGACGACGCGCAGGCGCTCCTCGACGCGCTGCGCGAGGACATCGACGTGCTCATGGTCGGCGAGCTGCGGCGCCCGGAGGTCATGCGCCTCACGCTCGACGCCTGCGAGACGGGGCACCTCGTGCTCGCGTCGATCCACGCGTCGAGCACGGTCGAGGCGCTCCAGCGGCTCGTGTCGGCGTTCCCCGCCGAGCAGCAGCCGAGCGTGTGCTCGCGCCTCGCGACGAGCCTCGTCGGCGTCGTGGCGCAGCAGCTCCGCCACCGCGAGGACCTCGGGTTCCGCGTGCCCGTCTGCGAGGTCCTCGCGGGCTCCACCGCCGCGCGCTCCGTGATCCGGCAGGGCCAGCTCCACAAGCTGCCGACCGTGCTCCAGACCGGCGCGGCCGACGGCGCCTGGACCCTGCCGCGCTACGAGGCCTGGCTCGAGGACCGCGCGGACCTCCGCGCGCCCGCGCTCCAGCGGGACGTCGGCCGGCCCCTCGACCTCGCGTCGGCCTGCGCGCGGCCGACGCGCGCGCTCGACGACGCCGCGCGCGCCGCGGAGCCCGCGCCGGCCGCGCGGACCTCGCCGCCGGACGACGCCGCCTCCCGCCCCGGGGACGCGGACGCCGACCCCGACGTCATCGTGCTCCAGCCGGAGGAGAGCGAGCTCTCGGACCTGCTCGCCGACCTCGAGGAGGACGAGGGCGGGGCGCGCTGACTCAGTCGGCCTTGCGCGCCGAGAGCTCGGCGCGCACGCGACCGCCCTCCGGCAGCTCCGCCTTGCGGAAGCGCGCGCGGACGACGCGCACGCGCTCGCCGAGCTGCTTCTCGTAGCGGCCGACGAGCAGGCGCCGGATCTCGGAGAGGCGCACGGACGCGAGCTCGAGGCAGCCGGACTTCGTGCGCGTCGCCCGCTTGCGCTCGGCGCCCGGGCGCAGGATCTCGACGACCTGGTCGAGCGCGCGCTCCGTCTCGCCGAGCGCCCGGTCGACCTCGCGGAGCGCGCGCCCCTCGTCGGCCGACATGGGCGCGCCGCGCGTGAGCAGCGCCGCCCGCGCGACCTCCGAGGCGGCCGCCCGCTTGACGAGCAGCTGCGCCCGGTGCGCGCGGAGCTCCGCGAGCAGCGCGCGGCAGTCCTCCTCCGACGGGTTGCAGCGCGCGTCGACGAGCGAGACGTCGCGCTCCCCGAAGTCGTGCCGCAGCGTCACGACGATGCGGTCGTCGTCGAGCATGCGCTCGCGCAGCGCGGCGAGCGACTCCGCCGTGCCGCCGACGAGCCCCGGCGAACCGGCCGGGAAGCCGACGAGCACGGGCTCGGTGTCGAGCGGCTCCGCGTCGCCGAAGAGGCTCGAGATGCCGGTCACGTCGCCGAGCGCCGTGGCGAGGCGCAGCGGCGACGAGGTCACCGCGTCGACGATGAGCGAGCTGAGCGTCGAGACGGCCGCGCCGCTGAGCGCGACGAGCGAGAGCCCGTCCTGCTTGACGTCGAAGGCCAGCGGGATGTCGATCGTGCCCACCTCGTCGCGCAGCACGAAGACGACGACGCCGAGCGGCGCGGGCAGGCGCAGGATCCGCTCGAGCGGACCGCCCGCGGCCTCCGAGACGTCGAGGTCCGTGAGGCGGATCGTCGCGTCGACCTGCGTGGAGCCGTTGCCCGGGAAGTGCACGCCGGCGGTCACGTCGAGCACGCCCGCCGTGAGCGTGACGCCCGAGGCCGCCGCGGGTCCGCGGAAGGGCGCGAGCTCGAGCGCGCTGATGTCCGCCTTGACGCTGCCCTGGAGCGCCGGGCTGAGCGCGACGTCCGTCGTCACGGCGACCTCGCCGATCGTCGCGTCGGGGTCCTCCGCGGCGCCGATCGCGAGGATGGTCGACGAGCGGATGCGCGCCGGCTCGGTGAGCGCGCGCGACGTGAGGCCGCGCACGTCGACCTCGAGGTCGTGCAGCGGGAGCACGAAGGGCGGGGTCGTCGTCTCGTCGGTGTAGGAGACGTCGAGGCCCGTGACGAGCAGGTCGTCGATGCGGCGCTCGGGCTCGGGCGGCGCGGCGGCCGGAGCGGGCGCGGGTCCGGACGTGTCGGTCGTCGCCACGCCTCCGTCCGTCGACGCGGCGGGCGCGCCGGCGGCCGGAGCCTTCGTCGCGGACGCGGCGGCCGCCGGCTGCGTCGCCGTCGACGCTCCGGCGGTCGTCTCGCCGTCGCCCGCCGGCTCCCCCGCCTCGACGGGCGCCGCGCCCCCGTCGCCCGCCGGCTCCCCCGCGGCGACGGACGCGCCGCCGTCCGGGTCCTCCGGCTCGCCGGCCTCCGCCGCGGTCGCGCCCTCGCCCTCGGGAGTCTCCGCCGGCGCCGACTTCAGCACGAAGCCCGCGAGGTGCAGCCCGTCCGCGCGCTTCACGACGTGCGCGATCGGCGTCACGAGCTCGAGGCTGCGCACGTGCACCGCGCCCGTCGACGGCTCGAGTCTCGCGACGTCGAGCACGAGCTCCTCGAGACCGAGCGCGACCGGCGCGTCGGGCGCCGCGCGCAGCCCGACGTCGCGCAGCGCGAGCTCCACGCCCACGCCGTCGTCGAGGCGCGGCGCGAGCGCGTGCCGGCCGGGCACGTGCGCCACGACGTCGAGCGCCGCGTGGAAGCTGCCCGCCCGCACGCCCGACGCGTCGAGCGTGTCGGCGAGCCCCGGCGCCCAGGCCGTGAGCGCCTCGCCGCGCAGGTCCGTGAGGTCGAGGACGAGGTCGAGCGACGGCTCGTCCGCGAAGGGCGCGACCTCCACGCCCACCGCGAGGTCCACGAGGTCCGGCTCGACGCGTCCCGTGAGGTCGAGCGCGACGGGCTCGGCGTCGGCGGGGTCCGCGCCGAGCTGCACGACGGGACCGCGCGTGACGAGCCGCAGGTCCGTGAGGCCGAGCGGCGGGCCGTCGGGCCGGCGGATCCAGGCCTTCGCGAGCCCGACGTCGAGCCGGTCGAGGCGCACCTCGGGCAGCTCCGCGACGGGCGCCTCGTGCTCGTCGAGCGAGCCGTCGTCGGTCGTGTCGGCGACGACCTCGCGGGGCGCGTCCGTGCCGGGCGCGGCCGCCGCGTCGGGCGCGTCGTCGGCGGGCGCGTCGTCGGCGGGCGCCGCGGGCTCGGCGACGGGCGCGGGCAGCCGGAGCCCGGCGAGGTCGATCCCGCCGTCGGCCCGCCGGTCGCCGAGGAGCTCGAGACCCGCGAGCGACACCTCGCCCACGTGGAGCACGCCGCCCTCGGGGTCGAGCCGCGGCGCGTCCACGCGCAGCCGACCGAGCGAGACCATCGCCTCGCCGTCGGCGCCGTCGCGCCAGGTGAGGTCGCCGAGCGTCAGCGCGACGGCGTCGCCGCCCGCGGGCAGCGCCTCGCGCCGCGCCTCGAGTCGCGCGGCGAGCCGGCCGTCGACGAGCGTCACGTCGAGGTCCGGCGGCAGGTAGCCGCGCACGCCGTCCGCGACGACGCCGCTCGCGTCGAGCCGCGCGGTGAGCCCCGTGCGCCGACCGCCGAGCGTCAGGTCGCCGGTGAGCGCGAGCGCGCCGAGCACGCCCGGCACGCCGAGGTCCACGCGGTAGGTCGCGCGCGCGTCGTCCACGCCGAGCGCGAGGCCGTCGACGCCGATGCCCGCGGACAGCGCGAGGTCGACGGGCGGCGAGACCGCCTCGTCGCTCCAGCGGACGACGGCGTCGTCGAGCGCGAACGCGCCGAGCCGCACGGGCGCGGCGGGCGGCGCCTCGACCGGATCGTCGTCCGGCTCCGGCGCGGGCGCGGCGGGCGCGGCGTCGGCGAGCGCCGGCTCCGCCGACGTCTCGACGGGCGTCTCGGCCGGCGTCTCGACGGGCGTCTCGGCCGGCGTCTCGACGGGCGTCGTCCCGACCGGCGGGTCGCCCGCCGCGTCGGCGAGGGCGGCGTCGCCGCTCCGTGCGTCGCCGACGTCGCCCGCGGGCACCGCGTCCCCGGGCGCCGCGGGCGCGTCGTCCGACGCCTCCGCGACGGGCGGCGTCGGCACGCCCAGCCGGAAGCCCGCCGCCTCGAGCACGCCGTCGGCGGTGCGCCGCGCGGCGAAGCGCGGCCCCGTCACGGCGACGCGCGCGATGTCGAGGCCGTCGTCGCCGGGCACGAGACCCTCGACGGCCAACGCGTCGACGGCGAGGTGCTCGCGCTCCCCGTCCGCGTACCGCAGCCCGGTGACCGACGCGTCGACGGCGAGCGCGTCGCCGGTCGCGAGGCCCACGGCGAGCGACGCCTCGAGCCGGCCGTCCTCC